>DAOKYU010000003.1 GCA_035325995.1 Thermodesulfobacteriota bacterium | reverse complement strand
TTCAATATCGAGTCCTGCGCCGCCCTCTCAAATTTGATTTCCTTTGCTGCCATTTTCTTCTACCTCCTGGGAATTTTGGATTTGGGGGTTGGATTAATCAACTACGGCCAGAATTTCTTCCTCGCTGAGTATGAGGTAGTCTTCGCCGTCGATCCTGATGTCCGTACCGCCGTACTTGCTGAAGAGAATCTTGTCTCCCTTCTTGACTTCGAGCGGCTTGGTCGAGCCGTCCTCGAGGACCCTGCCGTTACCAACCGCTATTACCTTGCCCTCCTGCGGTTTCTCCTTTGCGGAGTCGGGAATGATGATACCGCCTTTGGTGGTTTCTTCGCTATCGAGTCTCTGAATTAAAACCTTGTCGTGTAATGGCCTTACCTTCATAACAAACCTCCTTCTATTTTTATAATAGTGTTATCTGAAATAAGACTGGCTGGAGTTCAGTATCTGTTTTTCTGTGTCTATTCTATTATAGTTATAGTGAAAAAAAACCGATTTTCCCATATTAAAATAACCACGCGCTTATCTTTGTCAAGTACAACCAAGCCAGTGTACCCAACGGATGAAATATTAAAAGGCCGGGGGTAGTCCTTGAAAAAATAGTGCAAACGGGATATGTTTTCGGCTTAATTATGCCTAAAGTTGGAATCATAGTAGGCAGCGATTCGGACCTGGGAAGCATGGAGGACGCCTGTAAAGCCCTCGAGGAGCTGGAAATAGAGTACGAGCTCAGGGTGGCCTCGGCCCACAGAACGCCCGGCAGGGTTAAAAGGTACGTCGAAAGCGCCGAAAAAAGGGGAATCGAGGTAATAATAGCGGGCGCCGGATGGGCCGCCCATCTACCGGGGGTGGTCGCATCTTATACGACCCTGCCCGTGATAGGCGTTCCCGTGGACTCGTCGCCCTTGAACGGGCTCGACGCCCTTCTGGCCATAGTGCAGATGCCGCCGGGGATACCCGTAGCCTCCATGGCCATAGGCAAGGGCGGGGCGAGAAACGCCGCCCTTTACGCCGGAGCCATACTCGCCGTAAAGTACCCGGAAGTGAACAAAAGGGTGAAGGAAGCCAGAAAACGCCTGGCCAGGAAGGTAGAAAGCGCGGCGAAAAAGCACGACAGGTAAGAACCGCAGGCCGTTGACTGAAGTAATAAAAGCCGAAGACCCGGGATCGCCGGAGCGGGCCGCCGGGGTTTTAGGGGAAGGGGGCGTTATCGTCTATCCGACGGAGACCCTGTACGGGATAGGTGCGCTCGTCACGAGCGACGCCGCCGTCGAAAGGATATTCGAGATAAAGGGCCGCCCGAAGGACATGCCCATACCGGTGCTCGTGAGGGACTTCGAGATGCTCGGGTCCATAGCCGAGGCGCCGCCCGCCGCCGAACGGCTGGCCGGGAAATTCTGGCCGGGGGCGCTTACCATAATACTTAAGGTGTCGGGAGAGTTGAACCCCGTTATAACGGCGGGGACCGGGAAGGTCGCCGTAAGGATCTCGGCCCACCCGTTCGTAAGGGCGCTCTTCGAATATATAGACGTTCCCATTACATCGACGAGCGCAAACCTGAGCGGCGCGGGTAACATATTAAAATCCAGTTACGTATACGAAACATTCCGTGGTAAGGTTGAACTTATAATAGACTCTGGTAACATTCCGGCCTCGAAAGGGTCTACAATCGTGGACCTCGCCGCCGGCTCCCCCCGAATCGTGCGAGAGGGAGACCTTTCATCCCGGGAATTAAAGGAGTATTTATAGAATGCCTACAGTCAGAGGGTTTAAGGGTATAAGGTATAACCCGGAGAAAATCGGGGACTTTTCGAAGGTGCTTGCGCCCCCGTACGACGTCATAAGCCAGGCGGAGCAGAAAGAGCTGCTCGCGCTCGATCCGCATAACGTCGTGAGGCTCGTCCTCCCGAAAGGTGATACGGACCTTAAATACGAGAGGGCGGCGAAGACCTTCAGGGACTGGTTCTTGGGCGACGTGCTCATACAGGACGAGGAGCCGTCGATATACCCTTATCACCAGGAATTCGAAATCGGGGGGAAGAAGTACACACGGAAGGGGTTCATAGCGAAGGTGAAGCTCGAAGACTTTTCCACGAAGAAGATACTCCCGCACGAGCTGACTTTCCCGAAGCACAAGCAGGACAGGCTCAAGCTGAATACGGCGTGTAAGGCGAACATGAGCCCGGTATTCTCCGTTTATTCGGACCCCGAGGGGGACACGGAGAAGGCCATAGAGGAGAAACTCGGGACCCCGATATTCGACGTTACGACGGCGGACGGCGTGAGAAATATACTCTGGAAGATATCGGACAAGGGGGTTATCTCGCGCGTGGCCGGGCGCCTCGAGGACACGAGCTTTCTCATCGCCGACGGGCATCACAGGTACGAGACCGCGCTCGACTACAGGAGAATCCAGAGGGAGAGTAACCCGACAGAGGAAGAGAAACCTTATGACTACGTGATGATGTTCCTCGCGCGCGGCGAGGGCGAGGGGCTCATTATCAACCCCACGCACAGGCTGGCTAAGAACATGGGCCGATACACGGCGGAATCGTTCCTCGCAAAGCTGGGCGAGTACTTCAACGTGAAAGAGATGGAGTTCGGCGAGGCCGTGTCCGACATAGGCCACGAGGAATTTACCGTCATAACAGGGGACAGGAAGAAAGCGTACAGGGTTTCCGTGAAGGACCGCTCGGGCGAAGGGTATTCGAGGCTCGGCGTCATGCTCCTTCACAAGATAGTTTTCAAGGACATACTGAACGAGGAAGAATCCGGGGTTTTCTACACGAAGTTCCTGGAAGAGGCAGTCAAACTCACGGGGAGCGGGGAATACCCGCTCGGCTTTATACTCCCCGAGCTCAAGGCCGGCGACATATTCGACGTCGTCCGCGACGGCGAGAGGATGCCGCACAAGACCACCTATTTTTATCCGAAGATACTCTCGGGCCTCACTTTCAACCCGCTCTGGTAAGCGGCCGGCCGCTTTCGAGGCAGCCGATAAGCCGGGTTCGTCGCGGGGGAGGATAAATTGATTTATAATTTATCCGACCCGGGGGTGCGGAGCCGCGTTCCCGAGAAAGAAAGAAGAGAGGCAAAGACATGACCGGGACACTTATAGTTCTTGCCGTTATAGCGGCGGTAGCGTTCGCTTTAGTCGGGATTTACAACGGGCTCGTCAAGCTGAGGAACATGGCCGAGCAGGCATGGTCGGACGTGGACGTTCAGCTAAAGAGAAGATACGACCTCATACCGAACCTCGTCGAGACCGTGAAGGGATACGCATCCCACGAAAAGTCCACCTTCGAGAGCGTGGTCGAGGCGAGGAGCCGGGCCATGCAGGCCACGACACCAGAGGCCAAGGCCGAGGCGGAAAACTTCCTCCAGTCGACGCTCAAGAGTCTCTTCGCCCTTTCGGAGGCATATCCGGACCTTAAGGCGAACCAGAATTTCCTCGAGCTCCAGGCCGAGCTTTCGAGGATAGAGGAGCAGATACAGCTCGCTCGCCGTTATTACAACGCCGTCGTCAGGGACCTCAATACGAAGATAGAAACGGTTCCGAGCAACTTCGTGGCCAACATGTTCGGCTTCCGGAAGAAGGAGTATTTCGAGCTCGATTCAGAGGCCGAGAGAACCGCTCCGAAAGTAAGCTTCGGCCAGTAAAAAGGCCCTCGGGGAGGCCCCATCTTACATGACTAAAGCGCGCGCCGCTCTTATAATCCTCGCCCTCGCCTTCTTTGCCGTCCTTATGCCGGCGGCCGATGCGGAGGAGATAAGGAGCTTCCATTCGGACATATACATAGACGAGAGCGGGAGCCTCACCGTCGTCGAGGACATAGAGTACGACTTTCAATATGCGGAGAGGCACGGCATATACAGGTACATCCCTTATAAATACGATTACGGTTACAAGCGTTACAGCATAAAGATAGACGTTAAGGATGTGACGGACTTCGACGGGAACCCTTATCGGTATAAGGTGAGCACGGAGGGTTCGGTGGTAAACATCCGGATAGGGGACCCGGACAGGACCGTAACCGGGGTGCACGGGTACAGGATCGAGTATACAGTGAGGGGGGCCGCGGCGTTCTTCGAAGACCACGACGAGCTTTACTGGAACGTGACGGGGGACGAGTGGAGGGTGCCGATAGAGAAGGCCGGCGCCAGGGTATATCTCCCCGAGGGAGCGGCGGGAGAAATCAAGGCGGAATGTTATACGGGCCACCGGGGAGCGACCGGCAGGGACTGCACGGCGTCCGCGACTGACAGCGAGGCGGAGTTCGCCGCCACGCGCGCCCTTTGGGCGGGAGAGGGCCTTACCACCGTGACCGGGTTTCCGAAGGGGACCGTAAAGGAGCCCTCGGGGCTCGAGAAATTACTCCGGCTCCTTTCGGACAACTGGTATTTCGTCCTGCCCTTCGCGACGTTCTTCGGGATGTTCTACATCTGGCGGACGAGCGGACGCGACCCCGAGGGAAGGGGCTCCGTAATGGTAAGGTACGAGCCGCCCGAGGGATTCACCCCGGCCGAGGCGGGGACGCTCATAGACGAGAGGGCGGACGTCGCGGACATAACGTCTACAGTCATAGACCTCGCCGTGAGGGGATATCTCAGGATCGAAGAGGAGACGTCGACGAAATTCTATTTCTTCTCGGACAGGGACTACAAGCTCATAAAGACGAAGGAGGCCGCGCAGGGGGAGCTCAAGCCCCACGAGAAGAAGGTGCTCGACGGGATTTTCAAGACCGGCGGCGAGGTGGAGATCTCGGACCTCAGGAATAAGTTCTACAGGGAGCTGCCCGGCATAAAGAAGTCCCTTTACGACGAGCTGGTCGGAGGCGGATACTTCCCCGGGGACCCGGAGAAGGTGAAGGGGATTTACAAGTGGGCGGGGATCATACTGCTCATAATAGGCTTTGCCCTCTTTACGAACTTTCTGCTCAAGATTTCGATCGCCCTCTCGGGCGTGATAATACTCGCGTGGTCGGGATCCATGCCGAGAAAAACGAGGGAGGGAGCGCTCGCGAACGAAGAGCTCCTCGGCTTTAAGGAATTCATCGACAAGGCCGAGAAAAGCCGTATCGAGGCGCTCGCGAAGGACGACCCTACCCTCTTCGACAGGGTCCTGCCCTTCGCGCTCGTATTCGGGCTCGAAGAGAAGTGGGCCGACGCGTTCAAGGACATATACAGGGAGCCGCCGGGCTGGTATTCGTCGCCGGGATATGCGAATTCCTTTACGCCGAGGGTTTTCGCCGCCGACATAGGAAGGAGCCTCGGGGTGATGAACAGCACGTTCGCGTCCGCCCCGAGGAAGTCGGGCGGGAGCGGGTTCGGAGGGGGCGGGTCGAGCGGAGGCGGATTCGGAGGCGGAGGAGGGGGGTCGTGGTAGGAAAGAAACGGCCGAGGTGCCCGCTCATCCCGGCTCTTTCATGTGGAGAAGAAAGAAAAACCAAGGAGAAATCGCCCCATACCCCTCCGGCTTCGGCGCAGCCTTCGCCGCGACAGGCCTTTTTCCAAGGGGGGGGTTCAAGAGCAGAGACGTCAGTCGGAGCTAAGGTGAAAATGGCCAAGTCTCTTGCCATGCCGGGTGTCTGCGGACACTGTCCACCCCCTTTTTAAAAGGTGCCCCCCAGAAAACAAAGGATAAAAACGAGATTCTGAAACAAGTTCAGAATGACAGAAGTGTGGGGTCGCGGCTTACAGCCGCGGCGTCGGATTCGTGCACGCGTGGCGTGCTGGATTCCCGATACAAGCATTCGGGAATGACAAACATTGAGAGTTGAAGTCAGGGGGTTTCATCGAAGAGCTCTCTTATTTTGCGGTCTATGGTTTTGTACGCGAGGTCGGCGTCGGGGTTGTCTTCGCTCCTGTAAAATTCCCCGCCGTCGTGGACGAATCTTATAATCCCCTTTTTGTCTATCAGTATGCTCGACGAGGTGTAGGAGCGCCGGGCGACGTCGAGCCAGTACGCGTTTATGACCTTCCAGTCCCTGTCCTAGGCTACGGGGAACCCGAACCCGAGCCCCTTCGCCGCTTTAAGGACGAGGGCGTCGTCCTTCGTCCTTTCGGATTTCGGGTGATGAATCCCTATGACCACGAGCCCGTCGCCGCCGTACTTCCCGTGGAGCCCGGCGAGGGCCGGAGCCGTATTTTCGCAGTAGGGGCAGCCGACCAGCCAGAAGCGTATGAGGACGACCTTGCCCCTGAGGTCTTCGATGCAGAGGGGCCCCGAGTTGAGCCACGTGAGCCCGGAGAGACCGGGAGCCGGTTTGCCTATGAGCTCGGCCCCTTCGGTGGGCTGCCAGAGATTCTTGCCGTCCTCACCGCCGGACGCGGAGAAAACAGGCGTTATCAGGAGAAGGGTCGTCAGTATGAGCGAATACGGTATCTTGCAAAACGGAAGCGTACGCATGCAGGGATTAATTATACACGCCCGCTATGGCTTTCCCGGCGTTGGAACCGGCATAATTTGGTATTGAAACAAAACTGCATGAGGCATAGAATTAGGGAAAAGCGGCCCGGACATGGGCCCGACGCAAGGCCGACAGTGGTACGCAGAAAGCTCGCTCAGGCATAAGGAGACGGGGATTCTCCGAAGAAGCCGGCTCATACCATCCGACGACTACGATTCCCATACCCGCCGGCAAAGTTTGCCAGATTCAGATGTCAGACGGCGTATATGAGTAAACTTTACACAGGGCAGGCGAAGAAAACGGATACGCCTTCGGGGCAGGCTGAAGGAAAGACCTCTTCAAAAAAGGAGTCCCGTACCGGTAAGGACCTTTCCTATAAGTCCTTTTACGAATTCAGTCCGTTCATGTATTTCACCGTGGACAGCAGCGGAATAGTTATCGCCGCGAACTCGACCAGCACGTCGGGCCTGGGTTTTTCCGAGGAGGAGCTCGTGGGGAAGCCCGTTCTCGATGTATTTCACCCCGGCGACAGGGAATGCGTGGCCGAGAGGCTTAAAATCTCCTTCGACAATCCCGGTATCGAGTACAGATGGGAGGCGCGGAAGGTCAAAAAGGACGGAAACGTTATATGGGTCAGGGAAAATGCCAAGACCATCCGGACCGAGAGCGGAGATGGATTCGCCAAGATCGCGTGCGAAGACATAACGGAGCAAAAGATGGCCCTCTCCATGCTGAACATCGAGAAGAAGGTGTTCGAGAGCATGGCCGGAAACAACCCGCTTTACCGAACGCTTGAGCTTATATGCAGCGAGATAGAAAAGCTGGCGAACGGGATGCTCTGCTCGTTTCTGATTATAGATGAAAGCGGGAAGCGTCTCAGGCATGGCGCGGCCCCGAGCCTACCGGAAGGGTATGTGAGAGCCATCGACGGTTCAGAGATAGGACCCGCTACAGGCTCGTGCGGCACAGCCGCATACCGAAAGGCCCCGGTTATAGTGACCGACATAGCCGAAGACCCCCTCTGGGACGAATACCGGCATCTTGCCCTCGAACATTCGCTCCGTGCGTGCTGGTCGATACCGATAATCTCGTCCGAAGATAAGGTTCTCGGGACGTTCGCGATGTATTACAACGAGCCCCGGGCGCCGGTTCCGGACGAGCTGGTCCTCGTCGACACGGTCGTAAGGCTGGCGACTGTCGCTATAGAGAGAACGACTGCAAAGGAAATGGCAACTCACTTCGCCGAGATACTCGAAGAAGCCATCAACGAGATATACATATTCGACGCGGGGACCTTCAGGTTCCTCCAGGTCAATAAGGGCGCGAGGGATAACCTGGGATATACGCTCGAGGAATTGAGAGAGATGACGCCCGAAGACCTGAACCCCGGCCTCACGCCCGATTTCTTCAGGAAGCTGGAGCCGCTCGTTCACGGCGGAAGGGAGAAGATGAGGTTCAATTGCGTCCACCGGAGAAAGAACGGGACGAAATATCCCGTAGAAGCGTATATGCAGCTGTCGAACTACAAGGGGCTCCGGGTGTTCGTAGCGAACGTCATAGACATGACCGACCTCAAGAAGACGGAGGAGGAGCTCAAGCAGCACGTCGAGCGGCTTTCGAAAAAGAGCAGGTACGAATCTATAATAAGGGCCGTCACCGAGAGCGTTCACAGGTCGCTCGACCTCGGAGAGGTTTTCGATAACGCCGTCGACGCCCTCAACAGGAACGTGGAAGGAGCGACGAACGTCGTTATTTTCATGGTGGAAGGCACGGACGCCGTGATGAAGGCCAACAGGGGCCACTCGGCCCGGTATGTGAAGAGGGTTAAAAGGGTCCCGTATCCTGTCGGAGCCACGTGGAAAACCATCCTCGACAGAAAGGCGAGATACGTATCCGACACGGACCTCGACCAGACGATCGGCCCCGCGGGAAAGGAATTCGGAACGAAGAGCTATCTGTCGATGCCCATATGGTCCGACAACCGGACCGTCGGATGCATACACATACACTCACAGGAAAAGGACGCCTTTTCGGTGGAGGACCTCGACATGCTCCAGATAGTGGCGAGGCAGCTCGAAGTTGCGATAAATAACGCGAAGCAGGCAGAGGCGCTCAGGAAATCGGAGGAGGACATAAAGCAGAAGCTCGGCGAGCTGTCGAAGAAAAAGAGGTACGAGGAGATACTGAGCGCGATAACCCGGAGCGTTCACAGCTCGATAAACCTGGACCAGGTCATGGAGAATGCGGTCGACACCATGCACCGGAGCATCGAGGGAACGGACTTCATATCCATCTATTTCGCGGAGGGAAACGAAGCCGTGATCAAGGCCCACTGCGGCTACCCGGAGTGGTTCACTGAAAAGATGAAGAGAATACCTCACCCCCTGGGCTTCACGTGGAAAACGATAATCGAGGGTGAGGATATATATTGCCCCGACATAGAAAGCGACACGGTTATCGGGGCCGCGGGAAGGGAGGCGGGGACGAAGAGCTACGCATCGATGCCCATAAAGCACATGGGAAATACTATAGGGTGCATCAATATCAATTCCCTCAGAAAGAACGCCTTCGACGAAGAAGAGCTTAACCTTCTGAAGCTCATAGCCTCGCAGATCGAAATAGCCGTCAATAACGCAAAGCACGCCGAGGCGCTTAAGGAATCGGAGGAAAGGTACAGGACCCTCTTCGAGCAGACTCCCGTCGGCGTATACACGTACGGCCAGGACCTCGTCATCACGCAGACCAACGAGCGCCACGCGGAGATCATGCAATCCTCGAAGGAGAAGATAACCGGCCTCGACATACACGACCTCACGGACAAGTCGTTCAACGAGATACACGAGAAGGCCGTACGCGGCGAGAGCGCGAGCAGGGAGGGATTTTACAGGTCGACGACGGGGGGCGTTTCCCTTTACATAATGGTATCCACCGCCCCGCTCCGCGACGCGTCGGGGAACATAATAGGCGGGATGTCGGTCGTCGAGGATATGACGGAGAGAAAGAAGGTGGAAATCGCTTTCCTTCAATCACAGCAGCAGTACGAGAACCTCGTCAATACAGTAGACGGTATAGTCTGGGAGGCGGAGCCGGAGTCCTTCAGGTTCACGTTCGTAAGCAGGCAGGTCGAGCGCATACTCGGATACACCGCGGAGGAGTGGCTCGGGAACGATGGATTCTGGACCGAGAAGCTACACCCGGAGGACCGCGAGAGGGTGGTGAGCTATTGCAAGACCTCGACGGAGTCGCTCAGGGACCACGTAATCGAATACAGGATGATAGCGGCCGACGGAAGGGTCGTGTGGATGAGGGATATTGTCAGCGTCGGGGTCGAGGACGGAAAGGCCACGGGCCTGAAGGGGATAATGATAGACATAACCGACCTTAAAAAGGCCGAGGACCTGTTGTTCGAAAGCGCCGAGAGATACAGGACGCTCGTAGAGAATAATTACGACATAATAGTGGAATCGAGCGAGGAAGGGAAGTTCCTTTACCTGAGTCCTAATTTCAGGGAATCGCTCGGCTACGACCCGGACGAGCTGCTCGGGAAGAGCATGTTCGGAAACGTCCATCCGGACGACACCCCGAACGTGATGAAAGAGTTCAGCAGGATCATAGCCACCCGCTCCCCGGGGAAGACCGTATTCAGGCACAGGCACAGGAACGGGACGTGGAGGTGGCTCGAAAGCTCGGGAAGGGCGTTCGAAACCGCCGCGGGGGAGCTCCGGTACGTGGGCATATTCAGGGACATAACGGACAGGAAGAGATACGAGGACGAGCTTTTCAAGGCGGAGAAGCTCGAGTCCCTCGGGGTTCTCGCGGGCGGGATAGCCCACGACTTCAACAACCTCCTTACCGTGATACTCGGGAACATTTCGGTCTCCAAGATGCACCTAAAGTCCTCGGACAGGATATATACCAGGCTGACCGAGGCGGAGAACGCATCCCTCAGGGCGAGGGACCTCACTTCGCAGCTCCTGACGTTCTCGAAGGGCGGGGCCCCCGTGAAGGAGTACGTGCATACCCTGGGGGACCTCATAAGGGACACGGCCTCGTTCGCGGTGAGCGGGTCGAAGGTGAGATGCGACTTCGATATAGCCGACGACCTCTGGCCGGCGGAGGTGGACGGGGGGCAGATAAGCCAGGTTATACATAACCTGGTTATAAACTCGGACCAGGCCATGCCGGACGGGGGAGTCATAACCGTAAGCGCCGCGAACACGAACGGGAAAGGGCCGGAGTGCGGAGAGGATGGAAATTATATAAAAATATCGATCGCCGACAGCGGGATCGGCATGACGGAAGACCTCGTGGAGAAGATATTCGACCCCTACTTTACGACAAAACAGAAGGGGAGCGGGCTCGGCCTCGCGACGGTGTATTCGATAGTGAAGAACCACGACGGGAGCATAGATGTGGAGTCGGAGATCGGGGTGGGGACGAAGTTCGACGTATACCTTCCGGCGGCGGCCAGAAAGGCCGCGCACATGGACGGAGAGAGCGGGCTCAGGAACGGGGAGGGGAAAATCCTTATAATGGACGACGAGGAGACGGTGAGGCAGGTGGCCGGGGATATGATGAAGCGCCTCGGGTACAGAGTCGAAGCGGCGGCGGACGGGCAGGAGGCAATAACGAAATATCTGGAAGCCAAAGAGGCGGGAGAGCCCTTCGACGCCGTTATGTTCGACCTTACCGTGCCGGGCGGCATGGGAGGAAAGGAGGCGTTCACGAGGCTCCTGGAAATAGACCCCGGAGTGAGGGCTGTAGTTTCGAGCGGCTATTCGAACGATCCCGTCATGGCGAAGTACGACGAGTACGGATTTAAGGGCGTGGTTACGAAGCCTTACAGCATAGAGGAGCTGAGCAGGGTGTTATACGAGGTACTGATCGGGGAGGACTGATACATGGCCTTACCCCGAAGGCGGCGGACGGCCCCGGCGTGGGAGGCAGACTTCACCCGCATTTCCGCCCCCCGGTTGAATATGCTCCTTTTTCCTATATACTAGCTCTTTTCCGCCGCTGACGGCGGCTGTTCTCAGCTCAATTTTATGGAACCCAGATACATAAGAAATTTTTCTATTATCGCGCACGTGGACCACGGGAAATCCACGCTCGCGGACAGGCTGCTCGAATTTACGGGGACCCTGTCCGAGCGGGAGAAGACCGAGCAGTTCCTCGACAAGATGGACCTGGAAAGGGAGAGGGGCATAACCATAAAGGCGCAGGCCGTGAGGATCTATTACACGGCCGACGACGGGATAAGGTACGAGTTTAACCTCATAGATACCCCCGGGCACGTCGATTTCAGCTACGAAGTGTCGAGAAGCCTCATGGCGTGCGAGGGGGCGCTCCTGGTCGTGGACGCCTCGCAGGGCGTAGAGGCGCAGACCGTCGCGAACGCATACCTGGCAGCCGACGAGGGGCTGGAGCTGATACCGGTCATAAACAAGATAGACCTCCCCTCTGCCGACCCGGAGAGGGTCAAGAAGGAGATAGAGGACGTTATAGGGATAAGCGCCGAGGACGCGATACCGGCGAGCGCGAAGGTGGGGACGGGTACGAAGGATATACTGGAAGCGATAGTGAAGCGGATACCCGCTCCCGAGGACAAGTCGGGCCTGCCGCTGAAGTCTCTCATTTTCGATAGCTGGTTCGACTCGTACCAGGGCGTGGTGATGCTTATAAGGGTGTACGAGGGGAAGATCAGCCTCGGTGAGGAGATAAAGTTCATGTCCACGGGGAAGACCTTCGAGGTGAAGAAGCTCGGGGTATTCTCGGCGATGGCGGTCGAGGTGAAAGAGCTCGGGACCGGAGAAGTCGGGTTCGTGTCGGCGTCGATAAAGGACATAAGCGAGGCCAAGGTCGGCGACACGATAACGAGCGCGCTCCGGCCGACGGAGAAGCCGCTCGCGGGATTCAGGGTGATGAAGCCGATGGTGTTCAGCGGGCTTTACCCTATCGACCCCGGGGATTACGACAAGCTGAGGGAGGCTCTCGAAAAGCTGGGGCTTAACGACTCGTCGCTGGTATACGAGCCCGAGACGTCCATAGCGCTCGGGTTCGGATTCAGGTGCGGGTTCCTCGGGCTCCTGCACCTGGAGATAGTAAAGGAAAGGCTCGAAAGGGAGTTTGAGCTGGAGCTGATAACGACCGCGCCGACGGTCGTTTACAGGGCGACGGACAAGAAGGGAGAAGTCACGTACGTCAACAATCCGAGCGAGCTCCCGACGCCCGACAAGATAGAGATGATCGAGGAGCCTTACGTAAAGATATCGATACATACGCCGAATACCTACCTGGGGGCGATATTCGACCTCTGCATAAAGAAGCGCGGCATGCAGAAGGATATAAGGTACATAACGCAGGACAGGGTAATCATAGAGTACGAGATACCGCTTTCGGAAATAGTGTTCGATTTTTACGACAAGCTGAAGTCGGCCACGCGCGGGTACGCGTCGATGGATTACGAGCCTATCGGGTACCTGCAGTCGAGCCTTATCAAGCTCGACGTCCTCGTGAACGGCGATCCGGTGGACGCCCTTTCGATAATCGTCCACAAGGAGAAGGCGTTCGAGAGGGGACGGGAGCTTATAGCGAAATTGCGGAGCCTCATACCGAGGCAGCTCTACGAGGTCGTGATACAGGCCGCCATAGGGAACAGGATCGTCGCCCGCGAATCCGTAAAGGCCGTGAGAAAGGACGTTACGGCGAAGTGTTACGGCGGGGACGTCACCAGAAAGAGAAAGCTCCTCGAAAAGCAGAAGGAAGGAAAGAAGCGCCTTAAGCAAATCGGGAAGATCGAGATACCGCAGGAGGCCTTCCTCGCGGTCCTCAAGACCTGAGCGGCCCTGCCCGGGTTATCTTTTATTATTCGCGGACATCATCATTTCGGTAATCACGCGGGTCGCCCCGCTTACGGCGTCGGGGTCGGAGACTACGTTAACGAGCGCGGGTTTTTCCGAAGCGAACGCCCTTTCGAGCGCGGGCGTGAGGTCTTCGGGTTTTTCGACGAGCTCGCCGTGGCCGCCCATGGCCTTAAGTATCTCGTGAAAGGGCGTCCGGCCGAGCTCGACGCCCGGGGCCTTTGCCCCCTCGCCGTAGGTTATCTCGATCTGGTGCTTCGTCATGCCCCACGCGGAGTCGTTACAGACGACGGCGACGAACGGGAGGCCGTGACGGAGGGCCGTGTCGAATTCCATGAAGTTCATTCCCACAGCGCCGTCGCCGGTTATGAGGGCTACGCTTTCGTCCGGCCGGGCGGCCTTTGCGCCGAGGGCGAACGGCACGCCGACGCCCATGCAGCCGAGCGGGCCGCATTTGATGTAGCCGCCGGGCCTTGTCACGCGGAAATTCCCGTCCACCCACGCCTGCGTATCGCCGCCATCGACGACGAGCGTGCCGCCGGGGCCGAGGAAGTCCTCGACGGCGGCGGCGATGGCGACCGGATGCATCGGGGATTTTTTCGGGAGTCTCAGAGCTCCGGATTCCTTCCATCTCTTATCCCTTACGGCCTTGCAGTCGTTCACCCAGCCGGAGTAGTCGGGCGCTATACCGTTTTCGCGGAGATATTGCGTTACGGCCGAGAGGGCGCCGCCGAGGTCGGAGACGATGCCGAGGTCGGCGGGGCGGTTCCTGCCTATCTCGCCGGGGTCGGTGTCTATCTGGACCATCTTCGCTTCGGGGTTCAACGTCCGCCCGAAGCCGATGTATATCGAGAGCCGGACGCCCATGAGGATGACGAGGTCGGCCGACTGCGTGATTTCGCGAAAGCCGTTCGGGGCCGAGGAGCCTGCCGCCCCGAAGGAAAGCGGCCCGCCGTCGGGGATTATTCCACGCCCGGCGTTGAGCGTGAAAAGCGGCATGGGGGCGGCTTCTAAAAAGAGGCGTAGGTCCTCCTCGGCGCGGGAGTACCACGCGCCGCTCCCGGCTATCGCGACCGGCCTTTCGGCGGAGGCGAGGAGGCCCGCGAGGCCGGCCACTGCGTCTTCGGCGGGCCTCGTCCTTACGGAGTGGATGGAGGTGTCGTAGGGGATTATTTCTTCTTCGGGGCATGAAGGATAGAGGACTTCGTAGGACATGCCGAGATATACCGGGCCGGGCCTGCCGGAAGAGGCTATCCTGAAGGCGTTCGAGACGTACTCGGGGATGCGGCGGGTGTCGTAGACCGTTTTCGCCCACTTGGCGACGTGGGCCGCCATGCCCTCCTGGTCTATCTCCTGGAGCGACAGCCTGTCGTTCTCCTCGACACCCGATCTGCCTGATATTACCAGCAGCGGCGAGTTCGCGAGACGGGAGGCCGCCATGCCGGTGAGAGTGTTCGTGAAGCCGGGCCCTGCCGTTACGAGGCAGACGCCGGGCCTTCTACCTGCCCTCCCGTAGGCGTCGGCGGCCATGGACGCCCCCTGCTCGTGGCGCGTGTCGATTATCCTTATGCCGAAATCGGGGCAGGCTTTGTAGACGGGGTTGATGTGCCCCCCTGCGAGTGAGAATATATCGGTTACGCCGAGCTCGTGAAGCGTTCTCGCGACGAGACGGCCGCCCTCTGACATTGCCATGGATTTACCTCCGTTATCTATACTTTTACACCTTCGAAAATCCCAACGCAAATAAAATATGGCGCCGGGCGGGGACCGCCTTTCGGCTTTAAACCCGATATGTGTTAGAATAAGCTTCAAAATCACAGGAGGGAGACATATGTCTGACGAGGGAAACCCACAGGGAGCGGGACAGATGCAGGAGCTGACCCAGCTCCAGAGCTCTATACTCATGGCCTTTAACCTGGGCGTTTCGTATAACCAGCAGTCGGGCGGGCTCAAGAGCATAACGGAGGTTTCGGGCGAGCTCGGGCACAACATATATACGAACCTGTCGCAGGTTTACGGCAACAAGCTGGAGGACGATTACCTGAGGGCCAATACGGAGTACTTTCTTCAGATCGCCCTTCTCGGGTATATAATACCTTCGGTATGCGCCTACGAAGAGGACTTCAAGAACAAGCTTTTAAGCCTCATCGAGAGAAGGGCCCTCAAGACCCAGGAGCAGATGTCGGGACAGGGCGGCCCTTCGGGCGGCGGATCGATAGTCACACCGTGAGGAGCAGGGAATGGAAGCGACAAACAGGCCCCTCGGCGGGCGGGAAAGCGTAAAGGTAGCCGTAGTTCAGGCGTCGCCTGTCTTCATGGACAGGGAGAGGACGGTAGAGAAGGCGTGCGCCCTCATAAGGGAGGCCGGGAGAAACAGGGCCGAGCTGGTCGCGTTCTCCGAAGCCTTCATCCCCGTATATCCCGCCTACTATACCGTCGGATACGAAACGCCGGCCCACGAATGGACGGACTACATGATAGCCCTTCAGGATAACTCCATTTCCATACCGGGCGAGGACACGAGGGCGCTCGGGGAGGCCGCGAAGGAGGCGGGGGCTTACGTCGTCATGGGGTGTAACGAGCTCGACGACAGGCCGGGGAGCAGGACCGTTTACAATACGCTCCTTTTCATCGGAAAGGACGGAGAGGTGCTGGGAAGGCACAGGAAGACGATGCCGACCTATACCGAGAGGCTCTATTGGGGAAAGGGGGACGGAAGCGACATAAGGGTTTTCGATACGGACATAGGGCGCATCGGCGGGCTCATATGCTGGGAGAACCACATGACGCTGCTCCGTGCGGCCATGATACACAGGGGCGAGGACTTTCACGTGGCCGTCTGGCCGGGGAACTGGAAGAGGGGGACCGAAAGCCTCCTCGACCCGGACACGAGCCCCGGGGGGGCGATGTGCAACCTCCAGTCGCTGATCAAGGTTCACGCGT
This sequence comes from Thermodesulfobacteriota bacterium, assembly GCA_035325995.1. NCBI lineage: Bacteria > Pseudomonadati > Thermodesulfobacteriota > Thermodesulfobacteriota bacterium. The sequence goes on along the minus strand of DAOKYU010000003.1, from coordinate 342,109 downwards.
TCGAGGCGGGGGCGTTCGTTTTGAGCGGATGCGGGTACCTGGATTCGGACGATTTTTCGGAGAAGTGGCATTACATAAGGGACGGCGATCATATAAATTACGGATGGGCCTGCGGGGGAAGCTCGATAGTGAACCCCGCCGGCAGATACCTGGCCGAGCCCAGTTTCGAGAAGGACGCAATACTATACGCCGAATGTTACGCGAACCAGATAAAGGCCGTAAAGGCCGTATTCGACTCGCTCGGGCATTATTCGAGGTGGGACATCGCGCGGCTGGAGCTGAGGAGCGAGGGATGGGAGCCCGAAGCCCGGATGAGGGACGGCGCGGCCCCGGCGGCGGAGCTTTCGCCCGGCGAGCTGAGAAGGATTTCGGAAAAGTACGAAATAGAAACAGAGAGCCTGGAGGCGCTTTTGGAAGAATTGAACGCGCTCCGGGCGGCCGGGCGGCCGGGCGCGTAGAAGAGGCCTCCTCTACAGCGTTTCGGCCGCGCGGCTATCAGGAAGAATTATCCCTTTATCCACCCGTTTTACGGCCTGAACAAGGCGCTTTCGCATATTTATCTCCTTGACATTACTATCCAAACGTTATATAAACCAATTGCAAGGGAGAATGCCTGAGGCTATGCAAAGGAGGGTCGGGTGATGAATTTCAGGGACGAGTACGGGGAGTTCTCTGCGCAGGAGGCCGTGGACGCGATCCTGGTTATCCTGAAAAAGAGCGGGGTGGAGATAGACGACAGGAGCTTTACCTGGACCCTCGTCGGAGCACTCTTCCAGAAAGGCGTAATACCGCGCCAGGAATTCGAGCGGATTTACTACTCTTTAAAGAACCAGGCCCAGGACAGGGACGTTCTGGAGAACGTCATCTGAGGTCCGTCGGATAAAAGATTAATCCCACTCACCCCCGACTACGCATGCTTCGGACTCCGCCTCGGATTTCGCTGAAGCTTCGACCGATACGATGGCTATCAGGCTACGCTGAGGCTTCGCCCCGACAAGCGAGACGACCAAACCCTAAGCTGCAGACTTGGAGGCGGGGTGGATGTTCGGAAACTGGCTGGCAGGTGGGGAGTAAGGGTTCTCTACTTTTGGCTGACCAAAAGTAGCAAAAGTCACGGGCCGCACACGTAGTGTGTTTTTTCGATATAGCAACGAAGCTGCTAAAGTCACTTGAAGTGCGTCTGGTGGCAATGGCAAGGTCTCCGCTACTTCGGATTCGTGCACGCGTGGCGTGCAATTGGGCTAAAAATCATCGCTTTTTCACTAAATCCTCAACCTCCCCCATCCCCTGTTCGGATTTTTAACGTTCATAAGCTCGATTTTTTTAACGCCCAATTTTGACGGCCCGGAGGGGTATTGCTGCGCTTCTTGTGAAGCTTGCAATATATTGATTGGTCCGAGGGTGTAGGCTGGGTATTGATTAGGGTCAGGTTTAGAGATTCAATGAACCCTTTAACTGAAAAGGCAAAGGCTGGATTACCGATGATGCATTCGGGAATGACAGATGGGTGGTGATTCCTCGTTCGCTCGGAATCGTAGTTCAGATACAAGGATGACTACAAAGCAAAAAGAGCGGATTCCCGTAAGATTCAGGACTGATTATTTTACGTCACATCCGTTCCAATCCCGCCTGAGATAATTCTTTCATGGCCGAAGCGAGCGCCTGCTCGATAATCGAGCGAATCTCGTCCACCCTCTCCTCGCTCCGGGCCTCGAACCTGAGAACGAGCGCCGGCTGTGTGTTGGACGCCCTAATGAGCCCCCACCCGTCGGGGAATTCTATACGCGCCCCGTCTATGTCGATTACCCTGTATTTCTCACCGAGCTTTTTCCTTACGAGCTCGACGGCGGGGAATTTTATCGCCTCGGGGCAATCGACCCTTATTTCCGGAGTCGATACAGCGGGCGGCACGCCTTCGAGGAGCCGGGGGATCGTCTTTCCCGTGGAGGAGATTATTTCGAGCAGGCGGAGGGCGGCGTATAGGGCGTCGTCGTACCCGAAGAACTTGTCGGCGAAGAATATATGGCCGCTCATCTCGCCCGCGAGCGCCGCGCCGTCCTTCTTCATCTTGTTCTTGATGAGGGAGTGGCCGGTCTTCCACATTACGGGCTTTCCGCCCGCCGCCTCGATACCCTCGAAGAGGCGGTTCGAGCATTTGACGTCGCCGATCACCTCCGCCCCTTTCTTGCGGGAGAGGACGTCCCTCGCGTATACGAGGACGAGCATGTCGCCCCAGATTATTCGGCCATCACCGTCGATGACCCCTACCCTGTCGCCGTCGCCGTCGAAACCGATACCGAGACGAAAACCCTCGCGTGTGACCGTTTCGGCGAGCTCGGCGACGTTCTCCTCGACCGTCGGGTCGGGATGGTGGTTCGGGAACGTGCCGTCGGGGGTGACGTAGAGCTCTTTCACGTCGCAGCCGAACTCCCTGAACACACGGGGGCCTATGACACCGACCATGCCGTTCCCGTAATCGACGGCCAGGCGGAGGCCGGGCTTTATCTCGACGTTGGATTTTAAGAACTCGACGTACTTTTCTTCTATAGATGTTTCGGCCGCCGTTCCGGCCCCGGTGTGGAATTCGCCCCCGTCGGCGATTTCCCTTATCTTTTGAATCTCTTCTCCGAAGACGGAGTCCCGGCCGAGGCAGAGCTTTACGCCGTTATATTCCCCGGGGTTGTGGCTCGCGGTTATCATGACGCCGCCGTCTACGGGGAGGTTGTAGAGGGAGAAGTAGAGCATGGGCGTCGTTACCATGCCTATATCCACGACGTCTATGCCCGTAGAGGTTATGCCCCTCGTCATCGCGCGGGCATAGCCGGGCGAGCTCAGCCGGCAGTCGCGGCCGAGGGACAGGACCTTTCCGCCGTGGTCCTTTACGTACGTGCCGAACGCTTTGCCTATCGTCTCGTATACCCCTTCGTCGAGGTCGGCGTCTACTATGCCTCTAATATCGTATTCGCGGAATATGCCGGGGTTTATAGTTTTCATCGAATGCACCTTGTAGCTTTCGGGGATTTAATACTATTGCCAAAATTCGCCCAAAGGCAAGAAGGACCGTATAAGTATAGGGCCGGTTTTCAAGAGGCGGACGCCGGAAGGGGACCGTAGAGAAGCGCCGTATTTCTCCCCCGTTTCTTGACATTGACAGGCCGCCTTATATTCTTAGTTTCGATGATTTTCCCGACATTTGAGGAGTTCCGGAAGAAACTCGAAAAGGGCAACCTCGTCCCCGTATGGAGAGAGGTGCTCGCCGATTTCGACACCCCCGTTTCGGCGTTCAAAAAAATAGAGACGGGCGATTTCGCCTTTCTTCTCGAAAGCGTCGAGGGCGGCGAGAAGTGGGGAAGGTACAGCTTTTTAGGGGCGGAGCCTTCGGTGATTATAAGGTCACGCGGACGGGATATCGAGATCATAGAGGACGGCGTAACGACGAAGGAGAGCGGCGACCCGACGGAAGCCCTGAGGGAGCTTCTGTCCCGTTACAAGCCCGTTATCGAGGAAGGACTTCCGAGGTTTCACGGCGGCGCGGTCGGGTATTTCTGCTATGACATGGTGAGGTTCTTCGAGGACCTGCCGGAGACCGGGAAGGACGAGCTCGGGCTCTGGGATTCGCTTTTCATGATAACGGATACGGTGCTCGTGTTCGACAATGTCAACCACAAGATAAAAATCATATGCAACGCGTTCGTGCCCGACGCCGGGAAGGCAGGGGATGCATACGACGCGGCGCTCGAAAAGATAGATACGATCATCGGGAGGCTGAGAAAGCCTTCGGGGGAATATTACGAGAGGAACGGCAAGTCCGAAGGGGGCACGGCGACGGAGCTGGTGTCGAACTTCAGGCCCGAGGACTACAGGAAGGCCGTAGAGAAAACGAAGGAATACATAAACGCGGGCGACATAATACAGGCCGTCATATCACAAAGATGGAAGACGAAGCTGGACGTGGACGAGTTCGACCTCTACCGCGCCCTCAGGATTTTAAACCCCTCGCCGTACATGTTCTACCTGAAAACGGATTCGGAAACGCTCGTAGGATCGTCGCCCGAGGTGATGGTGAGGGTAGAGGACGGGATGGTCGAGAGCAGGCCCATAGCCGGGACGCGGCCCAGGGGAAAGAACGAGGCCGAGGACTCGGAGCTCGAAGACGAGCTCCTGGCCGACCCCAAGGAGCGGGCCGAGCATATAATGCTCGTGGACCTGGCGAGGAACGACCTCGGGAGAATCGCCGAGACGGGCACCGTGAAGGTAGACGAGCTCATGATCGTCGAAAAATATTCGCACGTTATGCATATAGTGTCGAACGTTATCGCGAAACTCCGCCCGGACAGGGACGCGCTCGACGTCATAAAGGCGACGTTCCCGGCGGGGACGCTCTCGGGGGCGCCGAAGGTGCGCGCGATGGAGATAATAGAGGAGATGGAGCCTTCGCGGAGGGGGGCGTACGGCGGCGCGGTGGGGTATTTCAGCTTTTCGGGGAACATGGACACATGCATAACCATAAGGACCTTCGTCATAAAGGACGGCGAGATCTACGTTCAGGCCGGGGCCGGCATTGTGGCGGATTCGGACCCGGAGAAGGAATACCAGGAGACGGTGAACAAGGTGAAGGCGCTCGTGAGGGCGATAGAGGTCGCCAAGTCGGGACTCTGACCCGGGCGGAGAAATGTCATGATACTGATGATAGACAACTACGATTCCTTCACCTATAACCTGGTCCATTATCTTTCAGAGCTCGGAGAGGAGGTTACCGTAGCCAGAAACGACAAGATAAGCCTCGAGGACGTGGGAAGGATGAGCCCCGAGATAATAGTCGTTTCGCCCGGGCCGTGCACGCCAAGGGAGGCCGGGATTTCGGTGGATGTGATAAGGGAGTTCGCCGGGAGGACGCCGATACTGGGCGTTTGCCTCGGGCACCAGTCGATGGCGTACGCCTACGGGGCGGAGATAGTGCGCGCCGGAAGGCTCCTACACGGGAAGACGTCGCCCATAAGGCACGACGAGAAGGGCATATATAAGGATATACCGAACCCGTTCGAGGCGACGAGATACCATTCGCTCCTTATAGAGGAGGGAACGCTCCCGGACGGCTTCGAGGTTTCGGCGTGGACAGACGAAGGGGAGATAATGGGGATAAGGCATAAAGAGCACCTGATGGAAGGGGTGCAGTATCATCCTGAATCCATACTCACCAGGCACGGCAAGGACATACTCCGGAATTTCATAGACCTTGCACGGGAAAGAGCCGGGGGCTGACCCGTATCCCCCTCTGGAACCGCACCTGACAATGCCCCCTCGGGGCGCCTCGGTTTGACATTTCAGGCCGTAATTTATATATTCCTAAAGCCGTTCAATCAACCGAGGTGAATTCCGATGCTGCTTTTATTTAAACCGCGTGACCAGAAATACATAGGAGAGGGAGACCTCCCGTTCGGAAGTTACGACGATACCTCGGAATGGCTTCCCATTACGAGGTACCTGGAACGGGGCGCGTCCGAATTCCCCGGCAAGACCATGTTCCGCGTGGCGGACAGGGACGGGAATCTCATAAATACCCATACTTACAGGGAGACGAACGAATGGGCCAACCGCGTTGCCAACGGCCTCATAAAGGATTATGACGTGAGGCAGGGCGACAGGGTCGGGATATACATGCTTAACTCGTCCGAGTACGTGATTTCCATAATAGCGATACACAAGGCGGGCGCGGTGCAGGTGCCCATAAACAAGGACGAGAAGGGCGACAGGCTCGCGTACATTATAAATTACTCGGAGATGAAGGCTCTCGTCGTAGACCCCGAGAGCATACCGATGCTGGAAGAAATAGCAAAGAATCTGGGCAAGTTAGAGCATATATTCGTCACGGGAGACCCGAACGCGGTTCCGGAGTCCGTGGGCGGGATAAAGACCCTGCCCTATTCCGTTTTCGATAAATATACGGGCGAAAACCCGGGGCTCGACGTGAAGGTGTCGGACGTTGAGAGGTGCATGTTCACGTCGGGAACGACGGGCATGCCGAAGGGCGTATCGAGAAACCACGGCGGGGTTATATTGACCGTCAGGGGATACATACAGCAGCACGGCGTAAGGAGCGGGGACGTGCTGATGAGCGTTCTTACGCTCGGGCACGCGAACGCCCAGGTTATGTGCCTGTTCACCGCCATCGGCGCGGGCGCGTCGGCCGTATTCTACCCACGCTTCTCGGCGTCGAACTTCTGGAAGTGGGCGGCCGAATGCGGGGCCACCTGCGTTAACATGCTGGGCGCTGTTTCGGAGTATCTCTGGGCGGCCGAGCCGAGCGAGTGGGACAAGAAGCACAGGGTAAGGATGGTTCTCTCGGGACCGGCGCCGAAGCAGATTAAGGAGTTCCAGGAGCGCTTCAACACGCGCGTCATAGACGGATACGGCTCGACGGAGATGGGTATGGCGCTCTGGAACGACCCCGAGGACACGCGCCCCGGAGGCTCCGGATACCCGATGGAGGGTTATTACCTCGAGCTCAGGGACCCCGAGAACACGAGCAGGGTCATGAGACCGTTCTGGGACCCGACCGAATCGCCGAGACCGCCCGACGAAGCGAAGGGGCTCCTTTTTATTAAACCGCTTATTCCGCACACTACCCTTAACGAGTACTTCAAGGACGAGAGGAGAACGAGGGAGGCCTTCGACGACGACGGTTTCTTTAACTCGGACGACCTCTTCGCGAGGGGTATCGACGGAAGGTATTACTTCCAGGGGAGGTTCAGCAGGATAAGGGTTTCGGGGGAGAACGTCGATCCCATAGCCGTTCAGGACGCGGCCTCGCTCTATGAGGGTATACACGAGGCGATAGCCGTCGGCATAAGGCTGCCCGACGTATCGGATGACGAGATAAAGCTGAACATAACCCTCGAAAAGGGGGCAGAGTTCGACCCTGTAGAATTTTCGAAGTGGATGGCGGAGCGAAACCCCGTGTTCATGGTGCCGAGGTTTATAGAAATCTACGAAAACGGGTTCCCCATGACGGCGTCACAGAAGATAAAGGTCGCCGAGATTAAAGAGATAACGGAAAAGACGTGGGACAGAAACAAGGCGGGGTTAAAGTTCAGGGCGAGGTAGACTTTTCCTTAAAACCGGCGCCGCGGAGACGCGGCGGATATACACCGGGGGGTGGTTAGCCAGCGGGAGAGGGGCAAGCATATAGATGCTTAGATAATTCACCAATCTCCACTAAACATTACACTTTTTGGTTATTTTCAGGTTGACAAATTTTGTCGACTTTCTTATTGTAATAAGTCAAAGACAGGAAAGGACTAAAAAAAGAAGCCACCATAGGAGGAGTACTATGCTTTTATTGTTTAAACCCCGAGATGCGATGTACCTCGGCGAGGGTACCCTGCCCTTCGGAAAATTCGAGGATACGTCCGAATGGCAGCCTATAACCAAATGCCTCGAAGCAGGGGCCGAACGTTTCCCGGAAAAGACCATGTTCAGGGTCGGCAGCCCCGAGGGAGAGATAACGGAAAGTTATACCTATAAAGAGACGAACGAATGGGCCAACAGGGTGGCTAACGGTCTCAAGGACGAGTTCGGCGTGAAGAAGGGCGACAAGGTCGGCATGTACATGCTGAACTGCTCCGAATACGTGGTATCCATCATCGCAATACACAAAACCGGCGCCGTACAGGTTCCGATAAACAAGGACGAAAAGGGCGAAAGGCTCGCATACGTTATTAATTATTCCGAGATGAAAGCGCTGGTAATAGACCCGGGCAGCGTACCGTACATCGAGGAGATAGGGAAGGATTTAAAGGGCCTCGAGGTAATATTCATGACCGGCGACGCGGCGGCCGTGCCGGCGGAGATCGGCGGCATAAAGACGCTCCCCTTCTCGACGTTCGACAAGTTCCCGAGCGACAACACCGGGGTAGAGGTGACGACGCAGGACATGGAAAGATGCATGTTCACGTCGGGAACGACCGGCATGCCCAAGGGCGTCGCGAGAAACCACGGCGGCGTCGTGCTGACGGTGCGCTCGTATCTCCAGCAGCAGGGCATAAGGAGCGGAGACGTTCTCATGAGCATACTGTCGCTCGGGCACGCGAACGCCCAGGTCATGTGCCTCTTCAGCGCAATGGGCGCGGGGGCGACGGCCGTGTTCTTCCCGAGGTTCTCGGCGTCGAGCTTCTGGAAATGGGCGGCGGGCTGCGGAGCGACGTCGATCAACATGCTCGGCGCCGTCGCGGAATACCTGTGGGCGGCGGAGCCTTCGGAGTGGGACAAGAAGCACAAGGTAAGAATAATGCTGGGCTCTCCCGCGCCGAGGAACCTCCCGGAGTTTCAGGAGAGGTTCGGCGTCAGGGTTATAGACGGATACGGCTCGACCGAGATGGGAATGGTGCTCTGGAAGGACCCTGAGGACCACCGCCCGGGCTCCTCGGGGTTCCCGATGGAGGGGTATTACGTAGAGCTCAGGGACCCGGCCGATCCGTCGCAGGTGATGAGGCCGTTCTGGGACCCGTACGAGAATCCGGTTCCGCCGGACGAGGCCAAGGGACTCCTTTACATAAAGCCGCTCATACCGCACACCACGCTTAACGAGTACTTCAAGGACGAGAGAAGAACGAGGGAGGCCTTCGACGACGACGGCTTCTTTAATTCGGACGACCTCTTCGCGAGGGGCATCGACGGAAGGTATTACTTCGTCGGAAGGTTCAGCAGGATAAGGGTTTCGGGCGAAAACGTTGACCCGATCGCCGTTCAGGACGTGGCGATGCAGTACGAGGCGATTCAGGAGGCGGTTGCCGTCGGCATAAGGCTCCCGAACGTATCGGACGACGAGATCAAGCTGAACGTGACCCTTAAGCAGGGCGCGGCCTTCGATCCCGTGGAGTTTTCGAAGTGGATGGCCGAGAAGGTCATGGTCGCGATGGTCCCGAGGTTTATAGAGGTCTACGAGGACGGGTTCCCGGTGACGGCGACCCAGAAGATAAAGGTCGCCGAGATAAAGGAAATCACCGACAAGACCTGGGACAGGCAGAAAGCGGGACTTAAATTCAGCGCCAGGAAGTAACGGGCGGCAAGGCGCTTTCATCGGGCCGCCGCTCACGACCGATGATATCGAAAAAAGACGAACAGCTCATGCGTCTGGCCCTCGCGGAAGCAGAGGAAGCCGGGCGCATGGGCGAAGTTCCGGTAGGCGCTGTAGTCGTCGACGGCTCGGGGAGAATCCTCTCCACCGGGCGAAACATGAGGGAATCCTCCCAGAACCCCACGGATCACGCAGAGATAATTGCAATACGGGAAGCCTCGCGCGCCCTCGGAAGCTGGAGGCTCGAGGGAACGGCCATCTACGTTACGCTGGAGCCGTGCATGATGTGCATGGGGGCGATTATAAACGCGAGGATAGAACGGCTGGTTTTCGGGGCAAGGGACCCCAAGGCAGGGGCGGTCGCGTCGGTGATGAACCCGGCTGATTACGAGAGCTTAAACCACAGGGTGGAATGGCGCGAGGGCGTCCTGGAGGAGGAGTGCTCTTCCCTCCTCCGCGGGTTTTTCAAGATGCTTAGAGCCAGGGATACGTGAATTATTTCTTTCCGCTGAAGAATCCGAGGATGTCGGTTATAACGCTCTTGTCCTCTTCGCCCGCCAGTTTTTCGAGCTCGCCCGCGTCGAGCCATACGCCCCCGCAGGAGCTGCAGCGGTCTATGCTGACGCCGCGGAAAGTGACCTCGTGGAGCTGCCCCCCGCACTTCGGGCATTTCATGTAGCACGCCGCCTTTATGCGCTCCCTCTCTTCGGCTTCGGTCTCTTCCCTGAGCTTTTCCTTTAGCCTTTTGGCTTTTTCCGCTTCTTCCTTGGCGAAATATTCTTCTTCGGGTTTGCTATGCTTGTCGCTCATCTCGATCTCCTGGTTTACGTCTCTACAAAATGAATTCTGGCAGCGGCGGCGCCGCGTCCCGATGCTCAGCCCTTGGATGACGGCGTGATTATGATGGTTTTTTCATCGTTCTCGACTTTTGTCTCGTAGCTGACGCCTCTTTCTCTTTTGAGCGTAAGATAGGCCGTCCTTCTATCGGCCGCCGACAGCGGACCCAGGGATACGGGCTTTTTGGTCTTTCTTACCTTGTGTATCGTTTCCCTGACGAGATCCGTTATCTTGTTGTCCTTCTTGCTCTTGTAACCGTCGATGTCTATGGAGACCCTCTTTTCCTTGCCGGTTTCGCAGTCCCTGGCGGCTATTTTGCCCACGAGATATTCGAGGGATTTTATCATCTCGCCCCTTCTGCCGATGAGAAGGCCCTTGTCGTTCGTGTCGCGGATTTCGAGCCTTATCCTGTCCTGATTCTCGCGGAGGCCCACCTGGAACGTCGGGATGAGATAACCGAGAATATCTTCGAGGGCTTTTTTGGATTTAAGGCCCTTGTCGCTCAGGTTCTGATTTTTTAATGTGACCCTGACCCTGGCGTTCCGGCTGCCTATGCCGAAGACGCCCTTGGAGCCTTCGTCGAGGACTTCGACTTCTATTTCGCTCCTGGCGACGCCGAGGGCCTCGCAGGCGCTTATGGTGGCGTCGGATACTGTCTTGCCTTCTTTCTCTATACTAATTGCCATTTAGGATACTCCTTGCAAATTGCTGACCTTGTGGTTCACGTACATCTGCTGGAATATGGAGAGTATATTGCTCACAGTCCAGTAGAGTATCAGGCCCGACGGCAGGCCCCAGAACATCACAGTGAAAATTATAGGCATAAATTGCATCATTTTCATCTGGAGCTGCATGTTTTCGCCGCCCGCAGCCGGCGTCATGGGCGTCATTTTCTGGGATATGAACCACGATACCCCCATGAGCAGCGGGAGTATCCTGAACGGAATCCCTATGCCCGGTATGTCGAACAGTGTTTCAGGCTCGGAAAGGTCCTGAATCCAGAGGAACGAGCTGTGCCTGAGGTCTATCGAGTGAAGGAGAACGTCGTAGAGCGCTATGAAGACCGGAAGCTGGATAAGGAGCGGGAAACATCCGCCGAGACTGGCTAGGGGGTTTACGCCGCTGCTCGTGTAGAGCTTCATTATTTCCGCATTCTGCTTCGCCTTGTCGTCCTTGAATTTTTCCTTGATGGCGTCCATCCTGGGCTTGAGCTTTTCCATCTGGAACTGCGTCTTCTTCATCGATATCATGCTCTTTATCGTGAGCGGGAGAAAGACGAGCCTTATGATAATCGTGATGACGATGATGGAGACGCCGTAATTATGAAAGTAGCCGTTAAGCCATTTGAGGAAGTCGAGGAGGGGCTTTGCAAGAAACTCGACCCATCCGTAATTTACCGATTCCTGAAGGTTGTAGCCGACGGCCTTTACTATGTCGTACTCGAGCGGGCCGAGATAGACCTCCCAGCTCCTGGCCGACGTTTTGGCGGCCGGTATCGTGTCTTCGGGGTAGCTGTAAACGGCCCTTACGAGGCCTTCCTCGGGGAGCCCGTCGACGGACAGCGTGGTGTCGGCCCCGGTTTCGGGCAGGAACGTCGTTATAAAATATTTCTGGGAATAGCCGAACCACTCCACGACACCTGAGTACCGGTTTTCGGACTTGGGCTTCTTGTCCACCCTTTCGAGGTCGCTCGACACGAGAGCGACGAAGCTCATCGTGTTCCCTCCCCTGTCGTGGTGCTCTATGTGCCCGTCCCATACGATGTCGAGTTTCTCGCGGAGGGAAGCCGGAGTGGGGTTCGTTACTTCGAACCTCTGCTTCAGGGTGTATGAGGCGGCGTCTATTTCGTAAATCTTCCTTACGACGATGCCCTCGGGAGAAGTCCAGGAAAACGTAATCTCCTTCGTGCCGTCGTTAACGATGACCTTGTCGGGGCCGCCGAACTCGAAGGGAATGTACTGCGGAATGTTGTAGCCGTCGAGCCTGAGGAGGGTGCTGAAACCGAGCGGCGCGCCCTTGAAGAGATCGACGGGGCCGGAGTCGGCGCTAGTGCTGTCTTTGTATTTCTTGAGATCCCATTTGAATATGCGGGCGCCGGACGTGTCTATAGTTCCGGTGTAAAGGGGCGTGTCTATAGTTATAACCCTGCCGACCGGCTCGAGCTGGACGGACTGCGGGGGGACGCTCCCATCGAATACCTCCGCCCGGGGCGTGGGGCTCCCGCCCGGGGCCGGAGACGTCACGCCGCTCCGGGACTGCACTTCGGGATTCGGAGGCTGGGGCTTCGTGAAAAAGTACGAATAACCGAAGATAATCGCTATGGATAATATAAGGAATATTACGTAATTAAGCTTGTTGTCGCCCATTCAATAGTCCTTTACCTGACCGGATCGTAGCCGCCCGCCGAAAACGGATGGCATTTAGACACCCTCTTTATCGCAAGCCACGATCCTTTGATGAATCCATACTTCCGGAGCGCGTCCTCCGCATAGCAGGAGCAGCTGGGATAGAACCTGCACGAAGGGGGCAGAAGCGGTGATATGAAATACTTGTAAGCTCTTATCAGAAGAAACGCGGGGTATACGAAAAGTTTGGATGTCATGAGAATCTGGACCCGATTATCGTCTCGATTTCTCCCTTGGCCTGAGCATAATCGAGCTCCTCGCTCCCCTTTTTGGCTATGATGACCAAGTCCATCGAGCCGAAGAGGGATTTGTTCCGCCTGAAGACCTCGCGGAGCACCCTCTTGACGCGGTTCCTCTCGACGGAGCCCGGAATGCTTCTTTTAGCAACAACCATGCCGAGCCTCGGGTGTCCAAGGGAATTCCGGACGTATAGTATTCGGAAATGTTCTCCGTTGAGCTTTCTGCTCTTCCCAAAAATCTCTTCGTACTGAGACGTCCTTCGGATTTTTAAGTCTTTTGGGAAAGAAAAACTCAAGTCAAAGCTCATTTCTTCCAGCGCTGCACAGTCAGACTGTGCCTGCCCTTAGCTATCCGCCTCTTGAGAGTACGCCTGCCCGCCTTGGTGCTTATCCTTTCGCGGAAGCCGTGCGTCCTTAGTCTCTTTTTAACGTGTGGTTGATAAGTCCTTTTCATAATGCGCCCTAAAAGCTAACACGAAAAGATTTGACGGTCAAGAACGGGAAAAACGAATGATTTCCGCACCTGACTGCAATCCGGAAATATACCCTACTTATGAGGGAATGCATGTCCAAAGCCGTTTCGAGCAATACTTCATGACCGCGGAAACGCCAGTGTTTTCAGGGCGCGGGAAGAGGAGAAGCATTAGCAAATGCGTTATTGCTATGGGATGAAAATTTAAAAACGCCAAAGATTTCAACCGATTGTGATATCGCGAATGCGAAGGGAATCCTTGACAAGCGGCTTCGGCCTGTTAGTATTAGCCCGGATTAAATTTGTATAGACAATCCTGGAGTTAGCGGGAATAATTAGTGAAACACAAATCCGAAGTACGTGTGCTTAAGGTTAAAGATTTTTATGACTATCAGATAATAACAGGAAGTCCGGTGCACAAGTGCACGATCTCCGAATACGATTTTAGCGGGTCGGGTGAACCGGAAGGCTGTGTTAGAGAGAAGTCAGAAAAAATGGTTAAGCCGGTCAAATCCAGATAGTGTAGTCCGCCTGCCGCAGTTCTGCTTCCTTTCGCTTCCTTGTTAACAATGGGGTGACAATCATGTTAAAGACTGTTTACGACTTCACGATGCTTTTCGTTGTGGGTGCCGTAAAGGTTTCGCTTTTCGTTTTCCTGTTCTGCTTTGGAATGTTGTTCTTCATGAAATCGAAGGATTTCACAATATCCGACAAGCCGGCGTATGCCGGTCTTCTGACCAATCCCGGAAATACAGAGAATATTAAAAACGCGCTGAACCAGGGACCGGACGCCGATGTCCCGGCGGCGGACATAGAGGACATGACGCCCGAAGAGGCCGAGGTGTTTCTTTTCGTGCTCAGGTTTTCCGAAGGAATGTCGACGATGAACGCCAGGAAGCTGGCGAAGATAATCGTCGGGGAGTGCAAGAGCCACGACCTCGACCCTTATCTCATACTGGCCGTGATAAAGGTAGAAAGCGAGTTTTCGCCGGTCGCCGTATCGAAAAGGGGTGCGATAGGGCTCATGCAGGTTATGCCCGGAACCGGGGAGTATATCGCAAAGGAGATGGGCATATCGTACGGGGGAAGGAAGTCTCTTTACGATCCGCTTATTAATGTAAAGCTCGGGATCAGCTACCTGTCGTCTCTGGAAGACAGGTATGAAAACGTGGAGAGCGCGCTCAACGCGTACAACCACGGCCCGACGAATTTCGAAAAGAGACTCAACGCGAACGACATTCCGACCGTATATGTAAACAAGGTGCTCAGCTTCAAGAGCTACCTGGAGGAAGAAAGCATCATATTGGCCAAAAAGGGTTGAAAATTGCTTTGCGCCCGTTCGCGCGTATTCAAGCGAACGGGCCCGCCGTCCGGACATGAAGATCGGAATAGCCCTCCCCGTATTCGGGAAATACGCGGGCAGGGACGAGATTCTGGAAACCGCCCTCGCCGCCGAGGCGCTCGGGTACGATTCCATCTGGGTCAGCGACCACGTGGTCGTGCCGGATTCCCACAACGTCTTCGGGGACGTTTTCTACGATCCTCTTATCGCACTCGGGTTCATAGTGTCCGCCACGAGCCGGATAGAGCTCGGGACGAGCGTCATGGTCCTTCCATATAGAAACCCCCTCGTTCTCGCAAAGTCAGTATCGAGCCTCGACGCCCTTTCGGGCGGGAGGGTCGTGCTCGGCGTCGGCTCGGGGTGGCTAAGGGGAGAGTTCGAGGCGCTGGGCGTCGATTACGGGCAGCGGGGACGGATGACCGACGAGTACATAGAAATAATGAAGGAGCTCTGGACGAAGGGCAGCCCGGCGTACGAGGGGGAGTATTTTTCGTTCTCGGGGATAAGGTTCGAGCCCAAGCCCGGGCGTAAGCCCCACCCGCCGGTATGGGTGGGGGGAGAGAGCCGGAGAGCAGTCGAGAGAGCAGTTAAGTACGGGGACGGGTGGCACCCCGTAGGGCTAGGACCAGAAGAAGTGGAGGTAAAAGCGCGGGAGATAAGGAGCCTCCTTCCGGACGAAAAGAGGGAGAGCTTCGTAATATCTCTCAGAAGAAACGTCGAGATAAACGAGGGAAGGGAATTCGGCCCGGAGGAGACGCTGCGCGGTACGCTCGGAAAGATAAGGGACGGGATAGAGTCGTACAGGGAGGCGGGGGTTCAGCATCTTATACTTTATGTTCTCTCGGGGGAGTTCGAGGGGGTGCTGAGGACGATGAGGGTTTTGAGGGAGGAAGTTCTATAACCTTCGCCTTGCTGCTTCCCTACTTATAACCGTATTCTCAGGCCAGACCCGAAGGCTACACCCCTAACTGTTAACCATTCAGTATCTCGTCCTCATTAACCAACAAAATAAAAGCAAAAAGGCGAACTGCTTCTACTTTTCCTAGATGAAAAGTAGCAAAAATCCCGGGCCGGGAAAAATTGCGCTAAAAATCATCGTTCCTTCGCTAAATCTTCCACCTCCCCCATCCCCTGGTCAGATTTTTAACGCTCATCCTCTCGATTTTCTTAACGCCAATTTTGACGGCCCGGAGGGGTATTGCTTCGCCGCTCGCGCGGCTTGCAATATTATGATTTGTCAGTGCTCCTAAGTGCGTCATTCCCGAGCGCCTTAATCGGGAATCCAGTCTTTAAAACAAGAAAGACGAAAAACGAGATCCTGAATCAAGTTCAGAATGACAGGCTATAAGAATGTATAAGGATGACGGAAGCGTGGGGTCGCGGCTGGATGCCGTGACGAGTGTGTATAATAGTTATTTGATTGACACTTCGTTTGCGATCGTGCGATAATGGACTTTGCAGACGATAAAAAGAGCTCCCACGCACCGGGAGAGTCGGGAGGCGCTACTATGAATAATGAAACGGGAAAATTCACGGCGGCCGCGGTTCAGATGTCACCCGTGTTCCTCAACAAGGCCGAAACGATAGGGAAAGTCGTAAGCCTCATAGAAGAGGCGGGTGGGAAGGGGGCGAGCATCATAGTGTTCCCGGAGGCCATTATCCCAACCTATCCCTACTGGCCCAAGGACCTGGGATCGGCCGAAGGGAGGAAGCTCATCCTGGACGCATACGTGGAACTCCACAGGAACTCGGTCGAGATACCGGGTCCGGACACGGAGAAGCTTTGCAAGGCGGCGAAGAAAGCCGGAGCGTACGTCGTCATCGGGGTGAACGAGAAAGAGGGCGGCACCCTTTACAACACCATATTATATATAGACAAGGACGGGACGATACTCGGCAGGCACAGGAAGCTGATGTCCATCGACAGCGAGAAGTGCATATGGGGCATGGGCGCGGCCGAGGACCTGGGCGTGTTCGACACGGAGCTGGGCAAGGTCGGCGGGTTTTTCTGTTACGAGCACCACATGACGCTGGCCAAGGCCGCCATGTTCTTAAAGGGAGAGCAGATACACGCGGGGCTCTGGGCCGGGCACGGGTTCGTGAAGCCGACGATGGACTTCGCGAGCCGTGAGTACGCATTCGAAGGCCAGGTCTTCGTCATCGCCTCGGCCGCCTACATAACGGAAGACATGGTCCCGGACAGCTTCCCCTTAAAGAAACATACGCCCTGGGACTTCCCGGGCGGGACGGGGATCATAAGCCCGAGGGGGGATTACCTCGCCGGACCGATATACGATAAGGAAGACATCGTTTACGCAGAGATAGATCCTGACCTGATTATAAGGGCCAAGGCCGTTATAGACGGTGTCGGGCATTTCTCGAGGCCCGATATTCTCAGGCTCGAAATCAAGGGTTACGACCCGGCCCGGGACGCGAAGCCGGAAAAGGAGCCCGAGGCGGCGCCGGCCAGGAAGAACGGGGCGGCCGCCAGGGCGGCCGAGAGAAACGCGGCGAAATAGAGCACGGACGCGTTTATACGTTTCACTTACATAGCATGCCCCGATAAAAAAATCACGTGACGGCCGGCCCGGTGCGGGTGCAAAGCACGACGGGCCTAGGGAAGGGTTTTGCCCTCGCCGCTTTCGACCGAGTGGATGAGGTCGTGCTTTAAGCTCCAGAGTTTTTCCGAAAGGGAGACGTGGTAGAAGTGGGGATTCATTATACGCCTCACGCCGGGGTCGAGCCGCTCGATGTCGGATATCCTGCGCGCCCTCATCTCTTCTATCGAAGGGAGGTCGCAGACGAGCTTCCCCTCGTCGAGCACCGTGACGAGGAGCGGCTCAATGGCGCTTATGTCGCCGCCACCGAGGATCCTGGACTTGGAGATGTCGAACGGATGGCGGAGCCTGAGGACGTCCTTGCCGCGGACTTCTTCCCCGTCCACCGTCAGGAGGTCGGCCGTGGCCTTGCCTCTCTTGTCGTAGATGCGCCAGGCCAGCTTGTTCCCGGGATTGAGGGTTTTCTTGGGGGTTTCGGAAATCTTTATCGCCGGCACCCATTTGCCGTCTTCCTTCACCGAGACGAGCTTGTATACGCCGTCGAGGGCGGAGTCGCCCCTGGACGTGATGAGCCGCGTGCCGACGCCGTAGACGAGCCTTTTTATTAGACTGTCAGGCTCGACGCCGTACCGGGGGGCCTCCTCTTCGATCTGCGTGATTATCTGCCATATGACGAGCTCGTCGAGCTCGTTCGAGAGTACGATGCTCGTATCCGGAAAGCCGGCCTCGTTGAGCATCCGCGCGGCCTGGATCGAGAGGAAGGCGAGGTCGCCCGAATCGAGCCTTATGCCAACGGGCTTGTGGCCCTTCCGCCTCAATTCCTCGAAGACCTTTATTGCGTTAGGGACGCCGCTTTCGAGGGTGTTTATCGTATCGACGAGTAGGAGGCAGTCGTCGGGGTAGACCTCGGCGTAGGCCCTGAACGCCCCGAGCTCGCCCTCGCCCAAGGCCATGAAGACCTGCACCATGCTGTGCGCGTGGGTGCCCTTCGGGGGAAAGCCGAGGAGGGCGGATATGCCGACGCCGGAGGAGAAATCCGCACCGCCTATGAGTGCGGCCCTGACGCCCGCGTTTACGCCCTTGTCGTGCCCGCGGCGCATGCCGAACTCGAGTATGGGGCGGCCGCGCGCCGCCTCTTTTATCCTCGCCGCTTTCGTCGCGATGAGTATCTGGTAGTTGAGCTTGTTGAGAAGCGGCGATTCGAGTATCTGCGCCATAGGAAGGGGGCCCCGTATTACCGTTATCGGGACGTTCGGATGGACTACCCTGCCCTCCGGGACAGACTGGAGCGTTATGCCCTCGAAGCTGCCGTTCTTTTGGAGCCATTCGAGGAAGTCACCGCCGAATACAGGGGAGCCCGAGCTTCCCTTTCGCGACCTGAGATATGCGATCTCGTTTTCGCCGAAACGGGATTCCTTCATCCAGTCGAGGAGCCATTCGAGCCCGGCGTTCACGCAGTAGCCGGATTTATGCGTGCCGTAGTCCGGGTAGCTTCTGAAGAAGTGGTCGAACTGTGCGTGCATGTCCTGAAGGCCAAACCTGTAGTAAAGCTGGGCCATCGTGAGCTGGTACTGGTCGGTAAAGAGTATTCCTTCGGCAAGGTTATTGTTCATGGACGGTCGTTTACCCCTGATGGTAGTATAACTTCACAGGGGCCGGACGTGAAGAAATCCTTTATTTATAACAAGCGGGGCAATTTTATGCGCGCATGGGCAATTATTTGCCCTTATTGACAATTTGTGCAATATTGGCTAGTATTTGTCACAGATTGCTTTATTTATTAAATTAATTGTCCTGTAGATGCGAAGACGGGTCAATTTATGTCTCCGAATATCTAAAATAGGGTAGAATATTTTAGGCGGCTCGTTAGACCGGATAAGGAAGGGATGGCGAGGGGGGGCGGTTAGGCCTTTCATGGGGTTTCGAAACACTTGAGAGGTGGCAATGGAGACTATAGGCAAGATACTGAGCATAACCCTGCTTACAATATTCGGATCGGCGGCCGGGGCGATTTACCTCGTCGATAACGGCGTACTCTCCTCCATCTTCGAAACCGCGCCCGCGGCCTACACGTCGGATTCGAAAACCGACATGCCGGACGAAACCTTTTATCAGGCCCCTTCCGAGCCCGGGAGCGAAAGGCGGGAATACGCGAGCTTAAGGCACACACGGCCGCAGGAGACCGTTGCCGAAGGCACGCACAAGGGCGCTATATGGGGCCAGACGTACGGAACGGTGGATAGCGGAGCGGGGAACGACGGCGCTTACAGGCTGGCCGGCGGAAGCACGGCGGACTCGCTCAGGCGGAACAGCGAGTACTGGAAAAACGAGTACGTAACGGCGAAAAACGAGGGAAGGACGAGCGACGCGAAAAAGGCTTACAAGAAGTATCTCGAATACGAAGAGGCTCTAAGAATAAAGCTCGATTCGGGAAGCTAGAGCAGTAAAGTCCGCCCCACCCGATTGACCCCGTTTATCTTAGGGTAAAAGAAGGAAGAGCTTCGTAAGAAGGAAGTCCCCTATGATGATGAGGAGGAGCGATACGACCACGGTCTGGGTCGTCGCCCGGCCGACGCCCTGTGTGCCGCCGTCGGCCCGCATGCCGATGTAGCAGCCCGTTATCGCGACGATAATCCCGAAGAAGAAAGTCTTCGAGATCCCGCTTATGAAGTCGTTTATCGTAACCCATTCGAGTATGCTCGAAATGAAGAGCCTTGGCTGAACGTCGAGGTCGATCATTGACATAAGGAGCGCCCCGAAGATGCCCGTGAAGTCGGCTATGACCGTGAGGAACGGGAAGGCTATGACGGAGGCTATGAGACGCGGGACGACGAGCTTCCGGACCGGGTCGGCGCCGAGGGTTCTTATGGCGTCTATCTGCTCGGTCACCTTCATCGAGCCTATCTCCGCCGTTATACCGGAGCCCACCCTGCCGCCGACGAGAAGGGACGCGACCACTGGGCCGAGCTCCCTTACGAACGAAAGGGAAACCACCGGGCCGACTATGCCCTTCGCACCGAACCACGCGAAGCCCCAGGCGAGCTGGACCACCATGACCATGCCTATGGCCATCGCCGAGGCTATTACTATGGGGATCGATTTGAAGCCGATTTCGTCTATCTGCTCCATGACGAGCCGGAAGTTAAAGGGGCGCGTCACGGACGCGACCACGGCGCTGTAAAGGAAAAGACCGATCTCGCCCATCTGCTCGATGAGGGATATGAAGTAATCGCCGAACCTGGTTATGTAGCTCGTAACCATAGTCAAAGGACCCTGAACTGGGAGACGAAGCTGTCGTACGCGGCCTCTCCCGCGCCGAAGCTTTCGGGCGACGACGCGTAAGTGAAATCATATATGCAAACGCCCTTCTTAAAAACCCGTGCGTCTATTTTCACCGGGACGTTTTCGAGCGAGCCCGTGTAGATCGTCCGAAGCGCCTCCTGCCCGTCTATGGTTATCGGCTCGCGGGACTCGGCTTCCTTCCCCGAGATGCCTATTATGAGGGATTCGGAAAGGGCCTTTAAGCTGTAGCGCATTTTCCTTTCGTCGCATGTGGAGTTGACAGTGATGGTCGAGTCGCCGGACGGGTCGCCGAACGCGAGGTCGCCGCCTTTTATTTCGATACGGGACCAGCCGGGCGGGAGCTCGCCGATTTTGTACGAGGTGTCGTCCGTGGTGTAGACGAGACCGTTGAGGTTTCCGCTGTCTTCACGGCCGGCCGACCTGTAGTAGCCCACGAACCTGGTGAGCGAGCATGACGTCAGAAACAGGAGCGCGAGCGTGAGCGCGGCAATGTTCTTTTTCATAGGACAAAATGACATACGAACCTTAAAGATACAGCCAAATCCGTACATTATACAGATTTGAGGCCGTCAGGGATTTCAATCTTACTTGAATCTCCCGGGAAACCAAGCATATTAAACCTTATGGGGCGCCCGTCGTGCAAGGGGCGCAGAGTAGAAGTGGTCAGTATAACCGTTTATACAATCGACACGTGCCCGTATTGCCGCGCCGCAAAAGCGCTGTTCGGGAAAATGGGCATCGAATTCACCGAAATAAATCTCACCTCAGACCCTGAGCGGAAAGCCCGGCTCAAAGAGAAGCACAACTGGAGAACGGTTCCGATGATACTCGTAGGTGAGAGGTTCATAGGCGGGTTCGCCGAGCTTTCGAAGCTCGAAAAGAGCGGCGGACTCGACGAGCTTTTAAAGGGAGAGGAGCGGCCGGAATGAGGCCCCCGCGGCCGAAGGGCGCTCATTTGACGGACCCCGGACTCTAAATTAACATTAAACCCCCATGACAGTCAGAACCCGTTTCGCACCGAGCCCGACGGGCTCGCTACACATAGGCGGCGCGAGGACCGCCATATTCAACTGGCTCTTCGCGAGGCACTACGGGGGCGAGTTCGTCCTCAGGATAGAGGACACGGACCGCGAGCGATCGACCGAGGAATCGATAGGCGAGATAATAGAAGGAATGACGTGGCTCGGGCTCGACTGGGACGAGGGGCCGTTCAGGCAGTCGGACAGGCTGGGCGTCTACAAGTCGCTCGCCGAGAGGCTGATAGATTCCGGCGACGCGTACAGGTGTTACGTCAGCGCCGGGGAGCTCGAAGCGAAGAGGAAGGAAGCGCAGGAAAGGGGCGAGGTGTTCAGGTACAGGCGCGAGTGGGCGAGCGTGGACGCCGCGCCCGGAAAGCCGTACGCCGTCAGGCTCAGGACGCCGGACGAGGGAACGATAGAGGTCACGGATTTATTGAGGGGAGTCGTCCGCTTCGACGCAGCCGACATAGACGACTTCGTCATATTGAAGACGGACAGGTTTCCGACCTATAACTTCGCCGTCGTCGCCGACGACTCGGAAATGAACATCACGCACGTGATAAGGGGCGACGACCACCTGACCAACACGCCGAGGCAGGCGCTGATATATAAAGCGCTCTCGCTGGACATGCCGAAGATGGCGCACGTCTCGATGATACTCGGCCCCGACGGGAAGAGGCTCAGCAAGAGGCACGGGGATACGTCCGTCATAGCGTACAAGGACGAGGGTTACCTTCCGGACGCGCTAGTCAATTACCTGACAAGGCTCGGGTGGTCGTTCGGGGACCAGGAGATCTTCACGAGGGAGGAGCTCGTCGAAAAGTTCACGCTCGACAACGTCGGGAAGTCGGCCGCCGTCTTTAACATGGAGAAGCTCGACTGGCTTAACGGGTGGTATATAAGGAACAGGCCGGCGGGAGAGATAGCGGCGCTCGTACTGCCGATGCTGAGGGAGAGGGGAATAAGGGCAGAGCCCGACCGGAAGCTGGAGATGATCGTGAAGGAGCTCGGGCAGAGGGCGAAGACGCTTTTAGACATAGTGAATTCGATCGGTTACTTCTACGCGGAGGAAATAGCCTTCGAAGAGAAGGCCGCGGCGAAGTTCCTTACCCCGGAAACCGGCGAGGTGCTTAAGGACCTTTCGGAGAGGCTCGCTTCCGGCGAATTCACGAGTGACGGGATTCACGCCGTCTTCGAGAACATAATGGAGGAGAGGGGAATGAAGATGGGGGCCATAGCGCAGCCCGTGAGGGTGGCCCTTACAGGCGGGACCGTGAGCCCGGGTATCTTCGAGGTTATGGAGATTCTCGGGAAGGAAGAGGTTTTAAAGAGGCTCGGAAGGGCCGCCGATTATATTTCCGGAAAGAAGTAATCCGAAACAGTCCAATCCGTGGTATAAAACCCTAAAGCGAGATTGCTTCGCTCGCAATTGTTCCCATCATTCTAATAGGTCCGGACTATAGAGGGATAAACTGAATGGATTCCTGCTATTTTGATTTGAGCTGCTTTCGAGCTGTACCGGAGGTACTTAATTGCAGTCGGCCGGGGGCGTCCGAATACTCACTTGCTCGCATTCGTTGCAGGAATGACAGACATATGGTGATTCCTCGCTCGCTCGAAAACAAGTTCGGGATGATAAGTTATAAGGAATGACAGATAAGAGAGAGATTGCTACGCTTCGCTCGCAATGAGGGGTTAAAGAGAGATTTCTCCTGCGCTCGAAATGACGGATTCCGAGTCTCCATGGAGTTAAGGACAGGCCGTTAAGCCTGTCCCGCAAACCATGCTGTTAATATTGATAGAATCCCTTTCCGGTTTTCCTGCCGAGCCAGCCTGCCCTCACCATCTGGCGGAGGAGCGGTGCGGCGCGGTATTTCGGGTCCTGAAACTCTTCGTAGAATACGTCCATTATGTTTATGGTGACGTCGAGGCCTATGAGGTCTATGAGGGCGAGCGGCCCTATCGGCTGGTTCGTGCCGAGCTTCATGGCCTTGTCGATGTCGTCCGGGGTGCCGACGCCGTCGGAATAGGCGAATACGGCCTCGTTAAGCATGGGGACGAGTATCCTGTTGACTATGAATCCGGGATAGTCGATCGTCTTTACCGGGTCCTTCCCGAGAGCAACTGCGAAGTCGTAGGCGAACTGGAGCGTTTCTTCGGACGTCGTGAGCGCCTTTATGATTTCGACGAGCTTCATGACGGGCGCGGGATTGAAGAAGTGCATCCCGACGACCTTGTCGGCTCTCCTGGTGCCGACCGCAATCTCGACTATGGGGAGGGACGAGGTATTGGTCGCGAGGACGACGTCGGGCGCGACGGCCTCGTCGAGCTTCTTGTATATATCCTTTTTTACGCCCATGTCCTCGAAAACGGCCTCTACCACGAGGTCGACGTCCTTTAAATCCGTAAATTCGGTGGTTTTGGATATGCGGGAAAGGATGGCGTTACTCTCTTCCTCGCTTATGGTCTCTTTCTTTACTAGCCTTCCGAGGCTGCTCCCTATGCCTTTGAGCCCCCTTTCGAGCGCGGCGTCGGATACGTCGATTAGCACGACTTCCCTTCCGCTGGACGCAATCACCTGGGCTATACCGGAACCCATGGTGCCCGCCCCGACTACGCCCACCTTTTTAATGTCTTCGACTTTCCTGGACATGTCACCCCTCCTTTTTTATTCGCAACTGCGAAGTCTGGGTTAATTATACCTTATGGGTGATTTTATCAAGGCCCCGGCGGGAGGCTCCCGGAAAAGGCCGGGAGCGCGTTTGAAAGAAGCGCCCGGGGGAATTAAAATACCGGCGATGAAGGTTCTGGGGCTTACGGGAAACATAGCGTCCGGAAAAAGCACCGTGGCGCGCATGCTGGAGAGGATGGGGGCGCGGGTAATAGACGCCGACCTTATAGCGCGGGAGGTCGTCGAGCCGGAAAAGCCGGCGTGGGTGGAAATAGTAAAGAAGTTCGGGCCGGGGATACTGGGCCCGGACGGCGCGATAGACAGGCGGCGGCTCGGGGAGATCGTTTTCGGGGACGAGGGCAAGAGAAAGCTTCTCATGGACATAACGCACCCGAGGATAAAGGAGGCCGTGAGAGAGAGGCTTTCGGAATACAGGAAGGAGAATGTTCCCGTCGTCGTAATAGAGGCGGCGCTTATCGTGGAAAGAGGGGGGCTGAGGGAATTCCTCGACGGGCTCATAGTCGTGACGGCGGACGAGGAGTCGCAGATAGAGAGGCTCGTGAAGAGGAGCGGGCATACGCGGGAGGAAGCGCTCGCGAGGATAGGCTCGCAGATGCCGGCCGGGGAGAAGGCCCTTCACGCGGATTACATTATAGATAATTCCGGCACGGAAGAGGAGACGGAGGCAGAGGTGAAAAAGCTCTGGGAGGGTATAATCCGGCAGAAATAACAGAGGACATTTCCGAGGTCGTACACCAAAACGCTACAGACATTACATGCATATCGTGACACTTTCCCGCGCCTTACCGGCCCGCATGCGGGTGCATACGAGCGCGCCGTAAATATCGCCTCCAGAGCCGCTTCGCCCCCCCCGCATCCAACTTGCATAATAGGTATTTACATAGTATTTTTTTGGATTCCCAAGAACCTTCGAAGGAGCCGATAATGAAGGAAAAGATTGCAATTCTGGAAGAGAGAGAGAAAGAAGCCGAGGCAGGAGGAGGCGAAGCCAGAATAAAAAAACAGCACGAGAGCGGCAAGCTCACGGCGAGGGAGAGGATCGACCTCCTGCTCGACAAGAACACTTTCGTCGAGCTCGACAAGTTCGTCGTGCACAGGTGCACCGACTTCGGCATGGACAGTAAGAAGTTCCTCGGCGACGGCGTAGTCACGGGATACGGCAAGGTCGAAGGGAGGCAGGTGTTCGTCTACGCGCAGGATTTTACCGTTTTCGGCGGCTCTCTAGGAATGGTGCACGGGAAAAAGATATGCAAGGTCATGGACCTCGCGATGCAGGTAGGCGCGCCGATAATCGGGCTTAACGACTCGGGCGGCGCGAGGATCCAGGAGGGCGTCGAGAGCCTCGGCGGCTACGGGGAGATATTCTGCAGGAACGTCCTCGCATCGGGAGTCGTGCCGCAGATATCGGCTATCATGGGCCCGTGCGCGGGAGGCGCGGTTTACTCGCCCGCCATAACCGACTTTACGATAATGGTGAGAAACACGAGCTACATGTTCATCACGGGGCCGGACGTCATAAAGGCCGTAACGCACGAGGAGGTCAACGCCGAGGAGCTCGGCGGAGCAGACCTTCACAACTCGAAAAGCGGCGTCGCACACTTCGCGACGGAAGACGACAAGGAATGCATCGCACTGATAAAGGAGCTTTTGAGCTTCCTCCCCTCGAACAACATGGAAGACGCGCCGAGGGGCGCCACGGACGACCCGGCGGACAGAAAGGCGACGGCCCTCCGCGCGATAGTCCCCGAAAACCCGAATAAGCCCTATGACGTGAAGGACGTTATAGCCGCCGTCGTGGACAACGGGTATTTCTTCGAGGTACAGGAGCTTTACGCGCAGAATATAGTAGTCGGGTTCGCCAGGCTCGCGGGGCGCGTCATCGGGATAGTCGGCAACCAGCCGAACGTCCTGGCGGGATGCCTCGACATAGACGCATCCCTGAAGGCCGGGCGGTTCGTCAGGTTCTGCGACTGTTTTAATATACCGATATTGACGTTCGAGGACGTGCCCGGATTCCTCCCCGGTACCTCGCAGGAGTGGGGCGGAATTATAAAGCACGGGGCGAAGCTGCTGTACGCGTACAGCGAGGCCACCGTCCCGAGGGTGACCGTAATAACGAGAAAGGCCTACGGCGGCGCGTACGACGTCATGTCGTCCAAGCACGTGAGGGGCGACATAGTGATGGCGTACCCGACGGCGGAGATCGCGGTCATGGGCTCGGACGGGGCGGTGAACATCATATCCCGCGCCCAGATACTCCAGGCCGAGGACCAGGAGGCCGAAAGGGCCAGGCTCATCGAGGATTACAAGAAGAGGTTCGCAAACCCGTACAGGGCCGCGGACCTCGGATTCGTCGACGAGGTGATTAGGCCCGAGGACACGAGGCCGCGCGTTATATCCGCCTTCGAGATGCTCGACGGCAAGAGGCAGACGAATCCCCCGAAAAAGCACGGGAACATACCACTATAAAGTTAAAGGACGCTTCATGTTCAAGAAGATTCTGATTGCGAACAGGGGAGAGATAGCGGTAAGGATCATAAGGGCCTGCAGGGAGCTCGGCGTGAGCACCGTGGCCGTTTATTCCGACGCCGACAGGCGCTCTCTTCACGTTGCACTGGCCGACGAGGCCTATCACATCGGCGGCTCCGCGCCGGGCGAGAGCTATCTCAAGAAGGAAAACATCATAGACGCCGCGCGGAAGTCCGGGGCCGAGGCCATTCATCCGGGGTTCGGGTTTTTGTCCGAGAACGACGAGTTCGCCGAGATGTGCGAGAAGGCGGGGATAGTCTTTATCGGGCCCTCGCCCGAGGCCATAAGGCTCATGGGGGACAAGATCACCGCGAGGAAGATCGCATACGACGCCAAGGTGCCGCTCGTGCCGGGCTCGGAAGGAGCGGTGAGCGACGTCGAGGCTTCGGTCGTGGCGGACGAAATCGGATACCCGCTCATGATAAAGGCGTCCGCGGGCGGCGGCGGAAAGGGAATGAGGCTCGTGAGGTCGAAGGAGGACTTCGAGAGCGCGCTCCGCATGGCCCGGAGCGAGGCGAGGTCGGCGTTCGGCGACGATTCGGTGTACGTAGAGAGGTTCGTCGAGCAGCCGAGGCACATAGAGATACAGCTCATTGCGGATTCTCACGGTAACGTGCTGCATCTCTTCGAGCGCGAGTGCTCGATACAGAGGCGGCATCAGAAGGTTATCGAGGAAGCCCCGTCGGGCTTTATCAGCGCGAAGACCAGAAAGAAAATGGGCGATGTCGCCGTAAGGATCGCCAAGGCGGTAAAGTACAGCGGCGCGGGCACTATAGAATTCATAATGGACCAGAAGCAGAATTTTTACTTCCTCGAAATGAATACGAGGGTCCAGGTCGAGCACCCCGTGACGGAGATGATCACCGGCTTCGACATAGTGAAGTGGATGATAAGGATCGCCGCCGGCGAGAAGCTACCCTTCAAGCAGGGCGACATAGAGATGAAGGGGCATGCAGTGGAATGCAGGGTGTACGCCGAGGACCCGGCGACGAACTTCATGCCGTCCCCGGGGACCATCGAGTACCTGAGCACGCCGTCCGGCCCCGGCATAAGGGACGATTCGGCTATATACAACGGGTGCGAGATCACTTCGTTTTACGACCCGATGCTGTCGAAGCTGATAGTGTGGGCGGATACGAGGGAAGCGGCGATAGACAGGATGGCTTCGGCGCTCAGGGATTACATCGTGCTCGGCGTGAAGACGAATATAGGGTTCCTGAGGCGCGTCATGGCCGACGAGGAATTCAGGCAGTGCAAGATAGACACCGGCTATATCGAAAGGCACCCGGAGCTTATAAGCCCCGGGGAGCGCGACCTCAGGCCCGCGCTTATAGCCGCGGCCATCGCCATGGAAAATTCCACCGTGAGCGGCCCGCAGTCGCAGACGGCGGCCGCGTCGAACTGGAAGCTCTTCGCGAGGAGAGCCGGTGTTACGAGGAGCCCGCTCGCATGACATACACCTTTAAGCTGAACGATCAGATATTCAAAGTTACATTCGAAGAGAACGACGGCCAGATAGAGCTCGAAATAGAGGGCGAGAAGCTGCCCGTCGATTACCGGAAGATCGAGGAAAACCTTTATTCCATCATTTCAGGCGGGCAGTCCCTTACGCTCGGGGTATTCAAAAAGGGAAAGAAGATACAGGTGTTCCTCGACGGCGACCTTTACGACATCGAGTCCATTTCCGAAAGGGAGCAGCGGAAGTCTTCGCTCGCGGCCTCGGGCGTGCAGGAGATAAAGGCCCCTATGCCGAGCAGGGTGGTGAAGGTGCTGAAGAGCGAGGGGGACGAGGTAACGAGGGACGAGGGCGTCGTGGTCATCGAGGCCATGAAGATGGAGAGCGAGCTCAAGTCGCCCATAGCCGGAAAGGTCAGGAACGTGACGGCCAGGGAAGGGGACGCCATAGAAACCGGGACCGTGCTCATGGTCGTCGCGTCGGACACCCCGCCCGCCGAATAAAATGTCCCGCCGGACTTAAGAAACGCCCGCCGCCGTTTATTCGAGCGGCGCCGACAGCGGACCCGACCCCGAGGGCGAGCGCGTCCAGACGGTGCCGTTACTCCACTTTATCTTGTTGCCGTCGCTGCTCACGTGCCCCGTGATCCCGAGGGAGGGAATGTAGAGCTCGCGGCTGCTTTTGGCCTCGCCGCTGCTTTTCCGGCCCTGCTCGTTCGTGATCGTGAACTTCCATCCGTCGCCGTGGACATCTATCCACGTGGGCTTGTTATCGTGATACCACCTGCCGCTAATGTGTGTCTTGCCTGAGGGCTGCCTCGTCCATACGGTGTTGTTCGACCACGAGATGGAATCCCCGCCTTCTTTTATCGTGCCGGTAACGCTCCACTTGGGGACCTTGACGTGCCAGGGGTCGGTGAAGCGGCCGACGGCCTTGTCCCCGTTTTCGTTCACGAAGACGACGTGGTCCTTATCTTTGACGCTTATGCGGGTTTCCCTGCCGTCGTGGTACCAGACGCCGCCGAGGCTCGCATCCTGGGAGCGGGACGCGGCGGTGGACAGGGACAGGAACAAGAATAAAATGAATGCTGATTTTTTCATCGCGGTCTCCGTGTAACGGTGATTATCAGGTGAATTATATAACCGCAAGTTTGTCCGGGCAACGAGAGGGAGGATAGTGATGTCAGGCGAGCTCGCCCGACTTTACGGCTTCGCGGCAGATAGCGCCGAACTCCTCTACCGAGAGGGTTTCGGCGCGGCGGGTTCTGTCGATGCCGGCGGCGGCGAGGATTCTGTCGGCCGCGCCCTTCCTGAGCGCGGAGCCGAGGGAGTTCCCGAGCATCTTCCGCCGGGAAGAGAACGCGGCGCGGAGTATCCTTTCGTACGCGGCTTCGTCGGCGACGGGAACGCGGGGCTCCGGCAGGGGAGTGAGCTTCAGGACCACGGAATCGACCCTGGGCGCGGGCCAGAAAGACGAGGGAGACACGCGGAAGAGCAGCTTCACGTCGAAGTACGTTTGAACGAGGACAGAGAGCGAGCCGTATTCCTTCCCGCCGGGCGGGGAGGATATCCTTTCGCCGACCTCGAGCTGGAGCATGAGGACGAGCGTAGAGAAGAGAGCCCTGTCCCGGAGAAGCCTTATGAGGATCGGCGAGGAGACGCTGTAGGGAAGGTTCGCGGCGACCTTGAGCCGCCGGCCTTTGTAGAGGGCCCCGAAGTCCACGTCGAGCGCGTCGGCGCAAACGAGCTCGACGTTTGGCCATTCCGGTAGAAGCGCTCTTAACCTTTCGGCGAGCCGCGCGTCCTTTTCGACCGCGACGACGCGGGCGGCCTTACAGGCGAGGGCGAACGTAAGCGCGCCGAGACCGGGGCCTATTTCGAGCACCTCGTCGTCGGGCGTTATGCCGGCCGCGGACACTATGCGCTCGATAACCCTTTTGTCGGTGATGAAGTTCTGCCCGAGGCTTTTGCTGGGCCGGGCGTTTTCGGCCGAAAAGTAGTCCCTGGGTTTAAATTCGCTTCCGTTTTCTTCAGCCATTTTTCATTAAGGGTAACGTTAGGACGCCGCCGGGGGCAGCGAGCCTGAACGTGTGATGAAAGCACGCGCATCCCGACCGCCGCTCAGCTCCCGAGCTCTTTCAGGGGAACGTCCTCGAAATGAGTGACCTTATTCTTACCGTGGTTCTTCGATTCGTAAAGGGCGCGGTCGGCCCTGGAGATGAGGGAATCCTTGTCGGAGGCGGAGACCGGGTAGGTGGAGATGCCTATGCTGAGGGAAATTCCGATGTCCCTGTCGTCCGATTTAAACGGGATCCTGAAAAGGTTGGAACGAATTTTCTCCGCCACCGCGAGCGCCCCGTCCTTGTCGGTGTTGGGAAGTATGACGGCGAATTCGTCCCCGCCGTATCTCGCCGGTATATCGACCTTGCGGAGCGAGCTCGACAGAACGTCGCCGACGGCCGTAAGCACCCTGTCGCCCGTCTGGTGGCCAAAGGAGTCGTTTATGGTCTTCAGGTTGTCGAGGTCTATCAGGAGGAGCGAGGCGCGGGCGGAGTACCTGTCGGAGTGGGATATCGTGTAGGAGAGCATCTCCTGGAAGTGCCTGTGGTTGTAGAGCCCCGTGAGGCCGTCCCTTATGGCGAGCTCCTTTACCTTCTGGAAGTTGAGGGACGCCATCATGGATTTCGCCGATTCGTTGCATATGATTTTCGCGAGGCTTATCTCGCCCTCGTTGAACGGGCTCTTGGACTTACGCCCGATGACGACGCACCCGAGGACTGTCCGCTCATCGCCGTCCACACCCTGCGCTATCTCGTGGAAGGGGCATATCAGAACGGACTTTAGATTTTTTATGCCGAGGCCGAAGTCGATCTCCTTCCCGAAGACGCTCCTGTAGCGGGACCTGGACGAAAGGTCTTCGAAGTGAAACGCGCCGCCCGTACCGGTGACGAGGCCGACGAGCGTGTCGCCGTGCGTTATGTCGAGGTCTTCCAGGTGCCCCTTCATGCCGTCGCTCGTTCTTTTGAGGCGGCTCACGCCGCTATCTTTTTCGACGAGCGATATTCCTATGAAATCGGATTCGTATATCCTTCCGAACGTGTCGACCACGTGGTCGAGTATGACTTCGATGTCGCTCGTGGAGCTAAGCCTCTGGGCGAAATCGTAGAAGGAATTAAGCTCCTGGGAGCTAAGGTAAACCTTTTCGGAGAGCTGGAACCTGTCTATCATTTCGACGATTCTGTCGGAAACGAGGGAGACGATCATCTTCTCCTTGTCACCGAAGGCGTCCTGGTGGAGGCTGTCGATTATGAGAAGGCCGAAGACTTCCTTGCCGGATTCGTCCGCACCTTTCCCGGACTTGAGGAGGAGCGGCGTCGCGAGGAGGGACTTTATGGGAACGTTCTGGTTATAGTAGAGGAGGTTCCTCCTGACGTTCTTTATGCTCGTTATATGAACCTGGGTTTTCGTCTTGAACACCCAGCCGAGGTAGCCGCCCCGGAAGTTGAGCTTCTGCCCGCTGTCGACGTAATCCCCGCTTTTGGAGACGAAGTCGGCGATGCCGAAGAGCCCGTCGTCCATTTTGAGATAGAGGATTATGCTGTGCCCGGGCACGAGCTCGCCGAGAATCCTGAGCGAATTCGCTATTTCGTTCTTGAGCTCGACCATGCCGAGGGAATCGCCGGCCGAGTCCCTGGACGCAGAGCCCGAGATGGCGCCCGGAAGGACGAGGTTGTCGTTTTTGTTTTTCCTGAGAAATCCCGCCGTGAAGCGCTCGCCGCCTCCCTTGAGAAGAAACCCGAATACCGCCGCCGAAACGAGAAGCAAAAGAAGCTCGGCGGGGAGGGACGGGCCCGGGCGCTGTACCGCCTGGAGCATGGCCACGGCGAAAAAGGACAGGAGGCCCGCCTCCCATCCGAAATACAGAATTACAAGGGGCACCATGATGTAGGAAAGCGGGAAAAAGGCGTTGCCGAATACTTCGAGAAGCACTTCGAAGACGAGGGCATAGAGGAGCGCGAATTCGAGTCTGTCCTGGACAGGCATGTCGCTGCGCCCGGAGCTTACGAGGTTTACGGTTTTATAGGCCACGGCGGGGATCAGAAGAAGGAATGCGAGCACGGAGAAGGCGTTTAGGGACCGAAGGCTGTCCTTTAGCAGGAGCACTGCGATCAGCACCGAGAGGAGCACCGTGAACACCTTGCCGAGAAGGTAGTTCGAATACGTTATCTTATTCTTTAAATCGATAGATTTTTTCACCGGTCTTTATCATCCCCAGCTCGTCCCGTATTATTTTTTCCATGTAAGCCTTGTCGGTTTTTATGAGCTCGATTTTTTTCCTGAGCTCGGCGTTGGCGCGTTCCAGCTCCTCGCCCTGCATCTTTACCCTTTCGTTTTCCTGATGGAGCGCGTAGACGTGAGAGACCTCCCTCGCGAAGAGGTAGACCACGAAGGAGACCGCCGCTAAAACGATAATTATCCTGAATGCCAGCTTTTCCATTGTTTAAAAGAGACTGAATCCTCCAGCTATGAAGGGGTTGGACTTTCTTTCTATGCCTATGGTAGTAGACGGTCCGTGCCCGGGGTAGACCTTGTAGGAATCCGGGAGCGGCATGAGCCTGGATTTTATCGACCCCACGAGCTCGGCCATGGACGTCCCGCCGGTGAGGTCGACCCTGCCGACGCTGCCGGCAAAGAGAGTGTCGCCCGAGATTACGACGTCGTCTATGACGAGGCATATGCTGCCCCACGTGTGCCCCGGCGTGTGGAGGACTTTCGCACTGAGGCTCCCTATATCGACCTCGTCGCCTTCCTTTACGAAGCCCTCTACATCGGGGACCTCGACGTCGCCGAACTGGGGGAACCTCATGGCGGCCTCGGGGAGCGCCTCGAGAACCGGCACTTCGTCGGGATGTATATAAAAGCCGACCCCGAGCGCTTTCTTGGCTATTTCGGCCCCGGCTACGTGGTCTATGTGGGTGTGAGTATTTACTATCCTGGTTATTTCGAGGCCAGATTTTTCGACCTCGCGGAGTATGTCGTCGATCTGCTCGCCCGGGTCTATGAGTATCCCCTCGTTCGTCTTTTCGTCGCCGAGTATGTAGCAGTTCGTAAGAAAAATACCGCCGGGTATACACCTAAGAATCATTCGCTTAATCTTCTCCGAAAGTCAGTCTATTATGAAATGCGTGAACTCGCCCGTAGCCGCCGACCTCGTTACATCGACGGCGGCCACCCTTGCGTTCGGGGGCCCTTCGCGGCACCAGCTTACGAATTCCTCAACCATGTCTATATTGCCCTCCGCCACTGCCTCTACCGTGCCGTCCGGGTTGTTCCTCACCCACCCGGTCAGCCTGAGCTCCTCGGCCTTACGCCGGGCAGAGGCCCTGTAGAAAACCCCCTGAACCCTGCCTTTGACGATGAGGTGCGCCCTCGTAAGCAACATATAAGGCTCAGGTTACCAAAACATCCTCTGGCTGTCAACAATGCACCCTAAACCGATAAATTTCGACAAACCAGAGACTTAGAATACAAGCCTTAAAGCATTTCTTTAATAAAAACACAGTACAACACTTTTAAATAAATTTCCAGTACCTTTATTAATAAGAGTGGAAAAGAGTGGACCGACGGGGAATTCCGACCCCGGGAGACCGTTAATTGACAGTCAAAAACCGAAGGGGTATTTTGTTAGCCATGAGTGAGTATAGGGCGTGGTTTGCCTGTATAGACGACGAATGCGGCGAAACCTACTCTCTTGACGAGATAATTTACCGCTGCAGGAAGTGCGGGAATCTGCTCGAAGTCCGGCACGACATGGAAAAGCTGAAGGAAAAGTCGGCAGACGAGTGGCGGGCGCTTTTCGACAACCGCTACAGGAAGCAGTCGTGGCCGCACGGGAGCTCGGTCTGGGGGAAGAAGGAATGGGTGTGCCCCTACGTCGAGGACGAAAACGTCGTTTCGATGTACGAAGGGGCGACCAATTTGTTCTGGGCCGAGAGGTTCGGCTCGCAGATCGGCATGGAAGATATATGGCTGAAGATGTGCGGAAACAGCCACACGGGTTCGTTCAAGGACCTCGGCATGACCGTTCTCGTGTCCGTCGTCAAGCAGATGACAGCCGACGGGAAGAGCATACCGGCCGTGGCCTGCGCCTCGACCGGCGACACGTCGGCGGCGCTCGCAGCCTACTGCGCCTCGGCGGGGATACCGGCGATAGTGTTCCTGCCGAAGGATAAGGTGTCCATCGCCCAGCTCGTCCAGCCCATATCGAACGGGGCGCTGGTCCTGTCGCTCGATACGGATTTCGACGGGTGCATGGAGATGGTGCAGAAGGTCTGCACGCAGAACAATATATATCTCGCCAATTCCATAAATTCCCTCAGGATCGAGGGGCAGAAGACGATAAGTATCGAGCTCTGCCAGCAGTTCGACTGGGAGGTGCCGGACTGGATAGTGATCCCGGGCGGGAACCTGGGGAATATATCGGCCCTCGGAAAGGGCTTTCTGATGATGCGCGAGCTCGGGCTCATAAACAAGCTCCCGCGCCTCGTGTGCGCCCAGGCCGAGCATGCAAACCCGCTTTATCTGAGCTATTTGAAGAACTTCGAGGAGTTTCATCCCGTAAAGGCAAAGAAGACGCTCGCAAACGCCATACAGATCGGAAACCCGGTGAGCATAAACAAGGCGATAAGGACTCTCAAGGAGTTCGACGGCATAGTCGAGCAGGCGAGCGAGCAGGAGCTTGCGGACGCGTCCGCGCTCGTCGACAAGACTGGGACCTTCAACTGCCCCCACACGGGGGTCGCGCTGGCGGCGTTCCTTAAGTTAAAGGAAAGGAACGCATTCAAGAAGTCGGACCGCGTCGTCATAGTATCCACCGCGCACGGGCTCAAGTTCGTCGAGTTCAAGATCGGCTACCACATGGGCCAGCTCGAAGGGGTTTTCTCGAAGTATGCGAACAGGCCGGTAGAGCTCCCGCCCGATTACGACGCGATCACCGAGACGATCTTCAAATCCATAGAGAAGTAGTACTGCCCTCTCCGGCGGGACCGTTTCAGCCGCCGAACTTTACGAGCACATCCACCAGGAAGTCGACGCCGGCGAAGCTGGTAATCTCGCTGCTGCCGAAGGGTATCTGGACGCCCGCCCCGAAGCTGAACATCCGGCCGCCTACCCTGACGCCCGGGGTTACGTACGCCCCGGTTACGTTATTTTCGAACGTCGTCGAGGACGCGAGGAGCATTTCGAGGAGAAAGGAGGTCGTGAAGGGAACGCCGAAGTCGGGCGTGAGGCTGGCCGTGGCGCCGTATTTGAGTATGAGCTCGGTGCTGTCGCCGCCGGTATCGAACGGGCTGCCGTCGGCCTTTTTCGCGTTGGTCATTATGTCGAAATCGAGGTTCGCCTGGAGCGCGAACATGCTCCCGCTTACGGCGAAGACGGCGTAGGGGACGAAGGTGTAGGCGTCGTCGGTGAAGTAGGCGAAGTCGCGGAAGTAGGAGCGGGCCCCGAGCGCCCCGAGGTCGTCGCCCGTCGTGGGAAGTATCGCTTCGAATCCGACCGTGAAGACGCTCGTGCCGGAGGAGTGAAGTGCGTATTTGGTTCCGACGCCTATGTTGCCGAAGTCGTAATCCCCGTCGCCGAAGACGCCGTCGGTTACGCCCGCGAACGGGAATTTGCCGTAGAGGCCGAAGTAATTATTCCCGAGGTCGATGTCGAGCCTGAGCTGGTTCATTACCAGCGCACCCCCGCCGTCTACGGATGTGATCTCGAGATTACCCTTAAGGCCCGTCGAGCTGTAGGGATGCTCCAGGAAGAAGGAATACGGAATGTTCCTGTCCGCGGCTCGGGCCTCTTCGAGCGAAATGGCAACCGCCGAAAGCGATATCGCGAATATTAAGGAGAGTGTAACGAGCACCCCGTTCGGGCGGCTTTTCTGTCTCATTCAGTCGTACCTCCGGCCGTTTAGGATTCATTTTATAATAGGGACCTAAATATTTCAAGTAATTTCTAAGATTATCCCGCAACGAGCTTTAATTACATAACATATTGCAAACAATTTATGTTTGCAAAGAATTTCGACATAAAATTTAACCCGCGGTTAAAGCATTTGCTCATCCCGGCGCGATTGTATAGATTATCCGGGCATGAAAGCTGGCGGCGGACTTTACCTGATTACGGACCGGAAGCTCATACCAAGGGAGCGTTTCGCGGAGACGGTCGAGGCGGCAGTAAGGGGCGGGGCGAGCATACTCCAGCTAAGGGAGAAGGACACGCCGCGCCATGAGATTATCGGGCTTGGGAAGAACCTCCTCGGCATTACAAGGCGCTACGGAATCCCGCTGATTATAAACGATTCGCCGGAGCTTGCCGCGGAGATAGGGGCGGACGGGGTGCACCTGGGCGAGGAAGACGCCGGGATATCACATGCGAGGGGTGTGCTGGGCGGCGATGCCATCATAGGCGTATCGTGCTATGGGAAAATGGAACGGGGGCTCGACGCCCTCGCCGGGGGCGCGGATTACGTCGCCTTCGGGACGCCTTACAATACTCCCACCAAGCCAGGAAGGACGCCTACGCCGTTCGAGGTGCTGAGGGAAGCGGCGGCGCGGATAAAGGGCATCCCGGTGTTCGCCATAGGCGGCATAACGGCGGAGAACGCGGCGGACGTTCTCGACACCGGCGTCTCGGGCATAGCCGTCATCACGAGCGTTTTCGGGGCCGCCGACCCCGAGAAGGCCGCGCGGGAGCTATCCCTGATAGCGGCGAGATATGCAAAAGCCGGCGACGGCAATCGATAGCCGCAGCCGGGACGACGACGCAATGCGAACCTGTTTACATTCCCATGGAACGCCCGGCCGTGTCGAAGATGCTCTTCCTTCCGAAATGGATGCAAATCTCCGGAAAGCCGCCGACGGGTTTATCGCCCATAAGTATGAGCGGCGCTCCCTTCCATTTGTATTTAAGGCATATCGCCTTCCACAGCTCGGCATAGGAGCCGATCGGAATTTCCCTGTATACGACGCCGGCCCTTTCGAGTACGGCCTTGGCGGCATTGCAGTAAATGCAGTTTTCCCTGGTGAATACGGTTACTCCGGATGGATCGTAACCCTCTATAGCTTTTATATTATTTATAGCGGACATAGTTTTCTCCTCTAAATCCGAAAATATCCCGTGCAAAAGACGAGTCTTCTCACGGTTATGGCATGTATAACCCCGGCTGCCGGACTTAAAGAAGGTAATCGGGAGGGGACTTATTGGTGATGTTGAAGGTGATTAAATCGCGTTTTGCTTCTTTTGTGCCCTCATAGCGTTTTCCTGGAGATTCCGGAAATACGATTGTGCCGAATCCGGAGATTCCCGCCGACTGGAAATATGCGCCGGAAACTGCGTCCTGGTCCAGGCTGTAAATAGTGCTTCTTCCGGGAGCGTTTTCATTACGCATATTCCCGGACAAATCCCTCGTATCGGCATGGAGAACCCCGGTAAGGCAGGGGGCTTCGAGGTAGATGTTGTGTTTCGGACCGCCGCTTTCGTGGCCAAAGAGCGTGGCAAGCGTAAGCGACGCCAGAATGAAAAGGAACGGTGTAGTCTTTTTGAAGGACATATCCATTTTCACTTTACCACACTTTTGAGCCGGCCGGAAACCGGTTTAATCGGCGTGCGCGCTTTCTTACAAGGTGGCCCACGCGCTGACGGGCGCGCTGCGTATAACGCTAAAAGACGGTGGAGCCGTCTTACATGACTATATTCACCAGCTTTTTAGGCACGACTATGACCTTGCGGGGCTCTTTACCATCCATATGTCCCTGGATTTTCTCGTCCGCGAAGGCGGCCTCTTTCATGTCTTCTTCTGTTGCGTCGGGCTCGAGCGAAAGCTGCGCCCTCACCTTCCCGTTTATCTGGACGACGACGGTTATGGCGGCGCCGGCGACAAGCCCCTTGTCCCACGCCGGCCACGGCTTGTCGACGAGGGTCTCGTCGTACCCGAGCCCGGCCCAGAGCTCTTCCGTTACGTGGGGTGCGATCGGATAGAGGAGCCTTACCATCGCTTCGATGGATTCCCTGAGCGCGGAGAGGTCGCCCTCGCCTTCGGGGTCGAAACGCGACGCGTCGTTAAGGAGCTCCATCACGGCGGCGATGGCGGTGTTGAACTGAAACTTTTCGAGGTCGCCTGTGACCTTCTTTATAGTCTTGTGGACCTTTACGCGGAGGGCCCTGCCCGCCTCGGAAACGGCGGCCGGGTCGGGCGGGACTTTGACGCTTTCGATCTTGTCGAACCTTTCGTAGATGAGACGCCAGAGCCTGCCGAGGAACCTGAACGCGCCCTCGATGCCCTCGTCGCTCCAGTCGAGGTCCTTCTGTACGGGGGCGGCGAAGAGCATGAAGACCCTTACGGTATCGGCGCCGAACCTGGCTATCATGTCGTCGGGGTCGACGATGTTGCCGAGGGACTTCGACATCTTGGCCCCGTCCTTTATGACCATGCCCTGCGTGAGAAGATTCGAGAAGGGCTCGTCGAGCCTGCAGAAGCCGAGGTCGCGGAGGGCCTTCGTGAAGAACCTCGCGTAAAGGAGGTGCAGTATCGCGTGCTCGATGCCGCCTATGTATTGATCGACGGGGAGCCAGTAATCGACCTCGGCGCGGTCGAAGATGCCTTCTGAGAAATGGGGGGAGGCGTACCTCAGGAAGTACCACGACGATTCGACGAATGTATCCATCGTGTCCGTCTCGCGCCGCGCCGGGCCGCCGCACTTCGGGCACGTGGTGTTGACGAAGCTCTCGGCTTTTGCGAGGGGGGAGCCCCCCTTCCCCGAGAATTCGATGTCGAGAGGGAGCTCGACGGGAAGGTCTTTGTCCGGGACGGGGACGACGCCGCACGCCTCGCAGTAGACTATGGGTATCGGCGTGCCCCAGTATCTCTGGCGGGAAATGCCCCAGTCTCTCAGCCTGTAATTTATCTGACGCTTGCCGAAGCCCTTTTCCTCGGCGTACTCGATTATCTTTTGCTTGCCGTCCTCCGAAGGGAGGCCGGTGAACTGCCCGGAATTTATCATTACGCCCGGCTCCTCAAAGGCCTCGGTCATGTCCTCGGCCACGAGGCTCGCCCCCTCGGGCGCTATGACCGGGACGACGGGGATGCCGTACTCGGCCGCGAATTCGAAGTCCCTCTGATCGTGCGCCGGGACGGACATGATGATGCCGGTGCCGTAGGCGTAGAGGACGAAGTTGGCGATGTATATCGGAACGCGCGCGCCGTTGAACGGGTTTATCGCGTAGGAGCCTGTGAAGACGCCCTCTTTCTTCGCGCCTTCGGCTATCCTTTCGAGGCTCGTCTGCCGTATGACCCTCTTGATAAATTCCGCGGCCTTTTCTTCTTCAGGCTTGCCCTTGATCAGCGCGGCCGCGAGGGGATGTTCCGGGGCAATGGCCATGTACGTGACGCCGAAGACCGTGTCGGGGCGCGTCGTGAATATGCCGAGGCTCTTTTCGCCGCCGGCGGGCTCTTCGAGGGGGAATTCGATTTCGGCCCCGGTGCTCTTGCCTATCCAGTTCTTCTGCATGGCGAGGACACGCTCGGGCCAGCCGTCTTTGAGCTTTTCGGTAAATTCGAGGAGCTCGTCCGTATATGCCGTGGTTTTGAAGAACCAGCCTTCCATCTCCTTCTGGACGACCTCGGAGCCGCAGCGCCAGCAGTAGCCGTCCTGGACCTGCTCGTTGGCGAGGACCGTTTCGCACGAGGGGCACCAGTTGACGGTCGTCGATTTCTGGTAGGCGAGCCCCTTCTCGTACATGCGTGTGAAGACCATCTGCTCCCATTTATAGTAAGTGGGATCGCACGTGGCGATTTCGCGCGTCCAGTCGTAGCTGTAGCCGAGCTTCTTGAGCTGGGCCTTCATCTGGGCGATGTTCTCGTACGTCCACCTGGCGGGATGGACGCCCCTTTCGATGGCGGCGTTCTCCGCCGGGAGACCAAACGCATCCCAGCCTATGGGATGGAGGACATTGTAGCCCATCGTCCTCTTGAAGCGGGCGATGACGTCGCCGATGGTGTAGTTGCGGACGTGGCCCATGTGGATGCGGCCAGAGGGATAGGGGAACATTTCGAGGACGTAGTACTTGTCCTTCCCCCTTTCGGCGCGGACTTCGTAGAGCCGTTTTTCGTCCCAGGCGTCCTGGCGTTTTTTCTCTATTTCGTGTGGTTTGTAGCTTTCTCTCATCACCCGCTCGCTGTCCGGAAGTTCCTATTAGGATAGAATTATTTACCATAATCACAAGCCGAGGACAAAGTTCGCCTTCACGCGTCGCGTATGGATTTTTCCTGTTAAACCGTGTTTTATATAATACAGATGAGCAGGGAGCGCGAAATAAAAGAGATAGCCGGGGACTTGAGGCGGTACTACGAATTCCAGAAAGAGATGGGGGTGAAGAGGGTATTCAGGGAAATGAGGGAGGAGACCGCCGGAGACAGAACGGAAAGGCAGTACCCCGGACCGGAGGAAGCCGTGACGAAAAAAAGAACCGTTGCCAGAGAAGACAGGGGAGCAGCACCTAACGAAGAGATAATAAGCGTGCCGGAGCAGATGGGGATGTTCGATTCGTCCACGAAGATAATGCCGCTCGGGGAGATAAAGAAGGAGCTTATGGAGCGGATGTCGTCGAGGCTTTTCGAGGGGAGCCGGCAGATCGTTTTCGGCGAGGGGAATCCGAAGGCGCGGCTCGTATTCGTCGGCGAGGCCCCGGGGAGGGACGAGGACATACAGGGGAGGCCGTTCGTCGGGAGGGCCGGGCAGCTACTGAACAAGATTATAGAGGCTATGGGGCTTAAGAGGGAGGATGTTTATATTTCGAATATCGTGAAGTCGAGGCCGCCCGACAACAGGACCCCTACCCCGGAGGAGATGGCGGAGTGGGAGCCGTTCCTGTTCCAGGAGCTGAGGTCGATAAACCCAGAGGTGGTGGTATGCCTCGGAAGCACGGCGGCGCAGTCGATTCTCAAAACGAAGGCGAGCCTCGGGAGCCTGCGCGGAAAATTTCACCGTTACGGAAAGTTCAAAGTCATGGTAACTTATCATCCGGCGGCGCTTCTCAGAAACCCGAACTTCAAGAAGCCCCTTTGGGAAGACATGCAGCAGGTCATGAAGGAGCTTGGAATTTCCAGACCGGGCGATTAGCTCAGCGGATAGAGCGCAGGCCTCCGAAGCCTGAGGTCGGGGGTTCGAATCCCCCATCGCCCGCCATAATTTATATTATTGATTAAAAGTAGTTAAGCCGATTACACTATCTTCGGCGGAGGGACTGTCTTCAACCCCTGTGACCGGTTTTGTGACCGGTATTGCTGATTTAGCACGTTTTTCGAGCTTCTTTACAGCCGCCCTCTTAGCCTCTTCCTGAGTGTGGCTATATCTCTTAAGCATCGAAATATCTTTATGTCCTGATAAGGCCATAACCGTGGCGAAGTCCTCTTTTTCACCCACTATAAGATTGGAGATAAAAGTGTGCCTCAGGTCGTGAAAGCGACACTTCTCAATTCCGGAGTTTCTCAGGGCTGTAGTCCACGTCCTCTTCCAGGAGGTAAGGGAAGTGTAGGGCTTGCCGTCTGGTGTAGTAAAAACGTACTCGCATGTGGCTTTGTTTTTTAACTCCCTTAATATCGACAGCAAAGGCTCCCCTATAGGAATAGACCTCGGCTCCCCATTCTTGGTTTCTGCTACATACAGGGAGCCGTCCTCAAGATCGACATCTTCCCACTTTAGCCGCGCTATCTCCGAACGCCGCATCCCTGTCATGTAGGCACAGAGTAGAATAGGCCTGAAGCCCTCGGAGGCAGCGCTGTAAAGCTTCTGAAACTCTCCCTCTTTTAATGCCCTCACTTTGGTTGGAGGTACCTTTAAAAGCTTTACCCCCTGTATCGGGTTTCTCCCTATTTTAACGCTCAATGTCCCGGCAAGAGCAAGATTAAACATTCTACGAAGCGCCCCGAGTTCTTTGTTAATCGTCTCCGGCTTCCGGCCCTGTTTCTTTCTTTCTGATTTAAACTTCTCTACACCCCATAGGGTAAAGCTGTAGATGTTCTTCCCTCCGCCGAAATACGCGAGCAGATTCTTGCAACACGTGTAATCCCTTTCGGGTGATTTATGATTTTCGTCTACCCACTTAAGATATGCCTCTACAAGCTTCTCAAACTTCACGGGCTTCTCAGTTGTTGCGAGCTTAAATTTCCCCGTGGCAATCTCCGCCTTTCTTATCGCGAGCGCCCTTTCGGCATCCCTGAACGTTATAGAAGCAGGGTCTTTTCCCTCGACGGTTACAACCTCTCGAATCCTTTTATTCTGGTAATAAAAATCGATGTACCAATGACTCCCCCTCTTATAAACTCCCATGTCGATTGCCTCCTTTCGATGCCCTTTAGTTGATGTTTATTTCTGCCCCGCCTTTGCCCGTGCCTGCCTTTTTCGAATCACCTCTAACGGGTCTATCTCCCGAAAAGTCTTCCCGATGTAGGTAGTGTAAATCTTCTCACCGAGCCTGAACCCCGCATACCAATAAAGGCCGCGCCTATAATAGGAGACACTAGGCCCCGCAATCTCGTTTATGTAGCGGCGTAGCTCCTGAAGCTCGCCGGGATTGAGCTTCTCTATGTCTTTCTTAATTTTCTGCAACATAGTTTTACATGTTAGCATTGCTTCCCTCTAGGTGTCAAGATAAAATGCAACACGACTTCAAAATAGTGAGGTGTATTCATGTATGACGATTACGACATCCCGAACGGTGTCTCGGGACTCTCAGACCGGGAGAGGGAAGAGCATATGTTCATTGAGAGCCAGCTTACTGATGAAGAGCTTATGGCTGTCGCGCTGTCCTGCCGGAGAGTAGAGGACGTGATACCGGCACAGTGGTACTTCGCTTGCGGGAAGCAGGGAGGGAACCCGCATACTCTGAGCTTGTTACGGGAGGCGACGGAAGACAGACTCCGAATCTCGGAGGTGAGGTTGGGCGTGCCCCTGTTCGAGTTCTGTCAGTAAACGGATAGGCCGATGCGTCAAAACCCGTCAAAACCTTATTCCGTACCTCTCTCCCTCGTTAAGTAGTTCATCAACAGATTAACGCCTCAGACATTTCAACCGGTTGAAATAGTAGGCTCTCGATTATAAAATTCAAGCATGAGCTTCAGAGAAGGTTTTAAAGCCTTGATAGAAGAGTTGATACTCCCGGAAGTAAGGACGCTCAAGTCACAGGTTCGCGAGATTCGCACTGAGATAGACGCTACTAGGTGTTCTGTCGTAGGCGATATACGTTCTCTTAGAGATGATGTTATAGCCTCCCATCTTTCCCAAAACGAGAAGATGGATTTAACACTCGAATTAATTCAAGAATTGTCTGAGAAGGTCAAGACGCTTACCAACTCTCTCCGGGATTAACCCGCTCGCACCTTTATTATTTCGTCCCAGTTCGTTGTATATCGTGGCGATAAGGAGGCTCGCTTCATCTCCCACGCCCTCTCACAACCCGAAGCCGCCGTCTTCAACGTCTCGCCTCCCCACTTGGCGTTTATATCATCCATCACCGACATCAACTTCTCGTTCTTCGTATGGTCGAATTTCATAAACAGGTTAAGCTGGACCGTGGTTGCCGGTACAACGTCCATGAGGGCTACTCCCGCCTTCTTATAGCCGTATCCATCTCTGTATATCCTCTTGAGGAGGTGAAGGGCATATCTGATTAACATCGGAGTGTATGCCGTGGGTTCAGGGAGGCTACAGGTAATCGTGTTGCTATATTGGGGTATGTCTTTAAATCGGTTCGTCTCAACCCACACGGAGATGTAGCCGCATATGGATCCCTGAGCCCTGAGCTTTTCCGCCGCTCGCGTCGTGTAG
Source organism: Thermodesulfobacteriota bacterium (assembly GCA_035325995.1). Classification (NCBI taxonomy): domain Bacteria; kingdom Pseudomonadati; phylum Thermodesulfobacteriota; species Thermodesulfobacteriota bacterium. The sequence goes on along the minus strand of DAOKYU010000003.1, from coordinate 298,307 downwards.
GTTGCGATTGCCTCGGAAACCTCTTTATAGGTATATACGTCCTTCCCGAAGGAGCGAGAGCTCACTATTTCCTTCTTATCCGAAACTACCTCCTCAATGTCGAGACACGACACTCCCCGTAGTTCCCACGCCGTCCTTAACCTCTGGACCGTCATATGCTTTCGTATGAAGCCGTCAGGGGCGTTTCTGAGGTCAAGGGCAGTGTTGATACCGTACCTCTTTAGGAGCTTCGTATACTGCCAGCCGATGCCCCAAACGTCGCCTATATCGACACTCGCGAGGAAGTCCTCGATACGAGAATGATTCGTTAAGTTAAGAACCCCCTGACACATTTTGTTTTTCTTCGCGAGCTTGTTCGCTATTTTGGCCAGAGTCTTGGTTGTTCCTATGCCGACGCATGTGGGTATCCCGGTCCACCTTAAAACCGTCTCTCTTATCCTTCTTCCGTAATCGGTTAAATCAACGTTCGTGAAGCCTGAGAGGGATAGGAAGGATTCATCTATGGAGTAGTTCTCAATCTCGGGACTAAACTGCGTGAGGACCCCCTTAACCCTCCGGGACATATCGGCGTAAAGAGTATAGTTACTCGAAAAAATATGAACCTTGTTTATTCGTACTACGTCCGCGCACTCATGTATTGGGGTCCCCATAGGTATAAGCAGTTTCGCTTCATCTGAGAGTGCTACAGCACAGCCGTCATTATTCGAGAGGACTACTACAGGCTTCCCGTTCAGGCTCGGGTTGAATACGCGCTCACATGAGACGTAGAAGTTGTTGCAGTCAACGAGCGCGAATATTTTGGAGGTCTTAGGCATGGTTATTTCTTCATTCCGTACAGGATGCTTTTTACATCATCGGGGAGCTCTCGCGACAGCCTGTGAACGTTCCACGTCACGACAGCCCATATCGCAAAATCTGTCTCAGGGTGTATTTCGATAGGGGGATATTTGGGGTTCTCGGATATGAGGAAGCTCCGCTTTAATCTCGGGTCAGTGTAGAGCCTCTTCACCGTGAAATGCCCGTTATACCATGCCGTGATGACCCTGCCGTTAGCGTTGTTAACGAGAGCCTTATCCACTACCAAAATATCCCCGTCGAAAATCCCGGCCCCAATCATGGAGTCTCCCTCGGCTCTCGCGTATAGGGTAGCCTCGGGGTGCTCTGTTACGTATCGGTTCAGGTCGAGCCCTTCCTCTGCGTAATCGTCGGCAGGCGAAGGGAACCCCGTTCCGCAAGGGGCGCGGACCGAGACAAGAGGTATTTCAAACTCGGATGCTGACTTCAGGATTCCAATTTCGGTTACTCGCATACACACCCCTCCCGTACAATATGTGATTCTTTTTTCTCCCAACCCCTAGGAGGTATTTAGAAGGGTAAAAGAAACGAGCCCCGGCCTCAATATGCGATTATTGATTTATGCCGGGCTCACTCTTTTTTCAGAATGCACTCCGGCACATCGTTACGGGGTGAATTGACGATAGTCGAGACCTCGTAAAGTTCCATTTCTTCCGAGGGGTACGGTTTCAGGAGGGGGATTAACTTCTCAGGGTCATTTAGCTCAGGGTCGAGCCAGAGGCTCTCATCCTTCTCATGTAGTATGACGGGCATACGGTTGTGTATAGGTTCGATAAGCTCATTATTCTCAGTCGTGATGATGGTGAACGTCTCAAGGGGCTCGGGTCCCTTATCCCATTTCTCCCACAGTCCGGCGAAGGCGAAGGGTTTCCCTGACTTAAGCCTAATGAGATAGGGGACCTTCGTCTTAGGCTCTACCTTCTTCCACTCGTAAAACCCGTTCGCAATAACAAGACATCTTCTCTTTCTGAATGGGGTTCTAAAGCTCGGCTTGTCCTCTATGCCCTCAGCCCTCGCGTTAATCATTTTGTACCCTATGGCGGGGTCCTTCGCCCAATGAGGGACCAGTCCCCATTTCATCATCCTGAGTACGCGCTTGTCATCCTCTATTATTACGACGGGGTGAAGCTGAGTAGGGGCGATATTGTATCGCGGCTCCAGTAAAACACCGACAGGGTCCTCGAATCCGAAGCGGCTCTGCAAATCGTCTTTATCTGTAGTTTTCACGAACCGCCCGCACATGATTGATAGCATAAGGGAAGTTCAGTTGGGGGGCAATGATTGATATGCGCCTGTTACTCCGAGGCGAGTCGAATTACCTTGAAAGCTCCCGCACGCACTAAACGCCTCTACGTCCTTTTCTGAACTTCACCCTCCTTTTCAACTGGTTGAAATACTCTTGCATGTCCCCCCATGAAAGGCTGGGCACTCTCTTTCCCGCGCCTCGTCGTCTTCATAGCGGCAATTGCAAACAACGGGCTCGATGCTTACCTCTATCTCTTCACCCGCCCACTCTACTCTCCTAAGCCTCTTCTCCAGAGCCTTCACTTTAGCCTTCGAACTCATGTTCCTTCTCCTCTAGTCTCTTCTCTATCTCCGCTAGTCTTTCCTCTACTTCCCCCGCCTCTATCGAATCCAAGAGTATCTTGCACAGAAACCCGATGTCACGGCACTCGCTGGAATTCGCCTCCCCCCTCCGGCGCTCGTTAATGAGCTTCGCTAAGAGCTCTCGAACGTCCCCCGCCGTCCTCAGCCTGATATGTTTTTTTCCTGCCAATTCAAAAAACCTCCGTCAAGAATCTGATAATAATTACAGCACTCATCCCTTAAAAAAATGGTCATAAAAAGAGGGGCACCCCTGTCTGAGAGCACCCCTCGGAGACAAGGGGCTAGATGTCAAAAGTCTCGACGTGCCCGCCTCTCATGACAACAGTTAATCGCTCCGCATTAGAGTCGAGGTCTCTAATCTCTTTGATTGTCCCGTCAGTGAGCCACTGCGCTAAAAGGGCAACCTGTTTGGCGTGATTCAGTTTCCTGAAAAACCTGAACCAGCCCTGATTACCCACATGAGGGCACCCGGTCCCTATCGTCAGGTTTTTAATTCTGACCTGCTCTTTGTCCGAGACCTCTGTGTTATGTAACGCCAACTTCATATCTGAACGCATACTACGTCCACCTCCGAAAAATGTATTTTTAATTAAACTCGTCTTTACATCTGTCATACTGAGGCACCCTCCAGCTCCGCTATTCTCTCCGCCCTCACCTCGGGAAACGTGAGCGCATTCTCTTTCCGCGCCCTGAATTGCCGGATGCCCTTCATGTGAGCATCCCAGTACCCCCGAAGCGTAGCCTTAAACCCTTCGACGGAACCGCCCTCTGCGAAGCACTCGTTTAGGGCATTTTCTATCTCGTTAATCCGGGCGTATAGAGCGCGGTCATGGATGTAGAGCCAGTCGTACAGACCGCTCGGGTACTTTTCCTCTAAGCTGTTCATGACCTCGTTTAATATGCGCTCCTTTTCGAGCCATAGCTTATCCATTCAACACCTCCGGGTAGCCGCAATCCTCGCCTCCTTCAACCGTGTTCATCACACTGGCAGACTGGCCCCTCTTATAGGGGTGCCATTCTGCCGGTCTCGATTTATAGAGCCTTTCCGTCCGGTCTCCGGGAGATGATTCCCATAGTTCGCCGTCCCCTTTGTCTAATAGGAGGCGTAAACGCTTTTGGCCTATCACGCCCGCGAAATATTCAGTGAGGGCTGTTCGATTAACCCTGGTCCCCTCGGCCTCCATATCCGCGATAGCCTTGGCGATGAGCTCGCAGTCCCTGTCCTCGGGATTCGGCGCGTTCGACTGCGTAAATGAAATTCTGTCGCCCTCGAAATTCACGTCGAAGGTCATATCTTCGGCTAGCGGCCCGAATGAGTTTTTAGTCTGTCGAAGTAGCAGAGTTACAGGGTTCTTCCCGTCTCCGGTTCTTGTGAGTCGGAACCCGCTCCGGCTCTGAGTCAACTTGTGAACGCCTCCGTAAAAAGAATCACCGCCAGAATCTATACCGTTTTGCGTCTTCTTTTCATGGTCAATCGTCAGGCTGGAAACGCCTAATCCCCTCATGGCCGCGAAGTAAGCCGCCGCAACTGCCGGGTCGAAAGAATCCAGACCGGCTGATTGCCATGCATCGACTATGATGAACCCAATATTATTACGGGCTATCAGTTTTTTAATGTCCGGCAGGGCCGCCATTATAGGCACTTTCGGATTACTGTAAAAAAGATTCTCCGGGATGCCGGGAAGGTTTAACCCATGAGAGATTTTCTCCCCTCGCTCGGCGTGAACCCCTGACGAAAGCTCGTAATCGACGTAGAGGACGTTTACGGGTTCCTCAGGGTAACTGTGGCCCATGAATGAGCCACCGCCTCTGCATACCTCGATGGCCAGTAGGGCCGCTAGAAACGATTTTCCGAGACCTTCCCGTGCGTATAAGTAGCTTGGGAATCCCTCGGGCACAAGACCATCGATTAACCATTTAACCGGCTCCGAGCTACATAGAGCGAGAGGGACGCATCGCAACCCGCCGCCTCCTTCAGCCTCGGCCCCTGCTTCCCTCTGAGCTTGAAGCTCGATAACTCTTTCGCTCCACCTCTTAACGCCCTCGGTGTCGTTATCCCGTGCCGCTTCATAGAGTCTGTACCCGGCCTCTTCGAGTCTTCGATTGCGAGAGGCCTCTCTAATCACCCTGACAGGATAATCAATCCCCCCGGCTGGTAGGGCTATATTTACGACGCTTGTCAGATACAAGCTCCATGCACCGCCGTCCGCCCGTTCTACGTGCGCAAGCTCGTTACATACGCTCAATACGCTTACCTCTTCGCCTCGGCCATGAAGGGCCGCCATAGCTCCATAAATGCGCCCGTGGTCGTTTATGGAGAAATCCTCGACAGACAAGCCAACATTTTCAAAGCTCGCTTCGCCTTCGAGTATCATGTTCAACAACGAGAGCTCGGCCTGCTTTACTGTCTCGGAGTCTATGCGGGGAGTAATATTCGAGGTATGATTATTTCTACACTCTTTTTTTAATGCTTTCCCCGCCCCTTCCTGCACGAAGGGGCTTTTTATTTGTGTCTCCACTACTTCACCTCCCTGGCTCCCTCGACTTCGCCTGACCTGAACCATGCATCAAATTTAGCCACGTCAACATATAGGCGCTTCCCGCCCTTCCTCCGAATGATTCCGGGGAATTCTCTATTCGCCGCCCACTTCCGAATCATCGGCAAAGTGATGTCGTACATCTTGGCCAACGTCTCCAGCTTGACCGTCTTTTGTTCCACTTTGGTTTCCTCCCTTAGATTTAATTTGTTCATATGTGAAAAGATAAAAGGCTATTGGAAGATGTCAACTATCATATCGCACGCAACCCCCTGCTACACTTGACTAACTGTATCATACAATGTTCACATTGTAGCGCGCGGAATGGTCATGGTTGAGTAATTTAAGGGAGTTACGAGAAAGACTGCAACACGGTATATTCGCAGTGAATTAGATGTTCTTTTTAAACAATTATTGTGAGTGTAGCTGGAAGGGGAAGATTGTCCTTTATAAAATCCCCGTAGAAGTCTATCCCACTGTTCCGGATAAAGAACGGGGGGAACCTGTAAGACGCTTTCACAATCTCGCAAGGAGCCTGTGACTGGTTCTGTGACTACTCTGTGCCTATATTACCCTGTTTGCCATTATAAGACTCTAGTATCATTTTTCAAAAAATACACAAGAATCCCTAGGCCTTATAGTTGGATTCTGGTTGACTCGATTGGAACCTAAAGCCCCCACTTAACGCCCTCCGAAGCCTGAGGTCGGGGGTTCGAATCCCCCATCGCCCGCCATTGTTTTTATCATTGATTACAAGTAGTTAAATCGATTACACTATTTGGAGCAGAGGGGTCAATTTCGGCCTTTAAGTATATACAAATAGTCTCAAATCATACAGGAAGAGGACATGCTGAATTCGAATCCTTAGTTTCATATTATTTCTCGCCTGTCAATTTTCAAATAATCACAGAATAGACCTAAAGTTGCTTTCAATTCTGTTGGCAAATTAGAAGGTAAAATAATATCCCTTCTATATGCATAATGTTCAAAGTGTATAGCTTGATCAAAGAGCTTATTAACTATTTCAGGCTTTGCAAAATACTCTGCAAGTATTTCAACGCTATGGTTAGAAAACTGTTTATTGACTTCCTCTTTAAACATCTCTTTAGAAAAAAGATCTCCATGGCCAGAATTAACTAACAACTTTGTAGCTATATCTACAATTTCCTGTGTCCTTTGTAGTCCTGACTCACCATACCTAAAACCCTCGTTTAGAATTTTCTTTAAAGTAGTCGTATCATAATGGGCAATAAAACTTAAACGATAATCCGTATTTATCAGAAAATAAGCAATATGTATATAAAGAAGGCGGATAGATGCCTCAGGTTTTTTGTTTGAGACCAAATACTCCTCAAGTAATATGGAAATATCCTTTAAAAGCCGATTGCAAGAATTAAAAGAAAGCTGACTGACTAGTATTGACTTGCGAGATTTAAAGAATCTTGCCCAAGTGATACGACTATTTATGACAGGAGGTACATTAAGGCCAGAAAATAGTTCATCCTCCGTAATTCTAATATTTGATTTCAAAAAATCATCAATAGCTCTTTTAAGGAAATTGCCTTGTAACACTGTAACGCCATTAGCAATGCCAAATTCTCTAGTCTCGTCCCTATTATCAGAAGTTACTACAATAGCATAATTTAAGTCTAAAACTTCTTTTAAACCTATTGTCCACAACATACGTTCCATGGCTTTTGGGGTCGCTCTTCTTTTAATATCTACACACGACCTTTCTCGTGTTATTGAGGAGGATTTTTTATACAACCAAAGATCTATATCGGTAACGTCAAAACCTTTATAAATAAATGGGATGCCACGAACGACAAAGTATCCTTGCGAAATAAAATAATTCCTTACAGCTTCTTCAGCTGCTTGACCCTTTTGTGTTGTTCGTTGAATTTCCACTATTTTATTCCACCCATTCTCAAACTATCAACAAGTTCTGCTATCGCTTCTTTCATTGGCTTCGGCTGACTTCTACGTAATACTGATCTATTGCTTTCAGGACCAGTGTAATGCATAGCAGAAATAGAAGGTAGCAATAATGACTCTGTACTTGCTTCACCTTCTGTAATGACTTTTAAAGCAAGTTGACCAACATCTTTTTTTAGAAGTCTCATTTTAAACAAATTTTTCTCTACCTTTTTCACTTCCACCACACCCCTAATCTCAAGAACCTTATAATCATGTCCTATAGCGGTTGCAGGGCCTATCCAACGTCCATCAATTAATGCTCTAATTAACTCTTCAATCATTCTAATTCGTCCACGGTTACCCGGACTATTATGGATTCCGAAGGTTAAGGACGTTACAAAAGCTTTTGCTAAATCAAAAGCATCATCAGCTGCAGTATTAGTGAATTTGCAAAAGGCGCCTGGCCTTGTCACAAAAGAAAAAGTTCCTCTTTCGTTACCAATTGTATTTTTATCAATCAGCCCAATTGAACAAAGTTTTGAGTAAAGCTCTTTACCTAAAATGCTTTGTGCACGAGATTCAGCAATACATCCATGTCTAGCAATTTCCTCAGAGTATTCCTCGAACTTAGAAACATCTCCTGAACTCAAAGAACTTAACACAGCTTGAACTTTTCTTATATCTTCACCCCGGAAGAGGTTACCATTAAATAGGATTTTCTTGTCACTGATTTCCTCGGAATCTATAAATCCTATTTGCTCATAATTAGCTACGATTTCTTTGGTTCGTTTTATTCCAACACCAAATTCATCGGACAAATATTCTATAGCGTCTCCGGTCTCAATTGGTATTTCTGAAACTTTTTCAGCTAAAACTATAGATGCTTCTTCTAATTTTGAAGGAGAGGATTGTTCAAAAATATTTGCTATGTGTTCTAAGGTCTGTGCAGTTGTTAAACCTAAGATCGATATTCCTGATTCAGATTGGTCTATAAGTCTTTGATTCTCTAATTCGCTGAGTATAGCTCGAAGTTCTAATTTGGGCGATATACCATTTGCACTTGCAAGAGTTGATAATCTAGGATTATCGATATCAATCTCTTCAGATTGAGCCAAAACATTTAACAAAGTGCCGCATTTCCCAGCAAATGTTATTTGATCATAATCCTCTGTAGACAAAGCAACGCCTTTTAGTTTTTGGTTATGGTGTATTATCCATGCACCAATTGTTTTTTTATCCATAGCACAAAGAAAAATTATAAGCTAGATTATAAAATATATATATTTTATATGCTTATCTCACAATTGTCATTTAAATCATGATTTGAGGGGGCTGCGAGGGGACAATAAAGTCGGAGGGTTCGAATCCCCCATCGCCCGCCATACATTCTCGTTAAGAATCGCCAAATCCGTCATATTCCAGAGGCCGATTTCTATGGTCCGCAGTACCCCCTCCTTTTCATCCAATTACTCTATGAAGTTTTTATGTATGCCTGTTCGGACCCGGGAACAGAGTAAGTATTACACACCAGGCCTGCTAAAAAGGGATGTGGATGCGGGGAGAATGTTTTATACTTTTTATCAGGGTGAGAACAATGAGGAGAAAAAAAGCTTTTCTCACGTACGTAGGCAATAGAAAGTGGAGAAAGGTTAGAAGCTCAAAAACTCCCGAGGGAAGAGATTATCTGAGGTATACCGGGAACAGGACATGGAAAAGAGTCAGCTCCGTCCATGACGGTAAGCCGGGGGTGAAACCGGATTTTTAAAACGGCCTTTCGCCGGGATAGCCGGGAAGCGCTGCTTCCATGATTCCAGCTTAAACCTCGCTTGACAATGGGGGAGAGGTGCAGGTTCGAATCCCTCACCGTCCTCCACGTTTATTCATTTTTTAAAGTCGGTTAGACCTATCGGGCTTCTCGGGGGCACGCTACATGCCGGGCCCGTTGCCCTAATAAGCCACGGAGCATTCCGTAATTTATCGGCATGTGGTACCAAAGCTCACTTTTAGCCGCATAATTAATAGCCGGCCGCACCGGCCGGCAGGGAGACGGGAGGGAATGAGCAAGCTCGCTATTATAGTCCTGGCGCTGGCGGCAGCGCTGCTTTGCTGCACGCGGATGGCAGCCGCGGCCCCCCCGGCCGGCTCTCAGAATCAATCTTCCCAGGAGGGAACGGCCGAGCCATTCCTGCTCGGGCTGCCGGAGCAGGAAGGCCCCCTCGTGGTGGAAGCCCACTTCGATTTTTACGACATCAACGAGATAAACGACGGGGCGGAAACGTTCGAGTTCACGGGCGTGCTGACGCTAAAGTGGAAGGATCCGCGCATGGCTTTCGATCCGGCCGTCGAGGGAGTGGACGAGAAAATCTTCCAGGGCGCTTACCAGTTCAACGAGCTTGCGACCGGATGGTATCCGCAGGTGGTCCTCGTAAACGAAGCGGGGATGTTCGATATGGACAGCGTAATTCTGCGCGTGGAGCCCGACGGAACGTCGATACTCGTCCAGACCCTGGACGCCGTCGCGGAGATGGAATTCAATATGAGCCGGTATCCATTCGACAAGCATCGGCTGAGGGCTGTCTTTACGGTGCTCGGTTACGACAGGGACGAGGTACAGATGCAGGTGCCGGCGGGCGGGACCGGGCCCTCGGCCGGAGAAACCCGGGTGCCCCAATGGACCGTCACCGGGCTCAGCGAATCCGTCCAGGAGCGCCCCGCAGCCTACGCGGGCAGCCTGGGGGTTTCGTCGACGTTCGTCGTGAGCGTGGACGTCCAGCGCGTGCCCTTCTTCGTAATGAGACTGGTCGTCTTCCCGCTCGTAGTCATCGTCTTTCTGTCTTTTACCGTGTTCTGGATGGACCGCTCGTCGCTGGGCGACAGGATTAACGTTTCGTTCATAGGTATTCTGACCGGCGTCGCCTATATTCTCGTGACGAGCGACCAGCTACCTCACATCTCGTACGTCACGCTGATGCACGGGTTTCTGAACGTGAGCTTCATGACCATGTGCGCGACCGTCGTGGTCAACCTCGTGGTGGGCGGGTTCGACAAGCAGGGAAAGTACGAGCTCGGAGACCGCATCGACCGCGCTTGCCGATGGATATTTCCGCTGGGATATTTCGCGCTGCTTTTCATCATATTCGGCGTAGCGATGATCTTCTACTAGCGTACGGCACCCGGGTGCTGCATTGCTCGCCACACTTATAGCTCGTAACGGCTTCCGGTAAACCTTGGCAGATATGAGCTCAGAACGGGGCCTTGTCGGCTTTGTGGAATTTGTCCGTGACGTCGCCGGTGAGGTAGATGTTGTCGGGATCGAGGAGCATTACCGGCGCGCCGGGGTTAAAATCCAGCCCCGAGAGCTCCACCCATATCAAGTTGGGCGCGGTCGTAAGCTCGAAGAAGTAGCGGAGGTTCGTGAGGTCGACGGCCGTCCGGTACTCGGTGTTGTAAAGCGTGCCCGGCGCGTTGTTCGGAGCTCCGAAGGGAACAGAGGCGTTGCGGGCGATGGAGAGTATGCTCGCTATGGCCTCGCGCTCGGTTTTGGGCTCGGGGAGCTTCTGGAGGAAATAAGACGCGCGGATGAAGCGCTGCACAGGATCGACGTTGCCGGGAAGCGGCGTCTGCCGCGTCGAGTTGGCAAAGTCGTAGCGGGCGAGGTTCTCGAGCTGCTCGTCGTAAGCGGGATCGTTCGTCAACAGCCGATATTCACGGCCGTGATGCACCACCGGCTTCCCCCCGATGTATTCGACGATGGCCGAATCGCCGGTCGCGTCCTCGATGGCGAGGTGGACCGTCGATTTCACGCCGCGCGCCGTAACCATGATGGGCTGGATATCCTTCATCAGCTCGACCGCCTCGGCCACAGTCGCGGCGTTATCGAGGAAGTACTGGCCCCAGAGACCCGCATGCACGCCCGGTTTGGTGATATCGCGGGGACCGTAATCCGTCGCTGTCAGGTAGAGCATGTGGATCGCGAGCCCTTTCTCGTTGACGCCGTCCGCCGTGCCGATTCCGTAAACCGTCGTGACGAGGCTCCCGTATCCGGACGTCCAGCGTGCGGGGTTCTGGGAGACGACGCTTTCCGGCCCGACCAGGCCGCCGTCGCGCTCCATCCCCCGGGGGAAAACCGTCAGCACGGGCTCCGTCGATTCCGGCCAATCCATCGTACGGCCTACGACGACCGCGAGTTTATTGTTGTTCCAAAGGATGCGCGTGCACATGGACGCCCACAATTATACATCTATAAGCCGACGGGCACTAATCAATACCGACGGCCTGCAGTCTTGTCCCGCAATCAAGGCTTCGGACGGCGGAAAGACTTCCGAGATTCGGGGCCGAGGGTTTAAGGTTCGCAGCGCGCAACTCCCTCCGCCTCCTTCACTTTTTTATTAATTGAACGATTAATACAAATGCGTGCATCCAAACGGGCTGTTCGTGTGTCTAATTCAGCAGGAGATAAGAGTGAAAACATTGATCGCGTTAGTAGTGATAATGCTCGCCGCAGCGTCGTTCTCGTTCGCTCAAAGCAGTGAGGGGCCGGACTCCATGCTTTTGGCAAGGGCCGATACGGAAACCCGGACGGTCCGGAATATTATCACGAAGAAAAAAGGGCCGGGCGATGCTTTCAAGAACGAATTCGCCCACGGAGTGAATACAGGGCGGACTTACGAATCGGATACATTGAATGTAGAAGACCTCCCGCTCGTCATGTCCAGCGCGGATAAGAAGACGGTGAGCATAGTATTGCCGCCGTTCCTCTATTTCAAGACGAAGTTTTAGCGAATAAGCCCATTTTCGGCGCGGGCCCGGGGCTCGCCCTACGCGCCGCAGCCATGATTGCATCCCGGGGTCGGGGCCGCCCGGAAACTTCCCCCGGCTCTCTTTTAAATAATCACCCCCCCCTTTGTTTTTAATTCCCGACTGTTTTAGAATATCCGGAGCCCGGCCCGCATAACTGGAGCGTCATGGAGGCGGAGGGGCAATATGTAAGTGCAAGCGAGGCCCCGTATGATCTTATCGGCTGAAGGCAGCGGCAAAATTAAAATCGAGCATCTCATTAAAAGGGCGCGGCCGTTCTCGGAGCCGTTCCGTATTACGAAGGGCAAGGGCTTCAGGCTGAAGGACATAGACCCGGGCGATACTCTTCATTTACAGTCGGAGGACAAGCCGCGGGCGAAAGAGGTGCTCGCCATGGGGGTGGAGCTACTGGCCGAGCTCCAGGAAATGCTCTACGCCCAGGACCGCTGGTCGGTGCTTATAATCCTCCAGGCCATGGACGCGGCGGGGAAGGACGGCACGATCAAGCATATAATGTCGGGCGTGAACCCTCAGGGCTGCCAGGTGCATTCGTTCAAGGCGCCCTCGGCGGAAGAGCTCGACCACGATTATCTCTGGCGGTCGATGAGATGTCTGCCGAACCGCGGCAACATGGGCATATTCAACCGTTCGTATTACGAGGAGACGCTGGTCGTGCGTGTGCACCAGGAGTTTCTGGCAAAGCAGAAGCTCCCGCAAAAGCTGGTCACAAAGAATATCTGGAAAGAACGCTTCGAAGACATACGCAACTTCGAGAGCTACCTGACGCGGAACGGGATAGTCGTGAGAAAGTTCTTCCTGCACGTGTCGAAGGAAGAGCAGGAAAAGCGTTTCATCGAGCGAATAGAAAACCCCGAAAAGAACTGGAAGTTTTCCGCGAGCGATATAAAGGAGCGCGCATACTGGGACGATTACATGGAAGCATACGAGGACATGATCCGGAACACCGCTACGAAAGAGGCCCCGTGGTACGTCGTCCCCGCGGACAACAAATGGTTCACGCGTCTCGTCGTCGCTGCGGCCATTATAGACGCCCTGGACTCTTTGGACCTCCATTATCCGAAAGTGGACAAGCAAAAGCTCGACGAGCTGGAAGAAGCCAGAAAGACGCTTTTGAACGAGAAGGAAAACGGGAAGAAATCAAAGAATAAAACCTGACAGAGAGAGGCTAGCTATGTCCGACAATGCCGGGAATAAGGCTCAGGAAATGAAATCCATAGTCCAGGATCACAAGATCTTCTGGACGACGATGCCCATAGATATGCCCGTCGGAGAAGAGGGCCTCGTAAGGGTTGGAATGACAGTAGCCCTCGTGGGAACCGAGGCAGAGGGGCGTCCTCCGAAGGGCGAATCGGCAAAGGCGGCCGCGTTCGATTGCCTGAACCGGCTGGCCAAATGGCTTACCTCGGAGCCTCCGGAAGGAGTACGGTTCGACATCAGGAGGCACTATAATGTCGTCTTCTTCCTTCCCGGCGACCTGAGAACAAACAGAAACAATTACGTAATCAGTATCAGAATCCTTCACAGCGATCAATTCGACGCGCCGATAGGCAAGGCCCAGATAGATACATTTCAGAACCTGCAAGACAAGCTCAAGGACATAGGCTCGCCAAAGGAGCATTGGAAAGAGCACCATACAACGCTCTGAGGGTTTATCATCAGGCCGATACGCCGTCCGCCGGCTTGACAAGCGTCTCACCGGTAATGTATATACAAACGTTCATGCCGGCAGGGGAGCCGGATTACATTTCCCGCCGCGAATACAGCCAGATAAGCAAATAATCCCACAAAGGAGGTTGTGTATATGTCTACGATAGGCAAAGTACAAATCACAATAGTGTTCATTTGCCCGCCGGAGCTCGCTGCAGAGGGAGAGAGGATATTCGCAAGCCACGCGAAATGGATGGAGGAAACGCATCACAAGACGGGCGAGCTCGCCATGCTGCGCTATAACGTGATAAAAGGGCCCGAGCTCGAGAATCCGTTTGATCCGGCCTCGAAGCCGACGGGCAATACGATGTTCGTCCTCGACGAGCTTTACGAGAATCAGGCCGGGCTCGACGATCACTGGAAGAGGGCTCCCGTGGAGTGGAGCGACATAGGCGCGTTCGTCGAGTGGGGAGGCAAGTGTAAGGTAGTCACCGCGCACAATGGAGTAGCCATACAGGGACTCTGGTAATAATCGAAGCACTTCTTAAGTTCCGGCCCTCCCGGCGAACCCGGGGGCCGGGACAATTTCATCCCGGCGTCGGCGACCTCAGAGTAAAGCGCTCCGGTGCCCCGGATTTTAGTCTACTACGATGCGTCCGGCCCCTGACCCGGGGCCCGGGCGCAGCAGCGATAGTTGTAGCTGCCATTAATTTCGATAGACCGCTCCGAACATACCGGACTTGACAACGGCGGTCTAAAACCTAGATTTATACTCTGCCATGCGGCGGAAAGCACATCTTATAGCATGCTCCGTCCTGTTCCTCGCACTGTCGTTGAATCTGGCGCTTTACACCTCGCAGAAGTATGCGCCGCCCAAGGCAGAGTCCCTCTCTTATTCCGTTATGGACTGCCCCTCGCACCGGGGCCCGGATAATTTATCCGCCATCATCGGTTTTATTACCGGAAACAGCGGCAAAGAAGGCAGCGAGAAGCACTGCTTTTGTTTAAGCTGCTGCAATCAAAGAACGAGCCTGTTCATTCCGCCCTCGGCCTGCTCTATCGTTAGAGAGTACTTTACGGTCTATCTGCCGGCGGCAGTCGAATTCCGTCATTCGGAAGAGTTCTATTCCAGTCTCCCCATCCGCTCCCCTCCCGCGATCTGACCGCGCTGCACGCGAGAAGTGCGGCGAGTATCCAGGCAGGGGAAAAAGGGGAAACCCTCTTTCCCGACACAGGGGCACAGTCAGTCCGGCTTCGGAAGCGGAATGGTGCGCCGGTACGCCCGTCTGCGTGCCGGCGCCCCCGGCGCCGAAGATAATCCCCCCGGTCCGTCTGTGCGAGCTTACGCAAAGATTCGATATTGGAGGTCATTATAAAATGCGAAAGAGTTATCTCGACAAGGGGATTATGCCTTTTAAATACGTGGTTTTGCCGATCCTGATGCTGGCGGCGTTTTCGATCGACGCATACGGGCAGAAGTGGAGCAGCGCAAGGCCGGACGGGCATGCACCGGTAGGCGTAATGGGAGACCACACGCACCACACGGGGAGATTCATGCTTTCTTACCGGTACATGTACATGAATATGGACGGCATAAGAACGGGGACAAATAATGTGAGCAGCCGGCAAGTCCTCGAAGACTACATGGTAGCGCCCATAGAAATGGACACGCAAATGCACATGTTCGGGTTGATGTATGCGGCCACTGATTATCTCTCCATCATGGGCATGGTGCCGTACATAAAAAAGTCCATGAACCACCTGACGAGGATGGGGGAGCGCTTTAAAACCGAATCCGAGGGCTTCGGCGACATCAAGCTGACGGGGCTCGTGAAGGTTTTCGACAATTACGACCAGCGAATACACCTGAGCGCGGGGATGAGCTTCCCGACGGGCTCGATCGACGAGAAAGACGATACGCCCATGGGCTCTCACCTGCTCGCCTACCCCATGCAACTGGGCTCGGGGACGTTCGACCTCCTGCCGGGGATTACGTACCTCGGGCAGCACGGTAACGTTTCATGGGGCGCGCAGGTCAGCGGGGTTATAAGACTCGGGGAGAACGACAGGGGCTACAGGCTCGGCAGCAGGCTCGACGCGACGACCTGGGGGGCTTACGACTGGTTTGATTGGGTGAGCATCTCGGCCAGGATGGACTGGCAGTCGTGGGGGAATATACACGGGGCCGACCCGGCTCTGGATCCCGCCATGATGCCCGGCGCCGATCCGGACAACCAGGGCGGCAACCGGCTCGACCTCCTCTTCGGGATGAATTTTTACGTACCAGAGGGCCCGAAGCTGATAAAAGGACAGAGGCTGGCCGTGGAGCTCGGGTTCCCGATCTATCAGGACCTGGACGGGCCGCAGCTCGAAACCGACTGGGTGCTCTGGCTCGGGTGGCAATACGGCTGGATGTTCTGACGGCAACGAAGAAGCACCGGCCGGTACGATTCGGGATTATCGAATTTACCGGCCGGATTCATACCTTCTTTTTCATCCCGGCAGTTATGGACTGGCGGGTGGTGAAGAAGTCTTTCCAGGGGTCCTCTTTCAGGCAGGAAAGCCTCTGCCGCAGGTTGAAGACGTTGTACTTATTCGGCGTGAGCTCGGGGGAGAGCTCGTCCCACGTTATAGGGGTGGAGACGGGAGCGCCTTTCCGCGCGCGCGTGGAATATGCGGCGACGGCGGTGGCGTCGCGGTTGTTGCGAAGGTAGTCGATGAATATCTTCCCCTTTCGCTTCGCCTTGCTCATCGTGGCGATATACTTTGCGGGTTCGAGCTCTACCATCTTATCCGCGATGGCCTTCGAGAACGATTTCATTTCGTCCCAGCCCGAGCGGCGCTGGAGCGGCACGACGACGTGAAGCCCCTTCCCTCCGGAGGTTTTGACGAAGCTCCGGAGCCCGAGCCCGTCGAGAATGTCCCTTATCTTAAACGCCGCCCCGACGACGTCCGCATAGGAGACCCCCTCGCCGGGGTCGAGGTCGAACACCATGCGGTCGGGCTTTTCGAGGTTGTCGGTGCGGCTCCCCCAGGGATGGATTTCGAGGACCCCTATCTGCACGAGGGAAATGAGTCCTTTTAAATCCTTTATGGCGATATAGGTCCTGTCGGCTTCCTTGCCCTCTATGAAGACGCCATGGATCGCCTCGGGAAGGCCCTCGCCGACGTTTTTCTGATAGAAGCACTGGCCCTGGCTACCGCCCGGGCAGCGGACTATAGTGAGGGGGCGGTTTACGACGTGGGGCAGTATCCAGTCGGCGATGTCGGCATAGAACTCTGCGAGCTCGGCCTTCGTGAGGCCCTGGTCAGGGTAGAGAACCCTGTCCGGATGAGTCAGGCGGATGCCTGCGACCGTATCGGCGGCCGCGTTTTTTTTATCGGTGCTATCTTTCACCATGGATTCCTCCCCCGAGCTTTGCTCACGTATTATTATTTCCCTTGCGGGTTTGTCTTCGCGAAGGCCCTTGAACGACGGATGGCGAAGGAGATTCTCGTCGGTCCATTCGGTGAACTCGACCTCGGCGACGAGCTCGGGGCGGACCCAGCGCACGCCGCGGGCGTCGGCCCCGGCGGGCGGATTAACGAACGGCGAATCCTTTTGCTGTATGGCGTCGAGATCCTTTCTTATGCTTTTTAGCGACTTCGAATCGAATCCGGTTCCGACGCCGCCCGAGTAGACGAGATCGCCGTCGTCGTAATAGCCGAGGAGGAGCGACCGGAATCCAGCGCGTGAGGCTTTCGTGCTGAGCTTATAGCCGCCGATTACGAACTCCTGGCGCTTGTGGCATTTGACCTTGAGCCAGTCGCGCGTGCGGCGCTGCGTGTAAGTCGAGGCGGCGCGCTTCGAGACGATGCCCTCGAGAGACATTTTGCAAGCGTCTTCGAATACCGCGGCCCCCTTGCCGAGGATGTGGTCGCTGTAGCGGATCATATCGGATTCGAGAAAGCCCAGAATCCTTTGGAGAAAGGTTTTACGATCGATGAGAGGGACGCGGGTCAGGCTGAAACCGTTACAGTAGAGGATGTCGAAGACGAAAAAGTGGAGAGCGTTTTTCCGGGAGCCCTTGAGCGCGTTCTGGAGCGCCTGAAAGTCGGAGATGCCGTCCTTGTCGAGAACTACTGCCTCGCCGTCCAAAACCGCCTCCTTTACGGGGAGGGCCTCGAGGGCGCCGGCGATGCCGCCGAATTTAGCCGTCCAGTCCTTGCCGTTACGGGTCAGTATCCTGACCTTGCCGCCGGCGAGTATCGCGATAAGACGGTATCCGTCGAACTTGACCTCGTGGAGCCAGTCGTCCCCGGAAGGGGGGCCGGCAACGAGGGTTGCGAGCTCGGGGCTAATCTCCTCCGGGGGCTTTGACTTCCGTGCTCCTGAGAGCGCGGCAGGGTCGGGCAAATCGCTGCCCGGGCCATGTCCGGCAGGCTTTACTTTTTTCCGTGACGCCCGGGCGCGTTTGGACCTATCGCTCTGCCAGACCTTTCCCCCGGCAGCCGCAATCTCTTTCATTGTGCGCCCGCTCGCGGCGCTCAGCGGATATTCGTCGATGACGCTTTTCCCGCCTCTCTCCGAATGGTCGTCCTTCATTTTAATGAGGAGCCAGTTGTTCCTGTCTTCGTCCGCGCGCCCGGCCATTCTGACGAGGGCCCATTCGCCCCCGAGCTTCTCACCGTGAAGGCGGAATTCGAGCCTGCCGTCGCGGAGGCCCTTTCGGGGGTCCTTTAAAGGCTCCCACGTGCCGCGGTCCCACAGCATCACCGTGCCCGCGCCGTAGTTCCCCTCGGGGATTGTACCCTCGAAGGAGCCGTAGCTTACAGGATGGTCCTCGACCTCGACGGCGAGCCGCTTGTCCGACGTGTCGAGGCTCGGTCCCCTGGGCACCGCCCAGCTCTTGAGGACGCCGTCCAGCTCAAGGCGAAAGTCGTAGTGAAGCCGGCTGGCGGCGTGCTTCTGGATTACGTAGAGATTTCCGGAACGGGACTTTTTCTTCCCGCCTTCGGGCTCGGGGGTGAGCTCGAAGCGCCGCTTCTTTTTATATTCGCTGAGTCCGCCGCCCATGGTGCGTCACCCGGTTTTCTTTCCGGCGCCGGAAGTCTTTTTCTTCCTGGAGGCCGTGGTTTTCGCACGGGACTTGCCACCGCCGCCCTTGCCCTCCACGCTTTTCTTAAGGAGCTCCATCATGTCTATGACCCTGGCGCCCTCCTCTTCGGGCTCCTCGTTTTCCGGCGGGACTTCGACTCCGCCAGACTTCGCCTTCTTTTGAATCCATTCCATGAGCTCGGCGCGGTATTCGTCCTGATATTTTTCGGGCTGCCATTTTACGGTCATGGCCTCGACGAGCTTTTCGGCGAGCTCGACCTCCTTCTTCGTGACTTTGAAGTCCGAGAGGCTCCCCTCGGGGAGCTCGAATTCTTCGGGCTTTCGGAGCTCCTGCTCGAAGCGGAGAAGCTCGAGGACCAGGACGTCGCCCATTACGAAGAGGGCCGAGAGGTATTCCCGCGTGTGTATCACCACCCTGGCAATGCCGACCTTGCCGCTGTTACCGAGGACCTCGCGGAGGAGGACGTAGCCCTTCCGGTTCTTCTTGTCGGGAACGACGAAATAAGGCTTGTCGAAATAGACGTAGTCTATCGAATCCTGCGCGACGAAATCTTCTATCTCTATAGTGCGGGTGGCCTCGACCGCGACTTTCTTGAATTCCTCCTCGTCGATGAGGACGTATTTGTCGTCGTCGTATTCGTAGCCTTTTACTATCTGGTCCCAGGGGACCTCTTCGCCCGTGACCTCGTTAATGCGCGAATAGCGTATCTTGGCCTTGTCGCGGCTGTCGAGGAGCTTGAAGTGGAGATCGAACCTCTTTTCGGCGGAATAAAGGGTTATGGGAATGCTTACAAGACCGAACGAGATGTGCCCTTTCCATATGGGACGCGCCATTTTGTATTCCCCCCGAAAGGCTTAAGAGCCTTCAGCCGGCCGGGGAAAGCTGTTCAGGTATGCCCCGGCCCTTTTTACTAATTCTACTGCATATGCCGCCGGAACATAGGCGAAATTAGAGGCCGGGCGCTCGAACACGCTATAGGGAAAAGAAGGATAGATGGGGACGCGGAGACGGGCTGCGTCCATTCGATAGAACCGAAAACGACTATAGAGCCCGCCGGACGCCGTGCTCGCCGTCAGCTTTCGAGGGCGGCGTCGAGGGTGATGTCCGCGTTAAGGAGCTTTGAGACCGGGCAGCCCTTCTTCGCGTTATCGGCGGCCTTCCGGAACGTATCGCCGTCGGCGCCGGGTATTTTCGCCCTGAGGTCGAGGTGCACCTTCGTGATGGCGAAACCTTGGTCGGTTTTTTCGAGCGTCACCTCGGCCGTCGTTTTAATGCTGTCGGCGGTGAGGTTGAAATTGGCGAGCTCCAGCGAGAGCGCCATGGAGAAGCAGCCCGCGTGGGCGGCCGCTATGAGCTCCTCAGGATTCGTGCCATTTCCGTCTTCAAAACGCGTCTTGAACGAATACTGCGTATCGGACAGGACGCCGCTTTCTGTCGATATCGTTCCCTCGCCGCCTTTTAAGTCTCCTTTCCATTCGGCGGATGCGCTTCTTTTCATGATCATCTCCTCCCGCCCGGAGCGTTCACCGGGCTTTATCAGGTTTATATCCTCTATTATACCAAGCGCGCGGATTAAAGCCCGGAAAATCCGGGCGACTCTCGATCCCGCGGGGGGGACACGGAGCATGCCGCCGACAGAGGCCGTTTGCATGCATGGGCCGCTTTACAAACCCGCCGGAACGGAGTATTATAATGAGTGAGTACTCACTCATCAAGGAGGCGTGCGTTGAAGAAGATAGGCAGGGAAAACGGGGATACGATTTTCGAGCCGGCGATGAGAACATTTTTCATGCTGGCGACCATTGCCGCCATATATTATCTGGTCCTCTGGACCGCGTATTATACGTTCAGGCTCAAGCTGAACTTCGTCAGCATGTCGCCGCTCATGTGGCACGCTCACGAGATGCTGTTCGGCTACTCGGCCGCCGTCATTGCCGGGTTCCTCCTGACCATCGAGAGATACTGGTCGGGGCTCGTGATAAACAAGAAATCGGCGCTCGTACTTCTTTTAAGCCTCTGGATACTGGCGAGGGTATTTTTGTCGCTTACTCTCGTGACGGATATTTCGTATAAGATAGGCGCAGTATTCGACTGCCTGTTCCTGATAGTGCTCACGTTCAGGGTGCTCTACCCCGTAATCAAAACGCAGAACCGGGAAAAATCCGCGCTCGCGGCGCACCTGGCTATCATAGCCGCGAGCAACGTGCTCTTTTATCTCGGTGTGGCCGGGGTGCTGCCGAACGGTCAGCGGTGGGGAATATATTCGGCGCTTTACATCGTTATATCGATCATAGTCCTCATGGGGAGGAGGATGATCCCGATATTCATACGGAACGGCCTTCAGTTTACGTTCGAGCCCAAGAACCGGAGGAGCATCGACATACTGAGCGTCGTCTTTTTCCTCCTGTTTTATTTCGTCGAGGTCTTTTTCGTGAACGCGAGGCTCGCGTCGATGACCGCAGGGGTGCTCGCCGTCATCTATTCAATAAGGCTCTACGGTTGGTATTCGAACGGCATCTGGGGAAAGCCGATGCTGTGGGTTCTTTTCGTGGCGTACTCGTGGATAGCCGTCGGGTTCGGGCTCAAGTTTCTTTCGCTTTACGTCGCGATTCCTCAGATGCCGGCCCTCCACAGCTTCGTTTACGGCGGCATCGGGATGATGACGATAGGCTTCATGTCCCGGGCGACTCTCGGGCACACGGGAAGGAACGTATTCGAGCCGCCGGGGATAGTATTCTGGATATTCTCCATACTGCTTCTGGGGGCTGTAGTGAGGGTGTTCTTCCCGATCGCCGACATGGGTCATTACATAATATGGATAGCCGCCGCGCAGGTGCTGTGGATACTGGCGTTTTCGATATTCGCGGTGGTGTTCGTACCGATGCTGTGGAATCCTCCGCTCGATAACGGGGCGGGCGTATCCCACGCGCACAGCAGGATGCGCCAGGAAATAGCCAGGACCTAGGGAAGCTTGTAGCGCTCGAGCGCCGCACGGTCCCACTTGGCGAGGTCGGCGGCGGCAGCGTAGGTGCTCTGGAGAAAGTCGAGAAGCGCTGCGTCAGGGTCGTCGGACGTCCTGACCTCGTCGTAGGGCAGCAGGAATTCGCCGAGGTCGTTACTGTAAAACGCCCCCTTCGGCTTTATTTTATAGTCCTTAAAGCCCTCGGGGGTCGGATAGGCGTAGGCGTAGTAAGTGGGATAATCGATCGCTCCGCCGCCGGGCCAGAAGCCGCAGCTCGAAACTTCGTGCGAGTAGGCCTCGCGCGCGACGACGTCGGGCATATTCGGAACGCCGCCCGGATGCGGCGGGGCGGTGCGCCCGGAAAAGCGCGTGACGGCGAGGTCGAAGCTCCCCCAGAAGAAGTGGACCGGGCTGCATTTCCCTATGAAATGCGCCCTGAATTCCTTGAATATGCGGTCTGATTGAACCAGCACGCGCCAGAAGCGGTTGGCGTAGTCGGCGTCGTAGGAGCCGTGCTGGTGATCCTCTTCGAAAGGTATGGGGTCCGGGATTTCGTTGGGCGTCGTGTGTATGGCGACGTCGATGCCGACGCTCTTCAGCGAGGACATCACCTGGCCGTAGAAATCGGCCACCGTACGGGGGCGGAGGTCGAGTAGGCGGACGTTGCCGTCGCTGGTTTCGATGACGAGCTTGTGGTCGATGAAGTCGAAATCTATCTGGAAGGTTTTGAGGCCGTAGGGAACGGGAGAGGTCGTGAGGCCGCGGGACGTGACGTAGAGGGTGACGTGCCAGGAATGATTGACCCACGGCGTTTGCTCGAGCCTGATCTTGCCGACGATCTGGGTCCACATGTGGAGAGTGGCGGCGGTGTCCTTCCATTCGCCCAGCGGAAGGGCGGGCCAGGGGTCGATATTACCAGGATATACCGGCGTCATGGGCTATCTCCTCCGAAACTGCGTTTAGCTATTCCAAATTATAGCACATATCCGAACGGCGGCGGGGCCGGGAAAGAACGGCTCTCGTTGCCTGCCGCGGGGCGCGGCTAATTGTCGAAGGGGGTTTTCTCTTTACCGAGGTCTCTCGTCGGAACCGTGACGATAGCGTTCCTTGCGTTTTCGAACTTGAGGAAGAGCTCTATACCGTCGATATCGGCAATGGAGGCTTTGAGACCTTCGAGCAATATGTATGGTCCGCCGGGTTTGAGCACGAGGCTCCCGCCGGCCGGAACGGTAAGGGAATCCGCTTCTACAACCTCACCTTTGCCGCCGCCGGCTTTCGGAGCGTAGAGCGCTACCTTATCCGCCATCACGCTCGATACCTTGACGAGCTTCGCATCGCTCTCGCCGGGATTGCCTATATTGAGATAAACGGGGATGGAGCTCGACCCGGAAGGGGCCTCACCTATACGCATATCCGACACGTAGACCTTGTTTTGAGCGTAAGAGAGGGGGGTCAGGATAAAGAGAAGGGCCAGGGCAAAAATATACTTTCTCATCTAATCTCCTTTTCGTACCGGGGCGAGGATATATAAATATTAGCACAACTATCGGGAAGGCATCGGGTGTTTATACGATAGCCGGATGAGGATGAAGCCGGCTATGGGGATGATTATGTCGGACGGGAGAACGAGGCCGACGTTGCCGAAGGAGTAATTATCCGCCGCTATCATCTCGTATACGTGTCCGCCGGCCGCGCCCAGCATAAATACCGCCGGGGGGATGAGGGCCGCGAAACGAAACGGCAGGCCGGCGCGGAAAGCGAGCATCCCCGCGATGCCCATGCCGAGGCTCGCGAAGCCGACTTCCCTTTGAAAGGGGCTGTCCGCCCAGCCGATGAACCGCGCAGTCATCTCTCCGAAGAAAACGTGAAAGACGAAATTTATAAGGTTGCTTACCCCTATGGCAAGGAGCATATACCACGAGAGGAACGATTCGACCTTGACGTTCGGAGTGCGGGGGCGGGGCCTCCGCGAGAGCGATATCCATCCCAAAAGGAGGCCGAGGACGAATGTCGTTAAGAAGTAGTTTCCAATGACAAAGGCTATCGTGTCTCTCATCGCTATTGTCGTGGCGACCGAATTTATATGATTATGATACGCGCATGCAGGACATTCAACAGCCCGCTCACGGTGTTTTGCGCCATTCGAGGAGCCTGTTGTTGACGGGCATCTCGTGGTCCTTTACGAGCGTGAATCCCGCGCGCTCGGCGAGGGCGTTAACCCATTCGAAGTCCTTTATTCCGCTTTCGGGATCCCTGCCCTTGAGCCACTCGTCGAATTTTGCGTTGCTCTCGCTCGTATAGTCCCCGCCGTAGTTGAAGGGGCCGTATATGCAGAGCGTGCCGCCCCCTCTCATGACGACCTCTATGCCGTCGAAAAGACATCCGACGCGGGACTCGCTCATGATGTGGAGTGTGTTCGCCGAGAAGACGCCGTCGGCCTTTTCGACCGGCCAGAGCGCGTCGGCGACGTTAAGGACTATGGGGTCTTTAAGGTTCGGTAGCCCGGCCTCGTCCACCCATAACTTGATGCCGGGGAGATTTTCGGGGAGGTCCGTGGGCTGCCAGACGAGGTGCGGGAGGTTCGCCGCGAAGAAGGCGGCGTGCTGACCTGTGCCGCTGCCGATTTCGAGGACGAAAGACGCGTCCTTGAACGCCTCTTTAAGGACGGCGAGTATCGGCTCTTTATTGTTTTCGCTCGACTGGCTGTACGGCTTTTCCACAATATCCCTCCCTTACTGGTTAAGTTTCTTTTCGCGTTTTATTTCTATCTCGCGCTTTGTGGAGCTGAGCTCGAATTTACGGAGCCTCTGGCTCGAAGGGGTTATCTCGACGAGCTCGTCCTCGGCCATGAACTCTATCGCCTGGTCGAGCGAGAGGGGCCTCGGGGGCCTGAGCACGACCGTGGTTTCGGCCGTCGAGCTCCGCATGTTGGTGAGCTTCTTTTCTTTGGTAATGTTGACGTTGAGGTCGCCGCTCCGGTTCCTTTCGCCGACTATCATGCCCTCGAAGACATCCGTCCCTACGTCTACGAAGAGCTCGCCCCTGTCGGCCATGGATAGGCAGGCGTAGGCCGTGACCTTCCCCGACCTGTCGGAAACGAGCGCGCCCGTAGACCGCTGGGGTATCGGCCCGTACCAGGGCTCGTAGCCCTCGAAGAGGGTGTTTATGACGCCCGAGCCCTTGGTAATTATCTGGAACTGGCTCCTGAACCCGATGAGGGCGCGGGAGGGGATGAGGAACTCTATATCCACCCTGCCGTTGCCGTTGTTGCGGAGGTTTTCCATGCGGCCTTTCCTGGACGATATGGCCTCCGTGACGGCGCCGACGTAGGCCTCGGGGACGTCGACGAATATGCGCTCTACGGGCTCGGTGACCTTGCCGTTTTCCTGGCGTGTGAGGACCCTCGGTTTTGACACCATGAACTCGTAGCCCTCGCGGCGCATCATTTCGATGAGGACAACCATCTGGAGCTCGCCGCGGCCGGAGACTTCGTAGGCGTCGGCCCTGTCCGTCTCCTTTACGTCTATGGCGACGTTGCCGAGCTTTTCACGGAGGAGCCTGTCGCGTATGTGGCGGGAGGTGAGGAACTTCCCCTCCTTTCCGGCGAAGGGGCCGTTGTTGACGTAGAAGATCATCGAGATCGTGGGCTCGTCTACCTTTATGCGTTCGAGCGGGACGGGGTTTTCGAGGTCTGAGACGGTGTCTCCTATCTTGACCTTGTCTTCGCCGGCTATGGCGGCGATGTCGCCGGCCTCGAGTTTATCGACCTGGGTTTTCCGGAGGCCGTCGAACGTGTATAGCACCGAGATCTTTACGGGCGTATTCGCGCCGGCCTCGCCGCAGAGGGCGTAGGAGCGGTTGGCTTCGAGGACGCCGTTCGTGAGGCGGCCTATGGCTATCCTGCCGACGTAGTTGTCGTAGTCGAGGTTGGTGATGAGGAACTGGGTTACGCCGCCGTCGCCGACTTCGGGCCCCGGTATAGAGGATATTATCGTCTCGAAAAGCGGGACGAGGTTGTTCGAGGATTCGGCGAGGCTCATCTGGGCCTTGCCGGCCTTGCCGTTCGTGTATACGATGGGGAATTCTATCTGCTCCTCGTTGGCGTCGAGCTCTATGAAGAGGTCGTAGACTTCGTTTATGACCTCTTCGGGACGCGCGTCGCTCCTGTCTATCTTGTTTATGACGAGGATTATCGGGAGCTCTTTCTGGAGCGCCTTCTTTACGACGAAGCGCGTCTGCGGAAGGGGGCCCTCGCTCGCAT
The DNA here is from genome assembly GCA_035325995.1 of Thermodesulfobacteriota bacterium. Taxonomy (NCBI): domain Bacteria; kingdom Pseudomonadati; phylum Thermodesulfobacteriota; species Thermodesulfobacteriota bacterium. Next base: position 272,603 of record DAOKYU010000003.1, on the reverse strand, counting down.
CCACCAGGAGCACCGCACCGTCCACCATGTTGAGGCTCCGCTCGACCTCTCCGCCGAAATCGGCGTGCCCCGGGGTATCCACGATGTTGATCTTGATGCCTTTATAATGGACCGCTGTATTCTTCGCCATTATCGTGATCCCGCGCTCCCTTTCGAGGTCCATCGAGTCCATGACCCTTTCCTCGACCACCTGGTGCTCGCGGAACACCCCCCCTTGCCTCAGCATGGCGTCGACGAGTGTGGTCTTCCCGTGATCGACGTGAGCGATAATCGCAATGTTACGTATGTCGTCTCTTCTCATATAACTCCTTTGAAATCGGATAAACCGGACGACTTGTTCCCCGGCAGACATTAAATATACACTACCGGTCAACGGGCAACAGAAGGGCCACGCAGATTCGCGCCGCGGGGCCCGGCGGGCGGTCATGGGGGTTCGGAATACTTTTATTTCGGAGACTTTATATTTAGCCAAAAGTCTTAAAAGATATACGGACTAAAGTCCGATTGTAAGAACAGTTTTTTTAGTATATTTTGTTAATTATGAAGAATGGGGGATATACGAAAAATGAGCTCAATCTCGGGGAGATAGCCGAGGGAAAGGGGGATACGATAAGGGTACTCAGGCGCTCGACCAGGGTTCCCTATTACAAGAAACTGAAGTACGGGCTCCTCGGCGGCCGCGCTACGGACGAGGGGGACAACCTGAAGTTCACCGGGTTTACGTTCAACCTGTCGGAGCATGGCGTAGGGCTCGAAGGAAGCAAGGGATTCCCCCCTAATTTCAGGATCCGCGCCGCATTGTTCACGGGCGAAGATACCGTCAAATTCGAAGGAACGATAAGGTGGCTCTACCACACGCACTCGGAGAAATGGTTCATGGGGATAGAAATCACGAGCCATACCGATGAATTAAAAAAGATATACGCCCTACTTTTCAAGACCCGGGGTGCGGGCCTCTAGATACAGGGAAGTAACGGGGCTTTCTTTCGGGCGTCCGCCCGGATCCCCCGCTTTAATTCACGCTCTTGTTAATCTCTTCGAGCTTTAGTTTCAGCTCTTGTATGCGCGACCGCGAGGCCGTGAGCTTCTCTCTTTCCATCTTGTAGAAATTCTTGAGCGGCATCAGGGAATCCATTGCCTGAAGCCGTATGCCGTCGAAATCCCTTTCGAGCTGGGAGCGGATCGAGGATATCATTTCTTCTATGAGTGCGTCTACCTTCTGGCTGAATTCCTTCATGGCGTCCCGGCGTTTTTTGGGGAGTATCATGAACGCCGTGGCCACGACGGCTATGGTGGCGAGGATGCCGGTTATGTCGACGAGGAGCGAGGAGAACGCCGTGACGACGGCAGCGCCGAGGGCTAGCCCGCCCACCTGGACCCCGAGGACGGAGGCGACGGCGGCGCGCGCGGAATCGACGAGATTCCCGCCGAGCGCCCCGGGATCTATCGCCCTTCTCTTGGTTTCGAGCTCGGAGCGGACTGTGTCGAGAAGACGCGTCCTGTCGTACATGAAGCCCGTCGTGCCGGAGGATGAGTCGGGCCTTATGGACCTGTTGTAAAAATCGACGGTCGAATCGAGAAGGCCCCTCGCGGATTTTTCGGTCCAGACGACCATCGCGTCGAGGTCCTTTTCGAGCTCGTTCACCGTCTGGCGCGAGACCTTGTATTCGAACTCCTTCGCTATCTTCTGCTTGCTTATGAGCTTGGGGATGTTACCGAACCTCATGAATTCGTCTATGAATTCTATGCCGCGCGTTTTGAATTCGAGGAGCCTGCTCCTTATCCTCTCGGTGAACTGCGCGGAGTTTTGAAGCATCTCGGATTCGAGCGATTCGAGCTTCCTTTCGAAATCGCCGAGCTTCTCGACGTCGTCGGCCATTTTTTTCATGTCCTCGTCGAGGGCCCTTTCGGCCTCTGCAGCGAGGCTGAGAGCGATGTTCGTCGTGCTCCGTATCTTCATCTTGACGCGTTCTTCTTCGCTGAGTGTGCGGAAGATGTATTCTTCGAGCTGCCCGAAGCCGCTCTTTTCGGCGAGCGCGGCGTCGCCCGAGAGCCTTGCCTCCCCCGCGAGGCGGGCGGAGACGGGGATTATGTGGGGCTTTATGCCGAAGGCCCTTTCGAGCTCGCGTGAAGTGTGCCGGAGAAGCTTCTCCAGCTCGTCGTCGTCCCTGGCTATGTCTATTTTATTAAGGAGAAAGACTATGTTCTTGAGCCATTCGTCCTTTACGAACTGGATCAGCTTCGCCTCGCTGCCCGTTACGGCGCGCTCGGCCCCGATGACGAAAAAGACTATGTCCGCTTTCGGGATGAACTCGCGCGTGATCTTTTCGTGCTGCTCTATCGTGACGTTCGTCCCGGGGGTATCGACTATGAAGATGCCCTTCAGCCTGTCCTGGGGAACGGAGATGTAGCGCATACCGTTTTCGATGCTGACGCCGCCAGTGTCGTCGTGCCGTATTATGGTGATTTCGTCCGTCGTCGGCGTTATGCCCTCGGGAAGCACGTCCTCGCCGAGGAGGGAATTTATTACCGAGGATTTACCCGTGCTGAATTCGCCGATGAAAACGAGGGAAAAGAGGTTGTCGAGGCTTTCTTCCACGGACCGGAGCCTTTCGGTGAGCTCTTTGCCCGAGACTTCGCTTATCTCACCGAGGAGGGATTTGAGAAGGAGCTTCTCTTCGAGGATTATTTTCGAGTATTTGTCGTCGAGTATCTGCATGTCGAAAAGTACCTCAATTATAACCAAGAAAAGGCCGGGTGAGTATCCGCAGGGCACGGCGCCCGGAAGCGGCTGCCCGGCCGGAATAATCGTTTGGTAAACGGGGTGCCGGTATGTAAACTCAACTATAAACCGAATATACGAGCGGCCGGCAGCCGGCCGGGGGCCCGAAACAGCGGCCTTCCCGAATATCCCCGGCGCCGCGGCCGTGATCCAGGCCGCCGTTCGCATATAACCCACCCATATGACAGAGCTCAACAGACTTGCAAACGAAAAGAGTCCCTACCTGCTGCAGCATGCCGGAAACCCCGTGGACTGGTATCCGTGGGGAGATGAGGCGTTCGAGAAGGCGGCCAGGGAAGACAAACCGATACTGCTTTCTATCGGGTATTCGACGTGCCACTGGTGCCACGTGATGGAGCACGAGTCGTTCGAGGACCCGGAGGTCGCGCGGCTGATGAACGAGGCGTTCGTGTCCATAAAGGTCGATCGCGAGGAGAGGCCCGACATAGACGCCATATACATGACGGTGTGCCAGATCCTTTCGAAGGGCGGGTGCGGATGGCCCTTGAATATCGTGATGACGCCCGACAGGAAGCCCTTTTTCGCGGCCACGTATATCCCGAGGGAGGCCCGGTTCGGAAGGGCGGGCATGGTGGACCTCGTGCCGAAGATAAAAGAGATATGGGACACGCAGAGGGACGAGGTGGTAAGGTCGGCGGAGAGCATAACGGCGGCCATGAGAAAGGCGGCCGACGCGCCGGCCGCTGCCGGGGGAGCCCCGGGGATGAGCGCGCTCAAGACGGGCTATAATCAGCTCCTCGGGAGATTCGACGAGATAAACGGCGGGTTCGGCACGGCGCCGAAGTTCCCGACGCCGCACAACCTCGTGTTCCTTTTGAGGTACTGGAAACGGACGGGGGACGAAGAGGCGCTCCGGATGGTGGAGAAGACGCTCGCCGAAATGCGGCTCGGCGGTATATACGACCACGTCGGGTTCGGGTTTCACAGGTATTCGACGGACGCCGAGTGGCTCCTGCCGCACTTCGAGAAGATGCTCTACGACCAGGCGCTACTGGTCATGGCGTATACCGAGGCGTACCAGGCGACGGGGAAGGAAGGCTACAAGAAAACAGCGGAGGAAATAATCACTTATGTCCTCAGGGACATGACTTCGTCCGAGGGCGGATTTTATTCGGCGGAGGACGCGGACAGCGAAGGGGTCGAGGGGAAGTTTTACGTATGGACGACGGAGGAGCTGGAAGCCGTCCTCGGGAAAGAGGACGGCGGGCTCATCGCACGGCTGTACAACGCACGCCCCGGAGGGAACTACAGCGAGGAGGCGTCGGGCGAGAGCTCGGGCGGGAACATATTGTATTTGAGGGCCCCGCTCGAAGAGCTGGCGACGTCGTTCGGAGAGGACGCGGGCGCGGTTTTGGAGAGGGTCGAGAGTGCACGGCAGAAACTGTTCGAGGCCCGCGAGAGGCGCATACACCCGTACAAGGACGACAAGATCCTGACGGACTGGAACGGGCTCATGATCGCGGCGCTGTCGAAGGCGGCTTCGGCGTTCGGGGAGCCCCCGTATGCAGACGCCGCGAAAAAGGCGGCGGATTTCATACTGACCGCCATGCGCGGCGAAGACGGGAGACTGCTTCACCGCTACAGGACGGACGAGGCCGGCATAGCGGCGCACGCCGACGACTACGCATTCTTGATATGGGGGCTGTTGGAGCTTTACGAGGCCGCGTTCGACGCGGAATATCTAAGAACGGCCATAGCACTCCAGGAGGATATGAACGAGCACTATCTCGATACGGAAAGGGGAGGATATTATTTCACCGCGAACGACGCCGAGGAGATGATAATAAGGCACAAGGAGGTTTACGACGGCGCGGTGCCGTCGGCGAACTCCGCCGCGCTTTTAAATCTCCTCAGGATAGGGAGGATAACCGGGGACTCTTCCTACGAAGAGACGGCGGGGAATCTCGGAAAGGCGTTTTCGGCAGCGGTGGAGCAGGCCCCGAGCGCATACACGCAGCTTTTGTCGGGTCTCGATTTCGGCGTAGGGCCTTCGTACGAGGTCGTGATCTCGGGCGAGCGCGGAAGAGAGGACACGGAGAGGATGCTGGAGGCGCTCCGCGGACTTTACGCGCCGAACAAGGTTGTGCTCTTGAGGGAGCCCGGCCCGGGCATCCGGGACATTGCGCCGTTTACGAAAGAGCAGGACATGATAGACGGGAAGGCGGCGGCGTACGTGTGCATGAATTACGAATGCGAGCTGCCCGTAACCGAGCCTGAGAAAATCCGCGGGCTTCTGTCGAAATAGATAATTCGCGAGCGAGGATTCGAGAGATAAAAACGGCTGCATTTTCCAAATCGCAGGCGGCGGTTTCGCCGAAAAAATGTATGTTGCTTTTCGTCGTCCGGACCTTATACTTCATCAACCTTAAAGTTTCCCCGAAGGTATTGAAGTGGAGAAAAAAGTCTGTGTTATAGTATTAATTTAGATTGCCGGGCGGGAGACGACGGCGTGGAGGAAAGTCGTATGAACAAGAGAGGGAAGAAGAAGATAAAGGACCTCGTCGATATGCTCGAAGACCCGGAAAACTCGGGCTACATCGGCGGAGATTACGAGGACATGATGGAGCTATTGGAGCAGGAGCTGGCCGAATCCGAGGAAGACGAAGATCAGGAAGAAAACGACTGATCGGGCGTTTCTCTTTCCATATCACCCCGTTTTAAATAAACCATAAGAACAGAAATCGCGGCGGGCGTTATGCCCGAAATCCTGCTCGCCTGACCGAGTGAGCCGGGACGAACCCGGGAGAGTTTCTGCACTATTTCTTTCGAGAGCCCCGGGATGTCGTCGTACGAGAAGTCTTCGGGTATGCCGAGGTTTTCGACCTTCCTGAACTTTTCGATCTGCTCGATCTGGCGTTTGATATAGCCCTCGTATTTGACTTCCATCTCGATCTGCGTGAGGACGTCTTCCGAAAGCCGGGGGGCGGATTCGCCTCCGGGAAGGAGGGAGAGGACCGAGTAGGAAATCTCGGGGCGGCGGAGTATCTCCTTTAAGGACTGCGGCTTTTTTATGGTGGAGGAGCCGAGCGAAAGGAGTATTTCGTTCGCGCGCGCGTCGGGCGTTATCTTTACGCTTTCGAGCCTCAGGAGCTCTTCTTCTGCCGCTGTCTTTTTGGCCCTCACTTTTTCGTAGCGCTCTCCGGAGAGAAGGCCGATGGCGTATCCCTTTTCGGAAAGCCTCATGTCGGCGTTGTCTTCCCGGAGTAGGAGCCTGTATTCGGCCCTCGACGTGAACATCCTGTAGGGCTCGTCGACGCCCTTCGTGACGAGGTCGTCGATGAGGATGCCGAGGTAGGCCTCGGAGCGGTCGAGGACGAACGGCGGTTCGCCCTTCACGCGTAGAGCGGCGTTGATTCCCGCCATGAGCCCCTGGCTCGCGGCCTCTTCGTAGCCTGTCGTACCGTTTATCTGACCCGCGAAGTAGAGGTTGTCTACCAGCTTCGTTTCGAGCGTGGGCTTAAGCTGCGTCGGATCGACGTAGTCGTATTCTACCGCGTAGCCCGGCCTCATTATCTCGACGCCGGAAAGCCCGTCTATAGTCCTTACCAGCTCGTACTGGACTTCGAGCGGGAGGCTCGTCGATATGCCGTTGGGATATATTTCGTACGTCGTTAGTCCCTCGGGCTCGAGGAATATCTGGTGCCTTTCCTTGTCGCGGAACTTGACGACCTTGTCTTCGATAGAAGGGCAATAGCGGGGACCGACCCCTTTTATCTCGCCCGAGTAGAGAGGGGATTTGTGGAGGTTGTCGGTTATGACCCTGTGCGTTTTTTCGTTTGTGTACGTGATGTAGCAGGGGAGCTGCCCGCGCTCGATAGAGCCCGTCCAGAAGGAAAAGGGCTTCGGGTTCTCGTCGCCGGGCTGGGGCTCGAGGGCGCTCCAGTCTATCGTCCTGCCGTCGAACCTCGGCGGGGTGCCGGTTTTGAGACGGCCCATTTTGAATCCGAGGCTGCCGAAGGAGTCGGATATGCCGACCGCCGCGGCCTCGCCGGCCCTGCCCGAGGAGATTTTCGTCTGCCCGATGTGTATGAGTCCGTTCGGGAACGTGCCGGGGGTAACAACTACGGCGCCGGAATAGAAATGCTCGCCGAGTGTCGTCTTCACGCCGCATACCGCGCCGCCCTTCACCAAAAGGCCCTCGGCCATGCGCTGCTTTATGTCGAGGTTCCTCTGCGCTTCGAGGGTTGATTTCATGTACGCCCTGTAGAGCTGCCTGTCGGCCTGTATGCGGGTAGCCTGAACGGCGGCCCCCTTACGGGTGTTGAGCCTTCGGAACTGGATCGCCGAATGGTCGGCGGCAAGCGCCATCTCGCCGCCGAGGGCATCGATCTCCTTTACGAGGTGCCCCTTGCCCACCCCGCCGACGGAGGGGTTGCACGACATGAGGCCTATAGTGTCTATATTGGCCGTGAGGACGAGCGTCCTGCGGCCCATACGGGCGCACGCGAGCGCAGCCTCGCAGCCGGCGTGACCTGCGCCGATGACAATGACGTCGTAATTACGCGGATATTCGATGCTCAATTCCCGGCTCCCAAGAAAAAGAAGAAGTGTAAATAGTGAGCGGGCGGGCGTCAATCGGGGGGAAGAAGGTGAGAGAGAAAGACGGGATTGCCGCGGTCGCATAAAGCGCTCCCTCGCAATGACGGGATGAGTAGAGTAACAGAGGAGATTCTGAATCGAGCTCCCGGCTTCGCTTCGGGACTCCGCTTCGGACTTCGCTAAAACTCCGACCGATAAAAAGGCTCCGACCGACGAGAAAGTTATGCCGGACAAGATACCGAGCAGGCAGAATGACAGCTCTTCAGGGAACCTCCATCCCGACCTCCCCCCCCTTGAAGGGGGAAGGAAGAGAATGAATCAACGGACGCGCGGAGAGAAATAAAGCTAACGACGCTGCTATGTCGAGTTCCTGCACGCGTGGCGTGCACGTAGTGTCTTTTTAGACGTAGCGTGTTCGGAGACCACAGGGTAATGGCCGCGCGAAGGTGAATAAAAGCGAAGACGCCGCTATGTCGAGTTCCTGCACGCGTGGCGTGCACGTAGTGTGCTTTATGACGAAGCAAGGCCGGGGATTGACGCAAGTACGCGCGGAGGATTATATGAGCGCTTTCCTTGCTACGTCGTTTGTCAGCGCACACGGTGCGCATGTGGTAGAATGCTAGTCCATTCTATAAAAAGGAGTCTGAACGGCCTTGTCGAGAACGAGAGAGATATTCGAAAAGGTGGACAGGAAATTAAAGGAGAGGGCGGACGAGTACAGGGACGTCGGGGCTCTCTATAAGATCGTTCTCGGCGGCGGGGACGGGGGAACGTGGCTCATAGATTTCAGGCCGGAGTCGATAGGGGTGAGGGAAGAGGGAGGCGAGGCGGAGTGCACGATAGAGACGAAGGACGAGCACTTCGTAAACCTCTTCGACGGGAAGCTCTCGCCGGAGAACGCGCTCCTTACGGGGAAGGTGAAAATTTCGGGCGACATGCTCCTGGCAATGAGGTTCGGCGAGCTGCTGAAGAAGAGCAGATAGGCCGGGCCGCTATAGACGTCTAATAGCCGTAGGCCTTCAGCCTGTCGGACACCCGTTCCGAATATTCCTTGAGCTCGGGGTCCTTCAGGAACGCGAGCCGGCGCGTTTCGTTTACGCCCGCTGCCGTTTTTTCTATCGACAGGGGAGCGGGGCAGAGCCCGCAGAAATCGGACAGCGATTTAAGGACAGGGGCCGGGTTCTCCAGGAAGTCTTCGTACCTGACCTCGACAGCCCTCTCCCCCAGGCTGGAGACGTGCCTGCGGGCTTCGGCCATGTACTCCTCCCACATGAGGAGCCCCTCTTCGAGCGAGGCCCCGCGGAGGTCGGTGAAAACCTTCCCCGTGCCTATGTGGCGGCGCACCAGGAAATATTTGTAAAGCGTTCCGGGCAAGCCGCCCTTTTCCCTGAGCCGCGAGAGACCCTTTCTTCGCCTCGTCCTGAGGCTGTTTACGATGTCGAGGGGATGCCTGTATATGTGGATTATTCTTGCGTCGGGGAAGAGGTCGAGCCACAATGGCAGGGTATAGGTGTTACGTGGGTCTTTCCACCCCCAGGGCACGTCGAGCGCGGCCGGGGTGCGGTATTTGAAGTAATCGCCAAGCCCGAGGAATGAAATCGCCTTCGGGGTCTTCATTGTGAATTCGACGAACCCGCCGTAGAGGGCCCTGGCCTCTGGGTCTTCGAGGAGATACCTGATAACGCCCGGGTTTTCGAGGCCGCCGCTGCACTGAGTGAGGAGCCAGTCGTTTAGCTGCCTGAAGAAAACCGCTTCGTGGTTGTCCGTGAGTTTCTTGCCCGCATAGAGACCGAGGTCGTCCAGCATCTTCGTGAGCATGGTCGTTCCGGAACGGCTCATCCCGATTACTATGACGGGGGGGAGGGGTTTCATTTCAATAGGGAAATTACACTAAACGGCGCGCAAACACAATCGTCCCGGGGCGGCGCACTATGTGTCCGCGGGGCTCCATATACAGAGCGTCTGCCGTGTGATGATCCGGCGAAAGCCGGAGAGACTTCAGCGCGCGAGGAAGCTTCTCAGTATCTCGCCCATCTCGGACGTGGCCAGCTTTTCGAGCGCCCTCTTTTCGATCTGCCTTATGCGCTCCCTCGTGAGATCGAACCTCCTGCCTATCTCGTCGAGGGTGTACGTACAGTCCTGATCGATGCCGAACCTGAGCCTGATTATCTCCTCTTCCCGGGGCGTCAGGATGTTGAGCGCGTCCCTTATTTCGTGGGTGAGCGCGGTGCTCGCCATTATGGAATCGGGGGCGGGCGATTTGTCGTCCGATATGAAATCGAGGAGTGTCGTCTTCTCGCCGTCGAGTATGGGGGTATCGAGCCTTGCGGCGTCGTTCGTGGATTCGAGGATCCTCTTTACGCCCTCGACCGATATGCCCGCTACCTCGGCTACCTCTTCGGGAAGGGGCTTCCTGCCCATTTCCTTGTGGAGCATGGAGCTTATCCTGTAGACCTTGCTGGCCTGCTCCAGAACGTAGACGGGGACCCTTATGGTCCTGGTCTGATCGAGAAGGGCCCTCGAGATCGCCTGGTGTATCCACCACGAGGCGTAGGTGGAGAACTTGTATCCCTTGGTGTGGTCGAACCTTTCCACCGCGCGCATGAGGCCGACGTTGCCCTCCTGGATGAGGTCGGTGAGGGGAAGGCCCCTTCCCATGTACCTCTTGGAGATGCTGACGACGAGCCTGAGGTTGGCCTTGACGAACCTTTCCTTGAGCTCGCAGGCGCGCTCGGAGAAGACCTTTACGAAAGCCATGAGGCTCTCGATGCGCTTCGTGAGGTCATTTTCGTCGACCGCCCCCCTCGCGGGTTTTTTGACCGAAAGAGTGCTTCTTTTCTTGGCAAGCTTTTCGATGTTGAGGGTGAGCTCTTTTGCCTTGGCTTCGCACTTTTTAATCTGTGCGGAGACTTCTATTTCTTCCTTGGCGGTGAGGAGGGACTCTACGGCCATATCCTTGAAGTAGACGTAAAGAAGCCTGAACTGCTCGTCGGGCGTCCATTCCTCTTCCTGGTCGTCTTCGGCGGAGCTGTCCTCCACCTCGAAGCTGAAGTCGGATTCTTCGCTTTCTATAAGGTCGTTATCACCGAATCCCAGTGATGAATATGATTCTTCTTCCTGCTCGTTGAAGTCGCTCATGTTATCCATTTCGGACGCAACATGGTCTACCTCTCTGAATTTAGCCGATTTCATCTCACACACCTTCTGTCGTGGTTTTTAGTTTGAGTCGTATAAACGCAACCCGGAGCCCAACTCTATTACTATAAGTTTAGCATATGTGCTTGTCAAGTATTTTCTTCGCAAACGCAAAAAAATCTGACGGTTTGAAATTTTACAATAATTTAGGGTGCATAAAGCGCGCTTTCTGCAGTTATTACGGGCAAAAGCCGGTGATTTTAGTTTGCATTTTGCATATTGGATTCCTTGTTGGAACCGGGCGATTTTTGCCAGGATTCGTTGACGGCCGTCTTCTGCCCGAGGGTTTCTACGAAGGCTTCGGCGCCTTCCCTCTTTTTGAATACGGTGGCCTGGCTCCACGCCTGCTCGATGCTTCCATATTTGCCGATTTTAACCAGGGTCCACTTCTCGCCCCGGGAATTTTCTATCTCGACCGTGTACGCGTTATATCCCTTCCCCCTGTATTCGTTAACAACCTTTCGGGCTTCGTCGGGGGTGGCGAAGGCCGCGACCTGGAGCGTATAGCTTTCACCGGCGGAAGGCTTCTTTTCGGCCTCCTGCGGAGCCGTACCCCCTTCGGGCGTCCCGGTTTCCGGCGAGAGGACAGTGGCCTCTTCCGCCGTCGGGGAAAGCCTTTCGGGGCTTATGGAAGTGAGGCCGACTTCCGCCGTATCGGGAGCCTCTCCTTGGCCCGCGACAGTGATCCGGCCGCCTTCGACTATCGTTACGGCCTCGTAGGGGCTCTTCCCTTCGTCGCCTGACGAAGCGGCGACCCTCCCGGCAAAGCCGGGTGACGTGTCACCGGGCTCGGCCGCGCTCCGCGATATCGTTTCCCGGGTTTCGGTAACGGGCGCAACCGGCGCGGCAGCTTCCTTTTCCCCCAAAAGCCCGAAATCGTCGAGCTTCGTGCCGACGTATACCCCGGCGGCGAACACGATGAGCAGCATTAGCAAAGATCCGCCGCCCGAACCCCGTCTTCTCCTGCCCGAATCGGCAAGGATAAGTTTTGGCCTGATCTCTCCCATCGGCTTTTCCGCTACGCTCTGCCGAAGGGGGGATTTGAACCCCCACGAGCTTTCACCCACTGGATCCTGAATCCAGCGCGTCTACCAAGTTCCGCCACTTCGGCTTTAAAGCTGTTATTTATTAAAACCCCAGACGGCTTAATGTTATCACACATCTCCCAAGCCTTCCATAGCCTGCGGGGAAAATGTGCGGAAAACGGGAAGTTTCGTGTGGAAGCGGGGGTTCTAGTATTATTAAGGAGTCCGTGCGGGCATCAGGGGCTTCCCCAGGAAATTATGCGGACCGGGGTTATGCGGATTACCGGGAGCCCGGCGTCTTCGAGACCCATTTCTTTATATTGAGGGTATTTCGAGGAAAGGGCGCGGAGGGACGCCTCGTATTCGCTCCCCCCGGATATAATCCCGGCGCGGCCGTTTATTATAAGGTAGTAGAGATTCCGCCAGTCTTCGGAGTATTCGTCTATAACGAGCGATACGGATGGGTTGGCGGAGATGTTTTTTACCCGCCTGAGTCTTTTCCATTCCGTCTTCTTGGGCTTTTTGTCGAGGGGGGTGTATATAAAAGGCTCGGTATACACGAAACAGACCGGAACGACCAGAGGCTCCCCGCCAGGGGTCGCGGTCGCCATCCTCGCGACCCTTGCTGAAAGCAGTATTTCGATTTCCGAAGCCGAGGGCGTTACATGCAACTTAAACTTGAATTCTCCGGGTTCTATTTTATAATACCTTGTTTTTTGGTCGGAAGAATATGCTCTTTTAGGCTTCATGTGAGCTCAAATGGACAATGCAAAGATTTTCTGCGGGACTTCTAACGTACCCCTGGCTAAGGCTGTCTGCGAATACCTGAACGTGCCGCTCGGACAGGCGGAGCTGAGGCGCTTCAGCGACGGCGAGATATTCGCCGAGATATCGGAAAGCGTGAGGGGTTCCCACGTATTCGTCATACAATCGACGTGCCCGCCCGTAAACGAGCACATAATGGAGCTCCTTATAATAACGGACGCTCTCAAGAGGGCCTCGGCAAGGGCGATAACGGCCGTTATCCCGTATTACGGCTACGCGCGGCAGGACAGGAAAGTCCAGCCGAGGGCCCCGATATCGGCTAAATTAGTCGCTGACCTCGTCACGACGGCCGGCATCAGCAGGGTCGTGACGGTGGACGTTCACGCCGGGCAGATACAGGGCTTCTTCAATATCCCGGTCGATCACATATTCGCGGCCCCCATATTCATACAACATATAAAAGAGAAATACGCCGGCGAGGACATTGTCATCGTTTCACCCGACGCAGGGGGCATGGAAAGGGCGAGGTCCTATGCGAAGATGCTCGATGCCGCACTGGCCATGACCGACAAGAGGCGGCCCAACCCGAACGTCGCCGAAATCATGAACGTGATCGGAGACGTCGAGGGGAAGACAGCCATACTCGTGGACGACCTCGTGGACACCGCGGGGACGGCGATTCAGGCGGGAAAGGCCATTTTGAGGGAGGGAGCGAAGCGGGTTTCGCTCTGCAGCACGCACGGGGTCCTTTCGGGCAACGCGATACAGCGAATAACCGAATCCTCGCTCGAAGAAATCATACTTACAGATACTATTCCACAGACGCAGCACGCTGCCGATTGTGATAAAATCAGGGTAATAAGCATTGCAAATCTCCTCGGAGAGGCTATAAAGAGGATAGCCACCGGGGAATCTATAAGCAGTCTTTTCAACTAAAGAACCGGAGGGGTGCTAAGACATGGCACAGAGTACATTAGAGGTAACGCTGAGAGAAAAAACCGGCAAAAGCGGTGCAAGAAAAACCAGGAACGACGGCAATGTGCCCGGAGTGCTTTACGGGAAGGGAATCGAGCCCGTATCGATTACGGTGAACCCCGCGGCGCTGAAGCAGGCTCTTTCGACCGAAGCGGGCGAGAATACGCTTCTCGACATCAATTACAAGGACGGCGAAAAGAGCGTATCCAGGCTGTCCATTCTGAATGCCGCGCAGTACGACTTCCTTACGAACAAGCCGCTTCACTTCGACTTTCATGCCCTGGACGTAAACAAGAAGATAACCGTGAACGTGCCGGTGAAGATTTCAGGAAAGGCCAAAGGCGTCAAGGAAGGGGGAATACTCGAAGAAATTTTAAGGGAAATACCGGTCGAGTGTCTGCCGAAGGACATACCGAACTCGTTTGAAGTGGATGTGACCGATCTCGAGGTCGGGCATTCCATACATGTCGAAATCCTGAAGACTTCCGATGCAATCACCCTACTCAAAGATGATTCCGAGGCGATAGTCACGGTCTTAGCTCCGAAGCTCGACACCAGGACGGAAGAAGAGGTCGCAGCGGAGGCTGCTGCAGCAGAAGAGGAAGGCGAGGAAGAGAGCGCGGAAGAGGGCGAAGGTCAGTCGGAATAAATGAAATTGGTTGCGGGCCTCGGCAACCCGGGGAAAGAATACGCTTCCACGAAGCATAACCTCGGTTTCCTTGCAATCGATGAAATCGCCCGCAGGGCGGGCATCGACCTTACGAAAAAGAAGTTCAGGGGCAGTTACGGTGAAGGTTTTTTATCAGGGGAAAAGCTGATACTCCTCAAGCCGGAGACCTATATGAACAGGAGCGGCGAGGCGGTGTCGGAGGCTGCGGTTTTCTATAACATATCTCCACCGGACATTATTGTAATTCACGACGAAATGGACCTCCCGTCAGGCACCGTGAGGGTTAAGGCGGGAGGGGGAAGCGCGGGGCATAACGGCATAAGGTCGATAATTGACAGGCTCGGAAGCACCGAATTCATAAGGGTAAGGATGGGGATAGGCAAGCCGGGGGAAAAATCGAGGGGGGCTTCACACGTGCTTTCGGGATTCGGCAGCGGCGAGAGCGATACGGTGAAGACTTCGGTCGAAAGGGCTGCCGACGCGGTACTTGAATTAATTGAGCACGGACTTGAACGGACCATGAACAAGTTCAACGTCAGGTCCGCCGAAAACTAATCGTTCAGAAGTAAATCCTGCTACTCGATAAAGGAGGTGTAATCGATGGGAGAAGTTATAGCGGCATATTTCGGCACCATACTCGGCTTAGCCGTCCTGGTCTACGCGTTTATGGTTTACAGGGAGATAACCACGCTCCCCGAAGGAAGCGACAAAATGAAGGAAATCGCCTCTGCGATTCACGAAGGGGCGATGGTTTTTCTCAAGAGAGAGTACAGAATCATCGGCATATTCGTAGTAGTCGTATTCGTACTTCTCGGTTTATTCATAGGCTGGGGCGCCGCGGTAGCATATATTGTCGGCGCATTTTCTTCGATGACGGCCGGGTTCTTCGGCATGAAGGCCGCTACCAAGGCTAATGTGAGGACCGCGCAAGCGGCATCCAGCGAAGGACAGGGCAAGGCGCTCAGCGTCGCCTTCAAGGGCGGGAACGTAATGGGACTTTCGGTCGCCGGCATCGGTCTCCTCGGACTTTCCGTCGCGTTTTTACTGGGCATTGGTCTTCCCGAAAATCCGGCTGACGCACAGGGACTCGCGGCTTTTGCGATAAAGTTCGGCGACGTTCTGGGCGGATTCGCCATGGGCGCAAGCTCGGTCGCACTCTTCGCCAGGATAGGCGGCGGCATCTACACGAAAGGGGCGGACGTCGGGGCAGACCTCGTGGGCAAGGTCGAGGCGGGGATACCGGAAGACGACCCGAGGAACCCGGCGACGATCGCCGACAACGTCGGCGACAACGTGGGGGACGTGGCGGGTATGGGCGCCGACCTTTTCGAGTCTTACGTGGGTGCCGTGGTCGCGACTATAGTCATCGCGGCTTCGAGCGGACAAAACCAAATCGCCCTCATAGCCATCCCGATAGTATTAATCGCCATAGGGAGCCTCGCATCCGTCGTCGGCTCGAAGAGCGTCGAGTGGATGAAGGATCTCGAGCCGCAGCTAGTTCTCAGGAGGGCGACCTTCTACGCCGGCGGCATATACCTCGCGGCTTCGCTGGTGGTTCTGCTTGCGGTAGGGCTCGTCGATGGAGTACAGAATATACTCTGGATATGGCTCGCATCGGTGCTCGGGCTCCTTTCGGGTATCGCGATAGGGCTCCTTACGGAGTACTACACGTCGAGCACGCCGGTGAGAAAAATAGCCGAAGCCTCCCAGACGGGCGTGGCGACGAACATCATACAAGGCCTTTCGGTCGGTATGGTAAGCACGACGCTTCCGGTTATCACGGTCGCGGTCGCGATAGGGCTTTCGTACTACTTCGCAGGACTTTACGGCATAGGTATCGCGTCCGTCAGCATGCTCGCGACTATAGGTATAACGATGTCGGTCGACGCCTACGGGCCCGTCGCCGATAACGCGGGCGGCATCTCTGAAATGTCGGGACTCGGACCCGAGACGAGGAAGATAACAGACAAGCTGGACTCGCTCGGTAACACCACGGCGGCCATCGGAAAGGGCTTCGCGATCGGCTCTGCCGCGCTCGCAGCTCTCGCTCTTTTCGCCGCGTACACCAAGGCCGTCGGGCTCACATCCATCGACCTCACGAACAGCCACGTCGTTACGGGCCTCCTGATAGGCGGCACGGTGCCGTTCCTCCTCGGAGCGCTCACGATGGGGGCCGTCGGCAGAACGGCGCAGAAGATGGTCGAAGAGGTAAGGCGGCAGTTCAGGGAGATCACGGGGCTCCTCGACGGCGACGGAAAACCGGACTACTCGTCCTGCGTCGGCATCAGCACCGACGCCGCTTTAAGGGAAATGGTAGTTCCCGGCGTAATAGCGGTAGTAGCGCCGATAGTCATCGGGCTCATACTCGGGGCGGGCGGCCTCGGCGGATTCCTCGCTGGGGCGATCGTCACGGGCGTTATGCTGGCGCTCATGATGGCGAATGCGGGCGGAGCATGGGACAACGCCAAGAAATATATCGAAGAGGGACACCTCGGCGGCAAGGGCTCGGACGCTCACAAGGCGGCCGTCGTCGGCGACACCATCGGCGACCCGTTCAAGGATACGTCCGGACCGGCGATGAACATCCTGATCAAGCTCATGTCGATCGTTGCAGTCGTCATAGCGCCGCTGTTAATATCATAAAAAAAACCGGGCGGGAGGCCGTGAAGGACTCCCGCCCTTCCTTTTTCCACCCACCGGCTTCTTTCCACAAGTATTCCAAGTATTCACAAATCGATATTTCCGGGTAGAATAGTCCGGATTAGGTTTTATCTGTCGCTCCGCCGATTTCGGGCGGGGCCCCAAAGACCAGGACAGGAGGTTTTAAGCTATGGCTGTAAAGCCGAGGTATTACGAGACTTTATACATTATCAGGCCCGACATCAAGGAAGAGGACCTCGCCAAGATAGAGCAGAGGCTCCGCGACGCCCTCGCGGCCCATGAGGGAGAGATAATAAGGTTCGACAAGTGGGCGCAGAGGGAGCTCGCATACGAGATACAGGACTATAACCGGGGGACGTATTACATAATTATCTTCAAATCGCTCCCCGGCGCCGTAGCCGAGCTCGAAAGACATCTCCGTTTTTATAACACCGACGTCCTCAGGTTCATGACAGTATCCATAACGGAAGCGGCGGCCAACAAGGAAAAGGCCGCACAGGAGAATAAGGCGGCGGAAGAGAGCAGCACGCCGGAGGCGGCGCCGGCCGAGGCCGCACCTGAGGCCGCACCTGAGGCCGCACCCGAGGCCGCACCCGAGGCCGCACCCGAAGCTGCACCTGAAGCTGCACCTGAGCCCGAGCAGGAGACCAAGGCAGAGAGCGAGCCGGCGACGGCCGAACCCACGGAAGGAGGAGCCAACTAATGGAATCACCGAGAGACAGAAAGTATTTCGCAAGAAAGAAGGTGTGCAGGTTCTGCACCGAATCGTTAGAGATGAACTACAAGAACATCGACACACTGTCGAGGTACATAACCGACAGGAAGAAGATAGTTCCCAAGAGAAACTCCGGGCTCTGTGCGCGCTGCCAGAGGCAGCTCGCAACGGAAATAAAGAGGGCGCGATTCATGGCGCTTCTCCCCTACACCGTGCTTCACTGAGCGGCGATGGCGGATTTCCGCGCACAGACGTTAACGCATAAAAATTCTGGAGGTTCAGGCAAAGATGAAAGTCATACTGATTTCCGATGTTGAATCGATAGGCAAGAGGGGTGAGCTGCTGGACGTGAAGAACGGGCTTGCCGCCAACTTCCTCATCCCGAAGAAGCTGGCCGTAAAGGCCACTCCCGGGAACATAAAGGCGTGGGAGCAGAAGAGCGCGTCGCTCAGGAAGAAAGAGGACAAGGCAAAGGCGGACGCCGAGGCGCACGCGGCCAGGCTCGAGGGGACGAAGCTGACCATAGCCGTCAAGGTCGGCGAGGAAGAGAAGATATTCGGCTCGGTTACGTCACAGGGCATATCCGACGCGCTCAAGGAAAAGGGGTTCGAGATATCGAGGAAGCAGATCGAGCTCGAAAACCCGATAAAGGCGCTCGGCACCCACGAAGTACCTGTAAAGATCTATCACGAAGTGACGGCTACAGTCACCGTCGAAGTGGTGGAAGAAAGCTAAGATAAACCCGGCACACATAACACGCATAAGCCCGGGTCTACGGGCTTATGCGCTCTCCTCTCTATATACAGCCTTGCGAATAAGTTACTGCTGATTCAGTATGTCCTGGTAGGTGATCTTCTCGTAGCCGGCCGGCGGAAGGAACTCCGCGGCGGGTATGTCTTCTTTTTTAACGGAGATTATCTCTTCCGTGACCGAGCCCTTGCCGTCCGGGGCGTAGTACACTGTTTTCATCGGATAGCCTTCCTCGTAGATTTCCTGAATTACCTTGTATTCGTTGTCGGAAATGGACGCTGAGCCGCCGATGTTCTGGCTTATCTTCTTTACCTCGTTCATCAGCTTGGACATCTTGTCGAGGTCTATTTCTTCGGAAAACCCGGGCTCCTTGCTGACCCAGTATTCCGTCTGCAGCTTGCCGTTGTCGTATATCTCGAGCTTCTTCGAGGAGTAGCCGGCGAAGCTCCCGGTTTCGTCCGTCTTCTTCAGCTTGACGTCCCTTTTTTCCTGGGGCGCGTTCTTGTTTTCGGACATGAAGGATTCGATGTATTTCAGGTATTCATCCCTGTTGAGGGTTATGTAGAGCTTCTTCTCGTCGTTTACGAATATAATGTTTCCGGAGTTGAGGTCGAATATGACCGCGGGGGAGAACTGGCCGGCATTTTCGACCTGTTTCAGCTTGTTGTCCTGTATGTAGAGCGTCACCTGCTGTTTCGAGGGGGAGCCTTCCTCGTAGACGACCTGCTGCATGACGAGCCCCGAGTAGGCCCTTTCGGAGAGAGCGCCAAGGGCGCACATCACCGCCAGGAAAAAAAGGAAAAAGCTTGCACGACGAAGCATGTATGTTACCTCCGTAAGTTTCTGAATGTCGCCGCCACGGGCAGATTGTAAGATAACCTATAATTGCCCGCGCCGCCACAGACAAGCCGGGCCGAAGGGGCCCGCGTAGGTATATACGGGGCCATATCGTGTATAATAGTTTCTATTGACCCCAATCCATTCTGTGATAGAGTAAACGGGTTAAACCAAAGACCGCAATATTCAGGGAGGTAGATAATTTCATGTCCGATTTTAAGGTGAAGTTCGCACCGGTAGGGGAAAAGGAAGTCACAAAGGCCATAGTAGAAGGCTTTGCCAATGAATTCAACGAATATATTACCAGCGACGTGATAGTCGTGGGGGCGGGGCCGAGCGGTCTCGTGGCTGCAAAGGACATAGCCAAGCAGAAATACAAGGTCCTCCTCGTGGAGAGGATGAACTATCTCGGGGGCGGTTTCTGGATAGGCGGTTATCTCATGAACAAAGTCACGGTGAGGGAGCCCGGGAACGAGGTGCTCGACGAGATAGAAGTCCCTTACGAAGAGGTCGAAAAGGGGCTCTACGTAGCCGACGGGCCTTACGCGTGCTCTAAGCTCATCGCGATGACCTGCGAGGCGGGGGCGAGAATAAGGAACATGACCATGTTCGACGACCTCGTATACAGGGAGAACGGCAGGGTGGCCGGCATAGTCATAAACTGGACGCCTATCGCCAACATGCCCAAGGAAATCACCTGCCTCGACCCGATCGCGATAGAGTCGAAGCTCGTAATCGACGCCACGGGGCACGACGCATACTGCGTTTCGAGGCTCTCGCAGCAGGGGCTTTACAAGAAGCTCCCGGGACACGGCTCGATGTGGGTGGAAAAATCGGAAGAGGCGCTCGTCGAGTACACAGGCGAGGTACACCCGGGGCTCATAGCCTGCGGCATGTCCGTAAACAGCGTATACGGGCTTCCGAGGATGGGGCCGACGTTCGGCGGAATGCTCCTTTCGGGCAAAAAGGCCGCCAAGGTCGCGATCGACATTTTAGAAAAGCAGGAGCAGGCAAGGGCCTGAGCCCGATTCATTAATAAAACAGAAAATCATAGGGGGGGAGGCCGCCGGCCTTTCCCCTTTCTTTTTCCTTCCCGTTTTATTCCAGTCGATTTATCCGAGAATTTCGAGGCAGCGGGCGCAGGGCTTTCCCTCGTACTGGACCTTGAGCACGTCTTCCTGCCAGTGCGAGTTAAAGAGGCAGCACGAAGGGTCGTCGCAGAAAGCCTCGCCGGAGAGCTCGTAGAAAAGTGCCTGAAGGGCGTATGAAGTGATTGCGGAGGTCGTCTTCGGGTCGTCGTAGTCGATGAACCTCCCCCTGTACATCTCGTCGAGCTCGCGGGTGTCTCGCCCGCTCGTTATAAGCCCGCCCTTTATGAAGTAGTATTCGCGCGGCCGCGCGGGGGCCTCTACAAGGCCGGACGTGGAGATTATAGCGGGGCTTCCGAGAAGGACGACGCGGGCGTGGTAGCGCCTTCCTTCGAACGTCCCCAAGAGGCGGCCTGTGAATATAAGGTGGAGGAATCCCGGGCCGGATTCTTCGGGCAGTGAATCGAAAACGAGCTTCCGGAGCGCCCTCTGGACCCAGAGCCCGTCGTAAAGAACGCCCCTGCCCTTCCCCTCGCCCAAGAGCATTCTCCCCTCGAACGCGGCTTCCGTGGAGCCCGCCGGATGGACTTCGTCGAGGGGGGATTCTATGCCCGAAACCCTGGCGGAGGCGAGCCTATGGGCTATTTCGTCGAGGGATTCGTCCCCCGCCCGGAGGTATTCGAGGAGGTTTCCGCGGTTTTCGGTACGGACGCCGTATTCCTCGAGCGAGGCGGCCACGGCATCCGCGTCGAGCGCTTCCGACGGGTGATCCGTATAGAGGCAAACTGTGAGCCGGGACATTGGAAGGATTAGTTTACCGGAAAGCATCGCCTGTCCGGGCGTTATATTATCTCGGCCACGATTTCTACCTCGACCGGGGCGTTTAACGGAAGCTCGGAGACCCCTACGGCTGCGCGCGCGTGGCGGCCTTCCTCGCCGAACACGTCGAAGAAGAGGTCGGACGCACCGTTAAGAACGCCTGCCTGCCCCGTAAAGCCGGGCGCGCTCGCGACGTAGCCCGTGACCTTCACAATTTTCTTTACGTTGTCGAGCGTGCCGAGCTCCTTTTTCAGCACGGCGAGGACGTTTATCGCCGACTGCCTCGCTGCGCGGGCGGCGTCTTCCGGAGAGACGTCCGCCCCGACTTTACCCTCGAAAAGCGGCTTCCCGCCCGAGAGCGGGAGCTGGCCGGACACGAAGAGGAGGCTGCCCGTTACCGACGCGGGCTTGTAGGAGCCGAGCGGCGACGCTATGTCCGGTATATCTATGCCGAGCTCCTTTAACCTGTCAGCCCTTGTCATTATGCGCCCCCGGCTTTAAGGCGACGTATATGGTGTTCGAGCCCCTCTGAACCAAGAAGAGGATGTTCTGACCGGGCGCCGCGGAATCCATGGACTTGCCGTAATTGTCGAGGTTCGTGATTTGCTTCTTGTTTATTTCTAAAATGACGTCGCCCGGCGCAAGACCCGAATTGGCCGCTATGCTCCCGGGCTGGACGTTCGTAATCACGACGCCCTCGGACCTCCCGGTGCCGAATGTGCTCTGCACCTCGGGGGTTATCTCCTGGACTACGAGGCCGAGGTCCTGCTCGACAGCCTTGCCCTTTACTCTTCTCGACTCCTGGGCCACTTCTTCGGGGAGCTGCCCGAGCTCGACATTAAGGGTCTTTACCTGACCGTTTCTGATTACCTTCATCTCGGATTTCGTTCCCGGGGGATTGGCCGCGACCGACTTCGGCAGCTCGGGCATGTTTTCGATGCTGGCGCCGTCGAACTCGACTATGATGTCGCCCCTTTTAAGCCCGGCCTTGTCCGCGGGGCCGTCCGGCGCTACGTCCGCAACGAGGGCGCCTTTATGATCCTTTAGCTTCATGCTGTCCGCGATATCGGGGGTCACTTCCTGAACGTAGACACCTATCCAGCCCCTGACCACCTTGCCGTTGCTCCGGAGCTGGGCGACGACGTCCTTGGCCATGTTGACGGGTATGGCGAATCCTATGCCCTGGCCGCCCGCTATGATCGCGGTGTTCACGCCCACGAGCTCGCCGCCGAAGTTAAAGAGAGGGCCGCCGCTGTTGCCCGGGTTAATGGCGGCGTCGGTCTGTATGAAGTCGTCGTAGGAGCCGAGGCCGAGAGACCTGCCCTTGGCGCTTATTATTCCCGCGGTGACCGTATGCCCGAGCCCGAACGGGTTACCGATCGCGAGCACCCAGTCGCCTATTTCCAGGCTGTCGGAGTTGCCGAACCTGACCGCGGGGAGCTTTTCCTTGGGCTCTATCTTGAGGAGGGCGAGGTCCGTTTTCGGGTCGGTCCCTATGATCTCCGCGCTGTATATATCGCCGTTCTGGAGTATCACCTTTATGTCGGTCGCCTTTTCGACGACGTGGTTGTTCGTGACGATGTATCCGTCCTCGCTGAATATGAATCCCGATCCGAGCCCCCTCCCCCTGAATTCTCTTTCAGGCTGCTGGCCGAAGAATTTATCGAAGAATTCGTTGAAGGGATCGTTCTCCCGGTCCTTGAAAGGAGATTCGTAGGAGAAGGTCCTTCCCTTGGAGACATTCGTCGTGCTGATGTTGACTACGGAAGGGCTGAGCTTTTTGACGAGCGGTGAAAGCGAATTGTATCCCCCTACCTCCTGCGCGCCGGCCTGCATGACCTGGCCCAGGGAGATTAAAGAAACGACGAGAGATAAAACGAATATTTTTGCCAGCCTTGACATGGCCTGAATACCTCCGGTTTTCATATTCGATGATTGAAAATAGTCAGGAGCACGCACCGCGCCGCTCATAATGTTCGAGGAAGACGCGCCTTCGTGCCCTCTGCGCGTATGGATTAAAAGTATACTCATTGAAACCTGAACGCCACTAGAAATTATAACTGATGAATTATTTTCTGCGTTTCCGGATAGCGACGGACAGAGTAAGGAAGAAAAAGGCGGTCGTTTATATGGGTTCTTTAAGGAGATCGTCCCAGTATTTGAGGTGGAGCCGGCTGGAGTAAAAACGCATTACGAGGTTCCTCAGGACGGATACGGCGCGGCTGTCGGCGAAGGCGACCCTGCCCATCATGCGGGACTGGTCCTGCACCTTGTTGACGCGGGGACGCCGCCTTACGACGTAGGCTTCGAGCGCCTG
This sequence comes from Thermodesulfobacteriota bacterium, assembly GCA_035325995.1. Lineage (NCBI taxonomy): Bacteria > Pseudomonadati > Thermodesulfobacteriota > Thermodesulfobacteriota bacterium. Next base: position 249,444 of record DAOKYU010000003.1, on the reverse strand, counting down.
TGAGATGTATTTCGAGTCGGCCCGCGAGAGCTCGTCCGCGAGCACCGCAGCCGATTCTATGGCCATCGACACGCCTCCGCCGGCCGTGGGAAGGACGGCGTGGGCTGAATCGCCTACGAGGACGACGCGGCCCTTGTACCATTCGTCCATCCTGAGATCGCAGTACTCGTCGTGGAATATGTCCCCCGGGTCTTCGAGCCCGGCGAGGACCTCGGGAACTATGCCGCCGAAGTCGCTGAAGTGCTGCCTTATATGATCGAGGCGGTTTTCGACGGTTTCGGGCGTACCCCTGGGGCTCCGTATACAGGTGAACACGGAAAGCCTGTTCCGGGTCGGCCATATCCCGAGGAACTTGCCCGTGCCCCAGTATTCGGCTATCTGGGCCGATTTGGAGATACCGGATTTGAGCCAGAAGCTCCAGCCCCTCATGCCGCTGTAGGAAAGGGGGACGTCGCCGAACACGAGGCCCCTCGTTTTGGAGCGGACGCCGTCGCAGCCGACGACGAGGTCGAAGGACTCTTCGGTCCCGTCGCTGAACGTGACTATGGCTTCGTCGGGCGTCTGGTGAATCTTCTCGACCGTTACGCCCATCGTGAGGCTTTCGGGGTTTATGTTCTTTCTGAGGATGCTTATGAGCTCGGACCTGTATATGCTTATCATAGGCCCGTATTTTTCGGATACTTCGTCGACGGAGTAGGATCTCAGCATCTCGCCCTTTTCGTTCCAGACGTTGTAAGTGGAAAAGGGGAGCCCCGTTTCGATAAGGTCCCTGTAAAAGCCGAGCCCCTTGAGAACCCGGCCTCCGGAGGGCCAGAGGACGATGATGTAGCCGACCTTGCCGTATTCGGGTATGCGCTCGACCACGCGCGGCTTGAAACCCCTTTGCTGGAGGAGCCCCGCGAGGGTGAGCCCCGCTATGCCGCCGCCGATGATGAGGACGCGCATTTCCGGACCGAACCTTACGGGCAGCGAATAGCCTTCGGCTTCGGCCTTGTTTTCGTCGAGCTTTTTCTTTCTCTTTAAAATCGACATTTGTCGGCAGTTTGATACGAGATTAATAATTATTTTACATGGGTTAAGTACATACTGCAAAGCTTTTCGGAAAAGAAATTCCGGGGGGTTTCAGTACTGGGGGACCTGGTTATGTGCAGGAGCGCATATCTCTAGCTCAAGGCCGTCGGGGTCTAAAAAATGGTATGCGATAGCCTCGCCGCCGGGGCCGGTTTTCTCTTCTATGAATAAAATGCCGGCGTCTTTTAACCTTCTTGCCGCAGCCTCGATATCGTTTACCTTAAAGGCGATGTGATTGACCGGCCCGCCCGGGATGCGGTTTTTATCCTCCGTCAGGGCGAGAAAGACGCCGTTTTTGTTACCGAGAAAGGTTTTCTTGTCGCCGCCTTCGGGCCGTCCGTCCCGAATGATCTCGAGCCCGAGTATGCCGGAATAAAAGCCGACAGCCCTGTCCATGTCGGTAACGACTATGGCCGCGTGGTCGATTCCGCTTATGTTGTCTTCGCCGCGAAATATGCTCCGGAGCCATTCCATATATACGCCTCCCGGCGCGTCAGCCGAGCCTGAGCTTTTTTATCAGCGCCCAGCCCACGGCAGCGACGGCAATGACTATAATGACGGCCATGAGGAGGTAGCTTTTCGATATGGAGTGAAAGAAGCTGGGCTTTACCTGGACCACCTTTTCGAAAACGGGGGACTCGGCGAGGATTTCTCTTAAGTGCTCGTCCTCGACCGCGACCTCGACGGAAAGAAGGAGCGTTTGAAACCCGCTCTTTTCGGGTTTAACGCTCCATTCCCAGCTCGCCGTGCTGTCCTCGGCTATCGTCTTCGCGTCTTCGGTGTCGTCGATGGGAAACTCCTGCTCCGCCCCTATCGACGAATCGGAAACGGGGGTTATGTCGAAACCGCTCCCCTTCAGGTGGAGGGTAACGTTATCGCCGAGCCTGAGGCTGCCGTCCGCGCCGCTCTCGGCGAGGCTTTGGGAAAGGTCTTTAAGGAATCTATGTGTGACCGCGGCCTCTATCGTATAAGATTCGCCGACGCTCATTTCCCCCGGCGTGTCGAACACTATCCTGCCGGCGGTGAGACGGCGCATGCTTTTCCCCAGCATCTCGGAAACGGCAGGGCTTACGACGCCGGGCCCGGAAGGTGTTTCGGGGGCGGATTCCGGCGCGGGGACCGGGGCCGGCCCGGGAGCGGGCTCCGTCTCTTCGATGGTTATGGCGTCTATCATCTCTTTGGGGGAAGTTTCGGATTCCGGTGCGGTGGCGGCCCCGGGCGCGCGGGCCGGAGCTTCCGGGGCGGGGGCGGATTCGGGTGCCGTACCGGATTCGAGCCTTATCGTAACCCTTCTGTTGAGCCTGAGGGAGCTCTCGTCGCTGCCGGACGCGAACCTGTCGGTCTTGCCCTTCCCGCCGACCGTTATTCTCGCCGGGTCGACGCCCTCCGCCACGTAGAACCGCCGTACGGCTTCGGCCCTCCTGCGGGAGAGGTTGAGGTTGTACTCGTCGTCGCCCGTGACGTCGGAGTAGCCTTCGATGACGAGGACGGTCCCGGGATTATTCTTCAGGGTTTCGGCTATTTCTTTTAAGGCGGCTTCTCCGCCGGGGCCGAACGCGAATTCGTTGAGCTTGAAGAAGACGTCGGCCTTGCCCGGCGCCGTTTGTGCGAAGGCTTCCGGCGCTGAGGCGGGCAAACCGGGCAGGGAGACGCCGGGGAGCGCCAGAAAAAGCGCCAGTATGAGCGGCGCGGCAAAGTGTTTATACATCTTCAGCCTCAGAAGGAATTTTAACGCGGATGATTACCATTATCCCACCTTCGGTCTTCCCTTGTCAATAAGCTCGGCAGGAGTCGGCACGGCCCCGGGAGGCTTATTTACGAGCCTCGGCCCGCCTGAGGTGCTATACTAAACTTTATTCGGGAAATTATCCCCGGCCGCAGGGGACGAGCGTATGAGCAGAGACTACACGCTTTCGGTATACGATTCCATCGGGGCCCTCGACAGGGAGGGATACAACGCCCTCATAGACAGGGAAAACCCGTTCCTCGAATACGAGTTTTTAGAGGCGATGGAGGAGTCGGGCTGCGTCGGGCCGCACACGGCGTGGATACCGAGATACCTGGTGCTGAGGGACAGGGGCGCAATGGCCGGCGCGGTGGCGGCTTATATAAAGCTCGATTCTTACGGCGAGTACATATTCGACTGGGAGTGGGCGCGGGCGTTCGAGAACGCGCGGCTGAAATACTACCCGAAGCTCGTCGCGGCGGTGCCCTTCACGCCGGCTACAGGGACGCGGATATCCGTCCATCCGGAATACCCGTTCGAGGAGTGCGCCGGTATCCTGGCGAGGGGGCTTGCCGAGCTTGCGGTGAGGGAGGAGTGCTCGTCCGCGCACGTGCTTTTCCTTACGGAAAGGGAGTGCTCGCTCCTGGAGAGGCTCGGGTTCCTTACGCGGATCACGCATCAGTATCACTGGAAGAACAGGAATTACGGGAGCTTCGAGGACTTTTTAGGGGACCTTCGCTCGGGAAGGAGGAAGCAGATAAAGAAGGAAAGAAGATCGCTCGAAGGAACGGGCCTCGAAATAAGGATCGTCGAAAAAAACGACATAAAGGAAGAGCACATCGACGCCGTATGGGACTTTTACATGGACACTCATTCGAGGAAGTGGGGGAGCGCTTATCTCAACAGGGAATTCTTCGATCTGATGTGGAAGAAATACAGGCACAGGCTCGTTCTGGTCATGGCGCGCGACGGAGAGAGATGGATCGGGGGGAGCTTCAACATCGTCAAGAACAACAGGCTATTCGGCCGCTACTGGGGGGCGCTTGAGCCCTGCAATAACCTCCATTTCGAGTGTTGTTTCTACAGCTTGATAGATTATTCTATAAATAACGGAGTCGATATTTTCGAGGCCGGGGCTCAGGGCGAGCATAAATTCCTCAGGGGATTCGGGGCGGTTCCCACGTACAGCTCGCACCTGATTCTGAACGAGGCCGCAGGGCGCGCAATCGGCAAGTTCCTCGACCGGGAGCGCGGGTATACGGAGCGCCTCATAGAGCAGTACAATTTGCAGTCGCCTCTCAAATATTTGCACGGGCAGTAGAAAAACGAGGGACGGACGATTAAATTCTTTAAATAGTACGCGGCGAAGGAAGCCCCGGCGCCGCCGAGACTTTGGTTATGACGGAAAGAGATATTAAACGGAGCGATCGCGACGGGGAGCTCCTTACAGAAAAGCGGACCAGACTCAAACGGCCCGACATGTACAGGATAGTGCTCTTAAATGACGACTACACGCCGAGGGAGTTCGTAGTGTGGGTGCTCATGAGGATTTTTTACAAGGGGCAGGAGGAATCAACCAGGATCATGCTCGAAGCGCACACCGCGGGCAGGAGCACCGTGGGCGTTTATACTTATGATGAAGCCACGACCAAGATAGCGCAGGTGGACAAGCTGGCGAAGGAGTACGAGCACCCGCTCAAATGCATACTGGAAGTGGAGGGGGGAGGCGAATATCAATGACACTATCAAGGGAACTGCAGGAAACACTTAAAAGGTCTTACGAGCAGGCGAAGGCCAGGCGGCACGAGTTCATAACGCTCGAGCACATACTGCTGGAGCTGACATACGACCCGGACGCGTCGGAGGTTCTTACGGGATGCGGCGTCGACCTCGAACGGCTGAGAACGAGCCTCGAGGATTTTATCGACGAGAACATGCCCCCGATAGATTCCGAATACCTGCCGGAGCCCCAGTACTCGGCCGGGAGCCATTACGTTCTCAGGCTGGCGGCCATGCACGCGGAGTCGGCCGACAAGCAGCAGATAGACGGGGGGAACATACTCATCGCCATGTTCAGGGTGGACGAGTCTCACGCCGTGTATCTTCTGAACGAGCAGGGCGTAAACAGGTACGACCTCGTGAGATACATCTCGCACGGCAGGTCGGGTTACGAGCAGCAGGAAAAATCCACCAGTATCGCCAAGACCGATACGCAGACGCAGGGAGGGGCGAAGGACCCTCTCTCGGAATTCTGTACAAATCTGGTAAAGAAGGCGCGCGACGGAAAGCTGGACCCTCTCATCGGCCGCGAATCGGAGATAGACCGCACCATACACATACTGGCGCGGAGGCGGAAGAATAACCCGATATTCGTCGGGGACGCCGGCGTCGGGAAGACCGCCATAGCCGAAGGGCTCGCCCTCAGGATCGCGAAAAACGAGGTTCCGAAGGCGCTCAGGAACACCGCCATTTACGCCCTCGACATGGGCTCGCTCACGGCGGGGACGCGGTACAGGGGGGATTTCGAGGAGAGGCTCAAGTCCATCATAGACAACGTTAAAGGGGACGACAAAAAGATACTTTTCATCGACGAGATACACACGGTCATCGGGGCGGGGGCCGTTTCGGGGGGGACGCTCGACGCGTCCAACATGCTGAAGCCCGCGCTCGCCAACGGTGAGATAAGGTGTATCGGGACCACGACGCTCAAGGAGTACAGGAGCGTCTTCGAGAAGGACCACGCGCTCGCCCGGAGGTTCCAGAGGGTGGACGTCTACGAGCCGAGCGAAGAGGAATGCGTGAAGATACTCCAGGGGCTCAAGAGACACTACGAGGAGTTTCACGGCGTAAGGTATTCGACGCCGGCCTTAAAAGCGGCGGTAGAGCTTTCGGCGAAGTACATGAACGACAGGAGGCTCCCGGACAAGGCCATAGACCTCATCGACGAGGCCGGGGCGGCCGCGAAGCTCCGGAATTTCGACACGGGCGTGAGGCAGGTGACGGTGAAGGATATAGAGGCGCTCGTATCGAAGATAGCGAAGGTGCCGAGCCGTACAGTCAAGGTGGACGACAGGAACAGGCTAATGACGCTGGCCGCGGACCTCAAGAAGGTTATATTCGGGCAGGACGAGGCCGTAGACAAGCTGGTGACGGCGATACAGATGTCGCGCTCGGGGCTTAGCGAGCCGGACAAGCCCGTCGGCAACTTCATGTTCGCGGGACCAACGGGCGTCGGAAAGACGGAGCTCGCAAAGCAGCTCGCCGAGGCGCTCGGCATCGGGTTCATAAGGTTCGACATGAGCGAGTACATGGAGAAGCATACGGTGTCGAGGCTCATAGGGTCGCCCCCGGGATACGTCGGATACGACGAGGGCGGGCAGCTCACGGAGGCCGTTCACAAGAACCCGCACGCGGTGCTTCTGCTGGACGAGATAGAGAAGGCGCACGAGGATATCTACAACGTGCTGCTCCAGGTGATGGACCACGCGACGCTTACGGACTCGAACGGGAGGAAGGTCGATTTCAGGCAGATAGTGCTGATACTGACGACGAACACGGGCTCCCGCGAGAGCGGCCAGAGGACACTCGGGTTCGAGAAGGACGAGTTCGAGGACAAGAGCGTCCAGGCGATAGAGAAGTACTTCAGCCCCGAGTTCAGGAACAGGCTTAACGCCGTGCTTCATTTCAGCTCTCTCAGCAGGGAGGTCGTCGAGAAGATAGTAGACAAGATGTTCGGACAGCTCGCCGACAGGCTAAGGGTGAAGAAGGTGTCCGTAGAGCTCACGCCCGGGGCCAGGTCGTACATAGCCGGGAAGGGCTACGACAAGCTCTTAGGGGCGAGGCCCATACAGAGATTCATCGACAGCGAGATCACGGAGAAGCTGACTCAGGAGATACTCTTCGGGAACCTTGCGTCCGGCGGGAGCGTGAAGGTGGTAGTCAGGGACGGCGGGCTCGGATTCGAGCTCGGATAAAAGAAAACCCCTCGGAGACCGGGGATTTCTGCAATATAATTAAGGTCGGAAGTATCCCGATAACCTGAAGACAACGGGGAGGTTCACGTTATATGCCGCGACCAGATTATTTGCTCAGGAAGTCACTGTTCCTTTCCCTGGCGCTCGGAATTACGATAACGATATTTTCACCGGGCTCCTTTGCCGGAGACGCGCCTGTAGTAGTCGCCCAGGGCTCGAAATCGAGCGGGAACGAGGTCATGAAGGCGGTGGAGGCCGAAGGACTATAAGGGCATGACGAAGGAAGAAGTCGTCGCCGAGATAGGCCAGCCGTGGCGCAGGGACGATACGCCCGTCAAGGCGCGATACGACGAGAAATGGATATACAGCTGCCAGACGAAGAATGGCATCACGTACGACTGCGTGTACCTTTACTTTATGGGCGGCCGCGTGGTGGACGTCGAAGTACTCTGATTCCGGGGAGAGACGAGATATGAAGAAGTGCCCGAAGTGCGGTATTGAGCTCAAGACGAAGGTGCTCGGTTCTATAGAGGTGGACGAGTGCGAGTCGTGTAAGGGCGTCTGGCTCGAAAGGGGGGAGCTCGAAGAGGTGAAGGAAGAGACGGACCCTAACCTCGATTGGCTCGATTTCGAGATATGGAAGCACCCCGAAAAATTTAAATCGGGCTCGACCGGCGTCGATTGCCCCGTGTGCGGAACCCCGACCGCGAGCCTCGAATACGGGGATACGGGGGTCGAGATAAATTACTGCGGCACCTGCCAGGGCATATGGCTCGAAAAGGACGAGCTGCCGAAGATAATAGAATCCCTCGAAGACGAGATAGCCCGGAAGACCCTCTCGGATTACTTTAAGGAGAGCGTAGAGGAGGCCAAGGAGATAGTAACCGGGCACGAATCCTTCATGTCGGAGTGGAAGGATTTTTCGTCCGTGCTGAAGCTGATGCAGTACAGGCTATTCGTCGAAAAGCCGAAGCTCGTCGAAACCCTGACCGAGCTCAATACGCTGAATCCGTTTAAATAATACGCATTGCCCGTCATGGGCCAATTTCCAAAGACTTTATAAGGCCGCCGTCGTCGAGGGCGAAGCGGAAGGCGAGATTGACGGGGCTTCCCGGGAAATTACCCGAGACCCGCGCAACGACCACCGTCCGGCCGTTTTCCGTCCGGTAGTCGAGCGGCTCCACCGCCGCACTGTATTTGGCGCTGGTCCTTTCCAGCCACGATCGAATGGCAGCATGGCCTGCGATGTTTTCTCCCTCGTCCCCGACCGTAGCGCCCGGGGCAAAATATAAGAGGGTTGCATCCGCATCGTGAGCGTTGTGAGCCGCGAAAAATTCGTCGAGCTTGGTCGGTAAACCTGTCATTGGTACCCCCATAAAAAATGGATTTGGACTGCCGTGATTTTGATGGTGGCTTATACTGTCGAAATGGCAAGAACCGACAGAAAAGTAGGGTACTCACCCACGGGTAAACTTGAAGACGTCACTCCCGACATGGCCGCGAGCGGCGTAGAGGGGGCGCTCCGCCTTCTCGAAGGCCGCTGGAAGATGGTGATCATATTCCACCTGTTCGCGAGGGGGGTGCTCCGGTTCTCGGAGCTCGAGCGCGCTATCCCCGCGGTTTCTCAAAAAATGCTCATACAGCAGCTACGGGAGCTCGAGCGGGGCGGCATCGTGTCGCGGACGGTTTATCCCCAGGTGCCGCCGAAGGTCGAATACCGGCTGACAGAATGGGGACAGGCCATGTGTCCCGCGCTCGACGCGCTCCTCGAATGGGCCGCTTTAAAAAAGAAATAGCCGCCAGGCGTCAGGCCAGGGCGATCGGGAGCACCGCGGCGCATCGAATCCATTACATAAAAGACCTGCATCCACTGAAAAAATCACGGTTATAATTAATCGATACTGCTTTAATCCCGTAATGTCCGGAGGAGTCCGACACATGAATAAGAAAGAAATATCGAAAATCCCGTACATGATTCTATTATTGATTTTTGCGTGCGGATTCGCGGTTTCGTGCGACGGGGAGAACGTGCTTACAGGGCCGGAAGTCCCGGGGCCTGAAGAGCCGGGGCCGGAGGAGCCCGGCGGCGGCGAATTCAACGCCGAGACCGCGGCGGAGCTCATGTACCTCTGCCTCCAGTCGTACCAGATGCTTATAGACAACGACAACGGCACGGAATTCACACTGCCTTCGCCGTATGAGCTGAAAGAGATACTACTCACTCCCGAAAGCTTCCTCGGGGAATCTTTGCCGACGGAGGTGCCGATAGCGTTCGTCGCCACGAGCGGCTCCAACATTTACGTCGTGTTCAGGGGGACCAAGACTGTAGACGAGTGGATAAGCGACGCCGATTTCCCGCTCGTGAACTACACTTACGGTGGGAAGACGGAAGAAGGATTTACGGACATATATAACACGCTTGCCGTTACGAGCGCGGTTGCCAGCGCCGCGGAGTCGGGAAATTACAATAACGTTTACATAACCGGCCACAGCCTCGGCGCGGCGCTCGCAGTCCTGGCGGTTCCCGACATCATAGAAAACACCGATTTTAAAAACCCGGTCATGTACAACTTCGCCGGGCCGAGGGCCGGGGACGCCGACTTCAAGAGCCTTTACGAAGGGTACGGGATAGACAGCCGGCGGGTCTACAACACGAACGACATCGTTCCGACGCTGCCTCCGACGGAGCTTTCATACGTGCACGTCGATACCGAATATCCCATCACGTTCGGGGCACCGATTCCGGACCCGTTCGATTTTCACCAGATAGAGATAAATCACAGCTCGTGTAATTATTACTCGACGGTATGCGGTTTGACCTCGGACCCGAAAAGCTGCGAAGCCCTCGGCGAGGGGCTAGACGAATGCATGTTCAGCGGCGGACAGTAACAAAATCCGCCGGGAAACCGGCTTGTGCGGGAAGGCGTTGCCGGGGGTTCGCCACGGGTAGAAAAATCGGGGTCCGGGCGACATGATACAACCCTTCTCTTTGTGTTATTATATTGATTCATTCCGCCAGGCGCGTATGATGAATCAGAGAGATGACCGGGAATAATTCCGCATGCCCGACCCCAAAAGCCTAATAGCGTCCAACATCAAGGACAAGGAGCTTATAAACGTAAGGCGCCAGGAGCTCGTTAACGCCGCCGTCGAGCTCTTCGTCCGTAAGGGTTTCCACAAGACCACTGTCCGCGAGATCGCCCGCGAGTTCGGCATGAGCATGGGCACGCTCTACGATTACATAAGGACGAAGGAGGACATACTCTTTTTAGTCTGCGATCATATATCGAAGAGCGTAAGCGGCAAGCTACAGAGCACGCTCACGGGAAAGAAGGACCCCGACGAGAACCTGAGAAACGCGATACGCGACTACTTCACTATAATCGACGAGATCGAGGACTACACGCTCCTCCTTTACCAGGAGACGAAGTCGCTCAACAGGGAAGAGAGGAAATACGTCCTTCACGCGGAGAACGACCTCGTCGATATCTTCGAGGGCATAATCCTGCAGGGAATCAAGGAAAAGATCTTTCATATAAACAAGGAAACGGCCCGGCTTTTAGCGCATAATATCATGGTAGAGGGGCAGATGTGGGCTTTCAGACGCTGGGCCCTCAGAAAGAGCTTCACACTCAAACAGTACATCAAGCTGCAGACAGATCTCATAATGAAAGCCCTCCGCTAAAAAAGTTGTTGACATGAAGTGCGATCGGTTTTAGAATGTAATACCGAGCGAGCGCTCGGTTGCCAAGCAAGAACGGAGGTGTCACGCATGTCGATAATTACGCTTACGGAAGAGCAGGACCTTATAAAAATGACGGCCAGGGATTTCGCGGCCAGGGAAGTCAGGCCGAAGGCCGCTGAAAACGACAGGGAGGGAAAGTTCCCGAAAAGGCTCGTGGACAAGATGGGCGAGCTCGGGTTCATGGGGATGATGGTGCCCGAAGAGTACGGCGGCAGCGGGCTCGACTGCGTGTCGTACGTGATCTCATTGGAAGAGATATGCGCGGCCTGCGCCTCGACGGGGATAATCATGTCCGTCAACAACTCCCTCGTTTGCAGCCCGATACTGGCCTTCGGCTCGGAGAAGCAGAAGCAGGAGTACCTTCCAGACCTCGCGAGCGGGAAGAAGCTCGGATGCTTCTCACTGAGCGAGCCGGACGCGGGATCGGACCCGGCGAGCATGAGGACTATCGCATTAAGGAAGAACGATTCTTACGTTATAAACGGGGCAAAGGCGTGGATTACGAACGGGGCCGAGGCCGACGTGATGGTGCTGATAGCGGCTACCGATCCGTCAAAGGGGCACCACGGGATTTCGGCGTTCATCATCGACATGGATACCCCCGGGATCAATGTCGCGAAGCTGGAGCACAAGCTCGGGATAAAGGCGACGAGCACGGCGCAGATATACTTCGAGGACTGCAAGGTGCCCAGGTCGGCGATGATCGGGCAGGAGGGGGACGGCTTCAAGATCGCCATGGCCACGCTCGACGGCGGGAGGATAGGCGTCGCTACCCAGGCCGTGGGCATAGCGCGGGCCGCGATGGAGGAGGCCGTGAGATATTCGAAGGAGCGGCAGGCGTTCGGCAGGACCATATCGTCGTTCCAGGGGCTTCAGTTCATGATGGCCGACATGGCCACGCGCCTGGAAGCGTCGCGTCTTCTTACCCTTCAGGCGGCGGTGATGAAGGACAAGCATATGAACTATTCCAAGGAATCCGCGATGGCCAAGCTCTATGCCGCCGAGACCGCGATGTGGGTGACGACAAAGGCCATTCAGATACACGGCGGTTACGGGTACACGGTCGATTACCCCGTGGAGAGGCATTTCAGGGACGCCAAGATCACGGAGATATACGAGGGGACGTCCGAGATACAGAGGGTCGTCATAGCCAGGGAAGTTCTGAGGGAAATCGTTTAAAAAAAGAAGCCCTTAAACTTAAAGGGCTTCTTCCCTCTGGAGGATGGTGGTATAGGATGTGCTTTTTAACTCGACTACCGCCTTCTATATATTTAGATACCGTGCGTGAAAAATGGATTCACATAAACGGAAGAATTAAATTACGCTCTTACAGAGGGGATTGTCAGCGCCCGGGCTCGAGCCAGACGGAGAGGTCTCTCTTAAGGAGCGCGGAGAGGTTCTCGACGTCTTTTACATAGAACGGGCGGAGATATTCCCTGTATTCCTCGCTCATTCCGACGGGCTTCATATTAACCATGTAAGCCCTGTGTTTCATCCGTTTCCTGACGCTCACCGGGATAACGGCCATTAGAAAGTCCTTGAGCAGCGACGATTTGTTGATAATTTCGTTAAGCAGCTCGAATTTCGGAACGCCCGACTTGTTGAGTCTTTCGAGCTTCACGTCTTCCCTGTAATCGACCGACAAGAATTCACAGATATCCGTGAGCGTCTTCCGTGGGTCTTGCACGAGGTCTTCGTAAAGGAGAACCTTCACGTGGGGGAACTCTTCCATGTAGGCCTTTACCTGCTCGTAATATAATCCGCATCCCGTGTAGTCGTAGAATATATCCCAGTTATCGCGCCGCCGCGCCGTTATGGTATCCGGCTCGATTGCCTTCCTGAAATCGAGGGGCTCCTTATATCCCCTCTTGTGCAGCATAAAATGGGAATAGGCCCTTTCGGCCGGGTTCCGGAGGATTATTATTATCCTGAGCTTGTCGTAAAGCCCGCCGTACACGTCCTTTATATTCCGTATCACCGCGCTGTATGTGAAGAGGTAGGAAGGCGAGGCCTCGCCAATTATCTGGTCGGGGCGGGCGGCCTTGAACAGGGCCGCGTAGTCATCGAGCTTTGAAACGACATCGTAAGCCCCGGGACTCGAATAATCGGGCGGATTGCCGGCGTAACTGAAAAACCAGGGCTCCTTCCGGGCCGGCATGTATATTTCGTCGTAGTTTTTAAGGTAGTAAAAGAGCGACGTCGTAGCGCTCCTGGCGGCTCCGACGATAAGGAAGTCAGGCAGTTTCGATTCTTCCGAACCCGTTTGTACGATCATCCCCTCTCCGGCATCATCGATTTTATCACAACTTCGCCCACGGCTTCAACAGGCCGGGTTTAGTATCTAAAACCGGGGAGAGGAATGCGATAGCCGATACCCTATTTTTTTGTAACCGACTGGGCCCAGCCCTGAAAGACCTTTGCGATCACGTGGTCGCCTACCTTTATCCCCGTAATTTTATCGTTCGACGCCGCGACGTTGAAAACGGTGCCGCCCGACATCTTTACGCTGAGGAGGCTGTCCGTCGGGCCCCTCTCTATCGAGATGACCTCGCCCGGGACCCACTGAACGCCGTCGTCCTTTTTTTCGGGCGCAGGGGTGGAGGGAGCCGCCTTCTCCGCGATTCGGAGGAGCGTCGCCTGTCCTTCGATAACCTGCACCGTCACGACGTCCCCGGCCTGAATTCCTTCGAGAAGCCCCGGCGCGGAAGGGACGCTGAACAGCTCGCCCCCGGGCAGCTCCATGCTGAGGAGGCTTCCTTCCGTGCCCTTAACTATGGACACGACCTTCCCTGTCACCCACTGGGGAGAGCCGTTGGCACGGGAATGTGCCCCGGCTGTAAAAACCGCCAGCCCCAGAATGAAAGCTAAGACTATTATTTTTCTCATGAAGTTTCCCCTCCGTTTACACCGATCCGCGGTATCGGGATTTCGAGTGCCTATAGATTTAAAGTGTAAAATTCCCCGCGCATGAACACAATCGGAAATTTTCGGGCCGCCCGGTTTTGTCCTTGCCAGCGAGAGGCGGCTTATTTATATTCAGTACTGAGTTTCAGGATTCAACTGATACGTACGGAGAACCTATGCCCAAACTCATCGAAGGGCCGTCCATAATCGAGGCGGCGGGCAACAAGCCCAAGATAATAGAGGAATTCGCGGGGAGGGTAAATTCCGGGGGCGATGTGGCCAGCGTCGCCAGGATGACGTCGCCCGCGGGATGGGAGGAGCCGGGACAGAGGCCGGAATTCCAGGAGATTACGGTCGTCCTCGAAGGCGCGCTCAGGGTCGAGCACGAAGGCGGGACGATGGAGGTCGGGGCGGGGCAGGCCGTGATAGCTTATCCCGGGGAATGGGTGAGGTACAGCACGCCGAATGGGGCGAAATACATTGCCGTGTGCCTCCCGGCGTTTTCGCCCGAGACCGTACACAGAGACCCCGAATAACCTGGAGGGAGAGAAGGCTTGAAGAAAAGATGCGGATGGCACGGGGAAGACCCGCTTTACGTCGATTACCACGACACTGAATGGGGCGTCCCGGTTCACGACGACAGGACGCTATTCGAGATGGTGGTCCTCGACGGGGCGCAGGCGGGATTGAGCTGGATAACCATACTCAAGAGGCGGGACTCCTACAGGGAGGCGTTCGACAACTTCGACGCGCAGAAGGTGGCCGCATACGACGAAAGGAAGATAGCGGAGCTTCTCGAAAATCCCGGCATTATAAGGAACAGGCTCAAGGTGAATTCCACCGTTCAGAACGCGAGGGCGTTTTTAGAGGTGAGCGGGGAATTCGGCACGTTCGACAAGTACATATGGCGGTTCGTCGGGGGGAGGCCCATAGACAATTCGAGGAAGAGCCTTGCCGAGATTCCCGCCAGGTCGAAGGAGTCAGACGCGATGAGCAAAGACATGAAAAAAAGGGGATTCAGCTTCGTCGGCTCGACTATATGCTACGCCTTCATGCAGGCCGCGGGGATGGTAAACGACCACATCGTCGATTGCTTCAGGTATGAAGAGGTAAGGCGCATTTCGGAGGGGCGGGAGAAATAGGCATCCGCCCCCGTAAGAGGACGCAGCCTCGCTCAGCCGCGCGCCTTTTCCTTTTTCGCCATCGTGATAAACGGCCCCGAGCCCTCTTTCTTGTCCTTAAAGAGCGCCAGAAGAACCTCGGCCTCGTGGAACGGCATCGTCAGGAACGAGAATTTCTGGAGTATCTGGATGTCCGTTATGTTGTCCGGCGATATTCCGCTCTTCTCTTTTATGTAGCCGAGGAGCTTCTTCTTTGTAAGGCCGTCGCGCTTTCCGTGGGCGACGTAGAGGCGGGTCGTCCCCTTGTCGTCTATCTCGGCCGTGTCGCTGCCGTTTTTCCTGTCGTCCCTGCCGAAAGTGTGCTGGAGTAAGGACGCCACGACTTCCTCGGCGTTCTTCTTTTTGAGGAGCTCTTTCGATAGCTCGAGGTAGTCACCGTTACGCGCCGGCGCGTTTACAATTTTGTCTACCTCTTTCTTCGTGCGCTTACGCTCCTGAAGAGCGGCGTCGGATTTAAGAGGGAGCTTGGCCTTCCGGATGTCCGTCTTGGCCTCTTTGGTTATGAATTTGAGCTTCCTGTATTCTTCGGGCGTTACGAACGTGACGGCGTTCCCCTCCTTGCCGGCCCTTCCCGTCCTCCCTATCCTGTGGATGTAGGCCTTGGGGTCCTGGGGCAGCGCATAGTTTATGACGTGCGTGAGGTCGTGCACGTCGAGCCCCCTGGCCGCGACGTCCGTCGCAACGAGGATGTTCACGCGCTTTTTCCTGAAGAGCGTGAGCATGCGCTCCCTCTGGAGCTGGGACATGTTGCCGTGAAGGGCGCCCGCGTCGTACCCGCGCCGGCTGAGCTTGTTGGCGATTTTATCGGCGTCGTGCTTCGTCCGGCAGAATACCAGGCCGTAAAAATCGTCTTCCATGTCTATAAGGCGGCAGAGGGCCTCGAATTTATCGGCATGCTTCACCTCGAAGTAGATCTGATCCGTCAGGCTCACCGTGAGCTGCTCGGACTCGACCTTGAGCTCGTTGTATTCGTGCATGTGGTTTTTGGCTATGTCAACGATCTCGCGGGGCATCGTCGCCGAGAAAAGCATGGTCCTCTTGTCTTCGGGCGTATGGCTGAGTATTTCCTTAACGTCGTCTATGAACCCCATGTTGAGCATCTCGTCGGCCTCGTCGAGGACGAAATAGGAGAGCTTTCCGAGCGAGAGCTCGCCGCTCCAGATGTGGTCGAGCACCCTGCCCGGGGTTCCGACTACGATGTCGATGCCGTTCCGGAGGCTTCGCAATTGAAGGCTCATCGACTGCCCGCCGTATATGGGCACGATCGAGAGCTCCCTGTCTCCCTTGAGCGAGTTTATCTCCTCGGCGACCTGTATCGCGAGCTCCCTCGTGGGTGTAAGGATGAGCACCTGAACGTGGCCCGTGTTTTCCTTGATAAGCTCGATGAGCGGTACGCCGAACGCCGCCGTCTTGCCCGTGCCGGTCTGCGCCTGCGCCACGAGGTCTTTCGTGCTTCCCAGCATTTCGGGTATTGTCAGTTCCTGGATTGGAGTCGGGGCTTCGAACCCCTTTTTCTTGAGGGCGCTTAACATACCCTCGGATAGACCTAAATTATCGAACGATTTCATATAACCTTCCTCTGTGATTTTACAATTCTCCCCTCAAGCAGTAAAACTCAATCAGGTACCAACAATTTATGCGGAATCGTGTGGATGTGACTAAGTGTTTCTCTCTCAAGTTACAAAAGTTACTTTAATTATACTTGAATTAAGGGCTTTTCGCCAATAGGCAATTTTCTAATAATGGAGATTCGAAGAAACTGCCGGGCAAGCCGCATGCTCCGGGGCAGATTTGACAGCCGTGGATTTGGCGAATACAATTGAGAATCTTTCTCATTTGACATGGGGCGGGCTACTTATTAATAAGGGCGCGGGCCGCTAAACATATCATGAAGAACAAAATGACTGCCAGGGGTCAGGACGGCATAAGGGATATTTTTCACGCCCGGAAGCTGAAGTGTACGCCGCAGAGGCTTTCGGTATTCAAGGTTCTGAAAGAGAGCGAGACTTATCTTTCCATAAACGGCATACACGCGAAGGTGAAAGTGCTACTGCCGGGGACGGGGCTCGCGACCGTGTACAGATCGCTCGAGACGCTTATAGACCTCGGCCTCGTCGTGAAGGTGCACCTGGAAGACGGGTGCCACAGCTACGCCGTCGCGCCCGAGGGGCACAGGCACCCTATCGTCTGCACCGAGTGCAACAAGGTCATAGAGTTCGCCGAATGCCCGCTCGACAAGATATCCGAGAAGCTCTCGAAGGACACGGGAATACAGATACAGAACCACTTCCTTCAATTATTCGGCAAGTGCAGGGAATGCAGCGCATGAAAAGGGGATTTTGACACATGTCTCACATACACATACCTGACGGCGTTCTCCCTTTGTGGATAGTGGCCGCGGGGTGGGTGGTCACGGCCCTCCTTCTCGCGCTTTGCCTCCGGAGGGTGAATTCCGGGGACGTGAAGAGGAAGCTTCCCCTTATAGGCATAGTATCGGCGCTGATGATAGCGGGCATGACGCTCGAAATAGTGCCCATCGCGTATCACATAAACCTGAGCATAATCGCCGGCATACTCCTCGGCCCGGCTCTCGCTTTCATATCCGTTTTTATCGTGGACCTCATAATATCGATGTTCGGGCACGGGGGGATCACGGTCGTCGGGCTTAATACTATAGTAATCGGCGCGGAGGCCGTGCTCGGCTATTACCTGTTCCAGCTTTTAAGGACGGTCATGGCGGGGCGGGGCCCTGGATGGTCGTCGGCGGTCGCGGCGGTTTTGAGCCTCTTTCTGAGCACCTCCATAATGCTGGGGATAGTCTACGTTTCGCACATAAATCCGGCGGCGGCGTTTCACACCGAAGAAACTGTTCTCGACGGGGGCGGCGCCGCCGTGAATACGGAGGCGCACCGCAGCCTCGACTTCGGAAGGTTCGTAAAGACTATTTTTCTGCTGGCGCCGCTGGGATGGGCGCTCGAAGCCGCCGTCGCGGGGCTCGTCGTGTCGTATCTTTACAGGGTGAGGCCAGACCTCGTGGCCTCGGGGGATACGTAGGGAAATCGCATGGACGTTTCGGCAATAGATTATTACGCAAATCACGGCGGGAGCTTCCTCCACAGGGCGTCCGCGCCGCCCAAGCTCGTATTCGCCGGGCTCGTCATAGCTTCGGTCGTCGTGACGGGGAATTTTTATTTCCTCCTCGGGGCTTATATCCTGCTCGCCGCCCTCGTTTTCAGGACCGGCCTTCCGGCGCTTAAGGTCATAACGATTGCGGCTTATCCCGCCATATTCGCGCTCATATTCGCGGTTGCCGGATGGAACGGGGACTGGATCGGCGCCGGCGTAATAATGCTGAAGGCGCTTACCGCAGCCCTCGCGTCGGTGATCGTCATAGTCACGACGCCGTACCCGGACGTGTTCGCGTCGCTAAGGCCGTTTTTGCCGAAGATCATAGCCGAGGGGCTTTTCCTTACTTACAGGTCGCTCTTTCTCCTTTTGGACCTCATGGACAACCTCTTGAAGGCGCTCAGGGTAAGGGGCGGAATCTCGCGGGGGAAGATCGTACGCAACGTCGTGAATTTTTCGTCCGGAATAGGGCTCCTGCTGGTGCGGGGGCTCGACATTTCGGAGAAGTTCTACGGCATTATGAGGGTGAGGGGATACAACGGCAAATTATCCGGCGGATACGATAGAGCCGGAAGCCCGGCGTGCGACGCTGGGGCGGTTTTGACCGGCGCGGCGATACTCGCGCTCGCGCTCCTCGTACGCTTCGGGCAGGGGCTCGACGCGCTCGGGATATATTTCGTCTACGCCGCCGTGCTCGCGCTGGCCCTGTCGGCCGCGTGGGGCCTTTATCCTAAACGGGAGGCCGAAGCATGGAAGAAATCGTAAGGGTGAAAGACCTCGGCTTCAGATACCCGGACGGCACCTCGCTCAGGTTCGAAGGGGAGGACTTTTCGGTCCGCAAGGGTGAGCGCGTCGTCATGCTCGGCCCGAACGGGAGCGGGAAGTCCACACTGCTCTCGCTCTTGCTCGGAATCCTCAGGGCTTCAGGCGGCGAGATGGACGTCATGGGCGTTGACCCCGGGAAGGATTACGAGAAGGTGCGGGAGAGGATAGGGGCGCTGCTACAGAACCCGGACCTTCAGATAATAGCGCCCAGGGTTTGGGACGACGTATCGTTCTCGCCGAGGAATTACGGGTACGGGAAGGAAAAGACGGAGGAGCTTGTGGGCGATGTGCTCAAGAGGCTCGAAATCGAGCACCTTAAGGACAAGGTGCCCCATTACCTTTCCGGCGGCGAGAAGACGAAGGTCGCTCTCGCGGGGGCTCTGGTCACGAAGCCCGAGCTATTGATACTGGACGAGCCCTTCGAGCACATAGACCCGATGTGCAGGACCGAGATGATAAGGCTCCTTAATTCGGTGAATCATGAAAACGAAACGGCTATAATATTGTCAACGCATAACATGAATACCGTCCCTCTCATCGCCGACACCGTTTATCTCATGGCGGTCGGGGGGAAGATTGTCGCCAAGGGGACGCCGAAAGAGGTGTTTTCGATGACCGGCGCGCTCGCCGAATGTCATATAGAGCCGCCCGTCCTCGGGGAACTGTTCGCCGAGCTGAAGAAGCTCGGTATCGACCTCGACCCGTCGCTAAATGTAAAGGATGCGGCTCTCACGATCGCGAATCATATGTTATCATCTGAGGGCAAGGCCGGACACGGATAATGGACGCAACGAAGGCAAAGACAAAGAGAGTAAGCACGTTTTTCGCGGCGGCGCTCGCCATCGTTTTCGTTTTATCCCTGAGCGTCCACAACCACGGCTTCGCCGCCGACAGCGGCGTACGCATAACGAAATCCACAGACCACCTGGGGCATTCCGTCGAGCAGTGCTCTGCGTGCAGGCTCCACGGAAACCTGGAGCTTCCCGAAAGGGAAAATTTACCCGTCCTTATAGATTCACCCGTATTGATTTCTTTCAGCACAGACGTACCATTGATCCCGGCGTCGTTCCTGACGCTTTACAAATCGACGCGCTCGCCTCCGCTCGCCTGAGCCGTATCGGCCGAGGAATTCCAGGGCGAAAACTCGTAAATATCTCTATATAGAAGGCATCGTTCCGTCCGGTCGTGAACGCCCCTTCGCTGCATACACCTACCGCGCGGGCGCATAACGCCCGCACTCGCCCCTGTTCCGATGCCGGCGCGGCGCTCCGGAATTCATTCACAAAAAAATCTGGAGGTGAATAATGAGCGTTAGAAGGATTATCGCTGTGCTCGTCATTTCCCTGGTTGCCTGTCAGGCGTGGCATCCGGGCGATGCGTTTGCCCAGGGCGGCGAGGATGTTCAGAAGGAGCTTGGCGAGCTTAAGCAGATGATGGAGAAGATGCAGAAGAGAATCGACGACCTCGAAGAAAAGAACAGGGCGCTCGAGGCCGAGGTCGAGAGCCGCGAGTCAAAAGAAGAGGTCGTCGTAAAAGAGGAGACGGTTACGGTGCCCGCCTCGCCGTCACAGGGGGCGCCGCAGGGTTTTCTGAGCAAGGTCGTCCAGTCGCTGAACCCGGAAATAAGCGTCGTGGCCATGATAACCCCGACCTGGTATTCGCTTAACAACCCCGTCGTCTTCGCGGAAAACGACCCCGAGAATACCGGCGTCAACATGCAGGAGATCGAGGTCGGGTTCCAGAGCGTCGTCGATCCCTACTTCAGGTTCGATTCGTTCTTTTCGTTCAGAACGGAAGGCGTCGAATTGGAAGAGGCTTACGGGACGACGCTCTTCAGCATGCCGCTTAACTCGCAGCTGAAGATCGGGCGGGCGAGGGCGAAGTTCGGAAGGATAAACCAGATACACAGGCACGCGCAGAACTTCGTGACGCTGCCGATAGTCGTCGCGGAGTTCCTGGGAGAGCACCTTAACCCGACGAGCGTCGAGGCGAGCTTCCTCGTCCCCGTGCCGTGGTATCTTGAGCTGAGCGCATCCGGCGGAAGCCCGGACGTCGAGACGCCTACGTTCGGCAGGAGCCCCGACGCCAACAACATCGGGAATCTCCTTTACATATTCCACATGGCCAACTTCTTCGACGTCGGCGAATCGCTCGGCGTTAGCCTCGGGGCGTCTTTCGCAACGGGCAGTAACGAGTCGGGACCCGACGAGAGGTCTAACCTCTACGGTGTCGATTTTTTCGCGAAGTACAGGCCGCTTAAAGATAATCCGTACCAGGAAGTGTCGCTCCAGTCGGAGTTCATGTGGAGGCAGGCCGAGACACCGGAGGAGGAGCTCGAGGATTACGGGTTTTACGCCGAGGCGATGTACAGGTTCGCCAAGAGGTGGAACACCGGGCTCAGGTTCGATTTCACGGACACCAACACGCCCATCCACGAAGAGGAAGACCACGACCATGAACACGAGGAGGAAGAGCCCGAAGAGGGGCACGTCCACGACGAGACGCTCGGCCTCCTCGGAAGGGCGTACCGCATATCGCCGATGCTGACTTTCAGGCCGTC
Source organism: Thermodesulfobacteriota bacterium (assembly GCA_035325995.1). Taxonomy (NCBI): domain Bacteria; kingdom Pseudomonadati; phylum Thermodesulfobacteriota; species Thermodesulfobacteriota bacterium. The sequence goes on along the minus strand of DAOKYU010000003.1, from coordinate 228,332 downwards.
GGAATTTTCGAGCATAAGGCTACAGTACGATTATCTGAACCAGAACTACGGGCCTAATCAGCATGCGATATTCCTTCAGTTCCAGTACGCGATCGGGGCGCACGGGGCGCACCCGTTTTAAATAATCAAGGAAAGGAGACGAACGATGAAAATGTTTAAATCATTTCCCGGACTCGCGCTTTTCATAGCGGCGGCGGTTACGTTATTCGCGGGCGGGAGCGCCGAGGCGAAGGTGAGGGTGGTCACGTCCACGCCGGATTTCGCGGCGATCGCGAAGGAAATAGGCGGGGACAAGGTCGACGTCGAGAGCCTCGCCAAGGGTTACCAGGACCCCCACTTCGTCGACGCGAAACCGATATATATAACGAAGCTCAACAGGGCGGACATCCTCGTTTATAACGGCCTCGACCTCGAGATCGGGTGGCTGCCGATACTCGTCACGGGCGCGAGGAATTCGAACATAGCCACGCTTAACTCCCCGGGGAACGTGGACGCTTCCAGGTTTCTGACCGTCGTTCTCGACGTGCCGACGAGCCCCGTGGACAGGTCGATGGGAGACATACATCCGAGGGGGAATCCCCATTACATGCTCGACCCGCGAAACGGTCTTCTCGTGGCGAAGGGCGTCATGGAAAAGCTCTCGGAGATAGACCCCGAAAACGCCGCGTATTACGAGGAGAATTACGGCAATTTCGCGAAGCTGCTCGAGCTCAGGATAGGCGAATGGTCGAAAGAGCTGGCGCCGTACAAGGGGACCAAGATCGTATCCTACCACAAGAATCTCGACTACTTCACGAGGTGGGCCGGGTTCGAGGACGCGGGATACATAGAGCCCAAGCCCGGCATACCGCCGACGCCGTCCCACGTGGCGTCGCTTATAAAGAAGATGGAGGCCGAGGACGTAAAGCTCGTAATCGCTTCAAATTACTACCCGCAGAAAACTCCGAGGATAATTTCGGAGAAGACGGGAGCGGTGTTCCTGTCCATCCCGACGAGCGTCGGGGGTGAAGACGGGATAAATACGTACTTCGACCTCTTCGACGCGATCGTCGGACAGATAACCTCGGCCCTCGGGAGCGGGTCCGGGGCGGCGGGGAGCGGGGGCTCCATGCGGAACGGATAGGAAATTATTCGCGGCGGCCCCCGGGATTCTTACCTCCCTACACTCCCGGGGCCGCCCGTTTCAAGGTGGAAAATGAAGGAGCTTATAAGACTCAAAGACGTTACGATAGGGTACGACGGGAAGGCCATCCTGGGACCCGTCGGGCTTTCCGTCGGGAGAGGGGAATTCACCGGCATACTCGGCCCCAACGGCGGCGGGAAGTCGACCCTCCTTAAAACCATACTCGGCCTCGTCCCCCCCGTTTCGGGCAGCGTGGACAGGGAGCCGGGCATCGTTTTCGGATACGTCCCGCAGAACGGGCATTTCGACCCGCTCTTTCCCGTGTCCGTCGAGGAAGTCGTTTCGATGGGCCGGTACGCCAGGGTGCCCGCCGGAAGGATGCTGTCGAAGGCGGACAGGAAATGCGTAGACCGCTCGATGGAAATGGCCGGCGTGAGCCGCCTCGCAAGGAGGACGTTCCGGTCGCTATCGGGCGGGGAGAAGCAGAGGACCCTCATAGCCCGCGCCGTCGCGGGTGAGCCCGACGCGCTCGTCCTAGACGAGCCTACCGCCGCCGTCGACGTCAGGGGTGAGGCCGTGATAATGGAGCTCGTCGAATCGATAAGAAAGGAGAGCGGCGCGGCCGTGATAATGGTGAGCCACTTCCTGAGGACGGCTGCAAAGTACGCAGAGCGGATAATACTCGTGGACGCGGATAAGGGCGTCTTCCGGGAGGGCGCGAAGCCTGAGCTGATGACGAGCGGCGTCCTCGCGGATTTCTTCGGGCTAAACCCGGGGAGCGATTTCAACGTGCAAATATCCGGGCCCGGCGGAGGCGGCGCATGATAACGTTCGGAGAATTCCTCCACAGTTATTTCCTCTGGCGGGACCCGATGATAGTCGGCACGGCCGCGGGCGCGATATGCGGATTCCTCGGCGTCTATGTCGTCTTAAGGCGAATAATTTTCGTGAGCGCCGCGCTTACGCAGGTGTCGAGCTTCGGTGTCGCGCTTTCGTTTTACATTGAAGGGCTGGGCCTCGGGGCGCTTTCGGCGGCCGTGCACCCGTTCGCGCTGTCGATAGGGCTTACCGTAGCGGCGGCCGTATTCTTCGCGTTTAAGAAGGACTACTCCCGCATAAGCAGGGAGGGGATCATCGGTTTCGGATTCCTCGTCGCCTCGGCAGCGGTCGTCATACTGGGGGACCGCATAACGAAGGGCTCTCACGACATCGCGAGCATACTGTTCGGGAGCGCCGTCGTCGTCGCCCCCGAGGACGTATACATCATTCCTTCCATCGCCATAGCCGTCGGGGCCATACTGCTCATCTACATGAAGGACTTCGTATTCGTCTCGTTCGACGAGGAATCCGCGCGGCTTTTTAAATACCCGGTGCGGGCGCTTAACGCGGGGCTAATGGTGATGATAGCCGTCGTCGCCGCTGCGGCGACAAGGGCTCTGGGCGCCTTGCCGGTCTTCGCGTTCCTGGCGCTGCCGCCGCTCGCGGCGCTTTATTTTACAGAAAGATTAAAGCTTGTATTCATACTCTCGGCGGCGATGGGGGTTCTCTCCGCCGTGCTCGGATATTTTTTTTCGTTCGTGCTGTCGTTACCCACGGGCGCATCGATGGCGATGTGTGCGTGCGTATTTTTCATCGCGGGGCTCTTGTGGCGCGAGGTGCGTAAACGCGTCTGAGCCGTGGAGGCAAAAATTGAAAGGAATAATCCTGAATGGAAAACGCGCCGGTGTTCTGTTCGCGGCGATCGCGGCGGCGATGCTCTCGGCCGGGTGCGGCGGTAAATACGAAGAGGCGGCGCGCTCTCTCGACTTCCTCAAATACGAATACTTCACGTGCACTGTCATGAGAGTCGAGAGCGGGGACAGCTTCTTCTGCGAGCCGCCCGACATGAGCATGCTGAAAATAAGGCTCGCGGGGGTAGACATACCCCCTGATGAAGAAAGCGGCGCGAAGAAGTTCTCGGAATCGATCCTGAGGAGGGGGACGCTCGTTAAGGTGGAGACGGGAGAGTCGGTGGACGAGGGCGGAGGGCCGCTTAGCTACGTCTTCGTGCCGGGCGGAAAGATGCTGAACGTGCTGCTCGTCGAGAACGGCTACGCCGGGCCCGTGGCGGGGGAGCTCGACGAAAAATATAAAGACATATTCGTCGGGATTTCGGTCGAGGAAGAGACGGAAGATACGGGCGGCGGGGAGCGGAAATCCCCGTGGCTTAAATAGGCGGGATGCGATGCGTATACTGGAAATCGAGAACCTCAAAAAGAGCTACACGACCCCCGACGGGGAAATCCTGACCGTCATAGACGTCCCCGGGTTCGCCCTCGAAAGCGGGGAGCAGATCGCCCTTTCGGGAGAGAGCGGCTCGGGGAAGACCACGTTCCTTAACCTCGTCGCCGGGATACTGAGGCCGGACGGCGGGCGGATACTCCTCGGCGGCGAGGACGCGACGGCGCTTTCCGAGGCCGGGAGGGACAGGCTGAGGGCCGACAAAATCGGCTACATATTCCAGACGTTCAATCTCCTCCAGGGCTATACGGCGCTCGAGAACGTCCTCCTCGGGATGATGTTCGGAAAGGGGGTGGACAAGGGGTTCGCCCTCGGCCTCCTCGAATGCGTCGGGCTCGGGGACCGCGCGGGTTACAAGCCGTCCCAGCTTTCGGTCGGCCAGCAGCAAAGGGTCGCCCTCGCGCGGGCTCTCGCCAACAGGCCCGCCCTCGTCCTTGCAGACGAGCCCACGGGGAACCTCGATCCGGGGACCGCCGGAAAGGCGGTCTCGCTGATAAAGGAGATGTGCGCCGAGAGCGGCGCGGCGCTACTTCTGGTAAGCCACGACGATAAGGTCCTCGGGAATTTCGGGGGCGTTAAGGACCTCGGCGAAATCAACCGCGCACCCCGCGGAGGGATAGAAAAATGAACAGGGAAAACGTGGGCGGGATATTTCTCATTGCCAGGAAGAGCCTTGCGCAGCACAGGCTCTCGACCGTGATAACCGTCTTGTCGGTGGCCCTCGCGGCGGGGCTCGTGATGGCCGTATTCAGCATAAGGGACCAGACGTACGACGCCTTCACCGGGGGCCCCACGGGGTTCGACGCCGTTCTCGGGGCGCGCGGGAGCCAGCTCCAGCTAGTCCTCAATACCGTATTTCACCTGGAGACGTCCCCCGGGAATATCCCCTGGGAGATGTACGAAGCGATAAAGGAAAATCCGAACGTCGAGCTCGCCGTCCCCTACGCCGTCGGCGACAACTACCGCGGCTACAGGATCGTAGGAACGGAAAGGAGCCTGTTCACCGACCTCGAATACAGAAAGGGGCGCAAGTTCACCCTCGCCGAGGGGGAGTTCTTCAACCCGGAGAAACGGGAAGCCGTCGTCGGGAGCTACGTCGCGGACAAAACGGGCCTCAGGGCGGGCTCGAAGTTTAATCCCTTCCACGGGCTCGTTTTCGACGAAAGGCAAAAGCACGCCGAGGAGTACACGGTTACGGGGGTGCTCGAGCCGACGAACTCGCCTTCCGACAGGGTGATATGGATACCGATCGACGAGTTCTACAGGATATCGGGCCACGTGCTGAGGGGCGGCGGCGGGACGTACGAGCCCAGGGCGGGGGAGGAAATCCCCGACAGGTACAAGGAGGTGAGCGCCGTCATGCTGAAGCTCAGGAATCCGCAGGGGGGCTTTCTCCTCGACCAGACGATAAACAGGCAGGGGACGGCGGCGACACTCGCGTGGCCCATCGGGCGCGTCATGGCGGAGCTGTTCGGTAAAATCGGCTGGGTGAATAACGTCCTGTCGCTGGTCGCGTACCTCGTCGTTCTTGTCGCCGCGGGGTCGATACTGGCCAGCATCTACAACACCATGAACGAGAGGCGGCGGGAATTCGCGATACTGAGGGCGCTCGGCGCCAGGCGCGGGACCGTCTTCGCCGCTATAATCCTGGAATCGGCGTCGATAGCGGCGATCGGGGCCGCGCTAGGCTGCGCGGTGTACGCGCTCATACTGGCCGGGGCGGCAGTGGTCATAAGGGCAGAGACGGGCGTCGTCCTCGACGTGCTGAAGCCGGGGCCGGCCCTCCTCGCGGCGCCCCTGGCGATGATAGCGCTCGGCATACTGGCCGGGGTCATACCGGCCCTAAAGGCGTACTCGACGGACGTCGCGTCGAACCTCGCACCGCTAAGCTAGAAAACGTGAATAAAAGGAGGGACGTCATGAAACTGGTACTGTGTTTGATTCTTGCGACGGCGATGGCGGCCGCCGCCCGGGCCCACGGAGACGCCGACGCAAATCATAACGGGCACGAGCACACCGCCCCGCACGGCGGGACGCTTGTCGTGCTCGGCGACGAATTCGCGCATCTGGAGATTGTGCTCGATCCGGGAACGGGAGAGCTCACGGCGTACGTCCTCGACGGCGAGGCCGAGAACCCGGTAAGGCTCGGGCAGGAAAATATCGAGATAAGAATCGTGGCTCCCGATACAGGCGGCGAGGCGCCCGCGGGCGAGCTCACGCTTAGTCTGGACGCCGTTTACAATATACTCACGGGGGAGAAAGGGGGGGATACGTCGGAGTTTGCCGCGCGTTCGGAGAGACTTAAGGGTTTGGAGCATTTCAGCGCCGTCGTTACGGCGATAACGGTAAGAGGCAAGGAATTTAAGGAAGTAGAGTTCAGGTTTCCGGAGGGCAACGAATGACGGCGGAGAGTAATTCCAAGAATATAAAAAACGAAAGCGAGGGAGCTTCGCTCAAGGGCGAAAAGCGCTTCGAGTGGAAGAGGCACGTGGTTAAAATCCTGGTCGTCGCGAGCATACTCCTATTCCCCGCTCTGGGGATCCACTTCAGACCCGACCGGAATTTCGACTACGCGACGGCCGGGGCCCTTGAGACCGAAGACGGGGCCGCCAAGGTGGATTTCGATTTCCTCGGCGGGTTCGATTACGAGAAGGATAACGTCGTCCCGGCGAAGGTGATGGAGCTCGACGGGAAGGACGTGAAGGTTATAGGCTACATGCTGCCCGTCGATTTCGATTCGGGAGAGGTGAGAAGCTTCATGCTCCTTAATAACCAGATGGGGTGCTGCTTCGGGGTGATGCCCAGGATGAACGAGTTCGTCTACGTCGAAATGCCCGAGGGGAAGAGCGCAAAGTATATGACCGACATCCCGCTCAGGGTGACAGGGAAACTCAGGATAGGCGAAGGCAATCTCGTGGGTGGCCTATACACGATGACGGGAAAGAGCGTGGAGGTTTTCAGGGATTACTGAATCCCTTCGAGCGGTATCGATTCGTCCACCAGGAGAACGGGGATGTCGTCCCTTACGGGGTAGAGATACTTCCTGTCCCCCTTTCTTACGAGCCCGCCGTCTATGGGCTCCGTTATTTTCTGCCTGGACCTGCTGAGGAGCTCGCCCTTCTCGATTAAAGAGTTGATTTTACCGACGAGATCGGGCCCCGCGGGCTCGAGGTCCTGTTTCGTTTCGGGGCAGACTATTACGGCCAAAAGAGCCTCGTCGAGCATTTTTTCCCTCCGTTAATCCCGGGCGTTATATATATTTTTATTGGTGGAGAGTACGTTATCCATTAGAATACATTAAGAAGACCAATTGCAAAGGGGGGACAAGTTATGAGAAAGAACAATCTTACCATGGCATATTTCGGAATTTTCGTACTGGCCCTGGCGCTTACGCTGGGGTGCCGCCAGGGAGACGAGGGCGTCGTCGAAGAGGAGAGCGTGGAGGTCGAGGAAACGGCTACGACGCCCGAGCCGGCGCCCGAGGAGCCTATTCCGGCGCCGGCACCGACTCCCGGGCCGGAGGCCACGGGCGCCCAAGGAGTAACGATAGAGGCGTGGGACAACTCGCCGTCCTTCGAGGGGGCCAGTACCCGCGTTTCGAATTTCGAGGACGGGAGCGTCCTCGACGACGCCAAGGTTTCCGTGATAGTGGACGTAGAGAACTTCGAGCTCGGGGTACAGACCGACACCCCGAGGGCTGAGGAGATAGCCAACTCGGCCGAGGGCCAGCACGCGCATATAATTCTCGATAACGACCCGTATCTCGCCGATTACAAGGCCGGGGAGCCGTTTGACATAGGCGTCCTCACCGAGGGGCCGCACACGCTCGTCGTCTTCCCGAGCCGCTCGTACCACGAGAGCGTGAAGTCGCCGGACGCGGCCGAGATACTTAACTTTTACGTCGGCAAGGAAGAGGGCGAATTCCTCCTCGACAAGTCGGCGCCAACCATAATCTACAGCAGGCCGAAGGGCGATTATAAGGGGAAAGACGCAGAAAAGATACTGCTCGACTTTTACCTCAATAACGTCGAGCTCAGCCCGGACGGATACAAGGCGAAGTACACGATAACGAAGAAGGATTCGGGTGAGGAGGTCGGAACGATAACGCTTACCGACTGGACGCCGGCTTTCGTCGCCGGGCTGCCGGCGGGTGAGTACGGCGTCAGGCTTCAGCTGCTCGACAAGGACGGGAACGTGGTAGAGGGGGCGTTCAACGACACCGAAAGGGCTGTCAACGTAACCACCGAATAAAATCTCACACTATCCGGGCGGCCCCGATGGGCCGCCCGGCCCTTCAGAAACCAATCCACACATAACGGGCGATTATTTTCCCGGAGGGTTTTAGCCGGACCGGAGATCGACCATGCGGTGGCGGCAGTCGTCGCATATCCCGGAGAAGTAAAAGAAGTGGTCCGTTATCTTGTAGTCGAACTCGTGCTCGATGTTCTTCTGTATTTTATCAGCAAAGCACTGGTCGAATACCTGTATTTCGGAGCACCCTCTGCAGTAGAGAAAGTGCGCGTGTCCCTTCTTCGCGCTGAAGTAGTAGTTTGCATCCGAGGAAAACGAAACCGACTTTACGAGCCCCTTCCTGCAGAGAAAATCGAGGGCCCGGTATATTGTCGAGAGGTTCGGTTTCGGCTCGAGCCGGGTCAGGACGTCCTTGACCATCAGCGGCTGTGCCGACTCCTCGATGATCCTCAGTATTTCTTTCCTAAGCTCTGTGAAGCTCGCTCTCATCAGGCCTTTTATCCTTCGCTCGCTTTTCTTCGTATAAGCTACAACAAAAAACCGGAAAAAGCACTTTTCCCGAATAAGCCGATCCGAAAGCGAAAACAATTACGCTGTTATCGCGGTAAGTTACGACACCGAATAAATTTTAACGCAAATTCTTTGCGCAAATCATTTGCATTTTGAATCTTCTGTGTTAGGTTATGAGCCAGGTAGAAAAACAGGTTTAAAAGGAGGATTCAAATGAGGCGGAAATCAGCGGTAAGGAGACTTTTGTTTTTCGTTCTCGTGATAGCGGGGCTCGGGGCGGCGGGATGCGACAAGAAAGAAAGGGACTCGCACGATCACGACCACGAAGAGATAGTAGGGGCGCTCCTGGTATCGGACGCCGAGGCCGGTCGCATCGACATCGTGGACCTCCACGACGGCGACGTAGTATCGTCGATTGACCTCGAGGGCCCGGCGACCATATACCCGACCGCTCACACGTACTACGGGGTTGCGGTACAGACGGAGGAAGGCCTGGTGAATTTCATAGATACCGGGATCGAGATAGAGGAGCACGGGGATCATTTTCACCTTCACGTAGGCGAGCCCGAGCTTCTGGGCTTCGAGCTTTTCGGCACGACGCCGGTGCACTTCGTATCACACGACGGATGGAGCGCGATTCATTTCGACGGCAGCCGGGACGATGGGATAGACGCCGAAGTGGCGGCTGTGCTCGAAAGCACGCTCGGGGACAGCGAGCCCGAGGTGCTTTTCTTCGCGCTGGACGGGCCGGCGCACGGGGCGGCAGTACCTGCACATGACAATAAATTCCTGATCACTGTACCGAATCCCGAGTACGTAAACGGCGTGCCGGGCGCATCCTCGCTGCCCATAGGCGTAAACGTGTACGACGAATTCGGCTTTGTGCTCCAGGAATTCGCCGACGTCGAGGACCCGGACAGCTCGTGCGTGGACCTTCACGGCGAGGCCGTCACGGGGAGCCATTACGCATTCGCCTGCGGAGCCGATTTCGGGGTACTGGTCCTGACCTATAACGAGGTCTCGGGACAGTTTACCTCGAAGAATATCCCGTATCCCGCAGCGGACGTCAGGACGGGAACCCTGATCGCGCACGAGTCCAAAGGCTTTTTCGTCGGTAATTTCGGCACGGCGGCGCTTATAAAAATCAACCCGTCCAATTCCGCGACGGACGTCCTGGACCTGCCCGCGGACCAGTGCGGATTCGTCTTCGAGCAAGACGGCGGGAACGAGGTCGCCGTCCTTACCGTGGACGGATTCATTCAGGTTATCGATTCCAACACGTGGACGATAGAGGAGAGTATTCCGGTAACCTCGCCGTTTTCGTGCACCGGAATCCGCCCGAGGCTCTCGGCCGGGCCGGGGGTCGCGTACGTCAGCATACCGGAGGACGGGACGGTCGTAGAGGTAGGGCTCCACGAGCCGGAGATCATCCGCGAGATAGAAGTCGGCGGAACCCCCGGCACGATGACGGCCTTTGCGATTAAAGAGGTTCAGCATTGACGAAGAAAGCCGCCGGTTGAGCGGCTACGACCAGACAGCGGCCGCCGGGATCCTCAACACCGGCGGCCGCTCCATTAGGGGAAGGAAACATGAATTCAGCGAAGAAGGAAAAATTCGACGTCGTTATTGTGGGCGCGGGGGCGGCAGGTGTGGGAATGGGCTCGCTGCTCAGGCTCCTGGGCCTAAGGAAATTCATCCTCCTCGAAAGGCACGAAGTCGGCGCGTCTTTCGGCAAATGGCCCCGGGAGATGAATTTTATCACCCCGTCGTTCCCCGGGCACGGGTTCGACATGCTGGACCTGAACGCCGTCGTGCCGAACACGTCCCCAGGCCACATATTCAAGCTGGAGCACCCGGACGGGCAGAGCTACCGGATATATCTCAAGAGCGTGGCCACACACTTCGAGCTGCCGGTAAGGACCGGCGTCGACGTCGCCCGCATCGAGCCCCGCCAAGCCGGGAGCTTCGACATACAAACGAATAAGGGCGCGATAAGGAGCCGGTTCGTTATATGGGCGGCCGGGGAATACCAGTATCCGGCCCTGGACGCCTTCCCCGGCTCCGAGCACTGCATACACAACTCGGCCGTCTCGTCGTGGCGGGACATAAAGGGCGGGGACGTCGTCGTTATCGGCGGATTCGAGAGCGGCATAGACGCGGCCGTAAACCTGACCGCGCTCGGGAAGAAGGTGAGCGTGTACGACAGGGAAGAGGCGTGGAAGAGCGAGTCGAGCGACCCGAGCTGTAGCCTGTCGCCGTATACGTCGCGCCGGCTGATATCGGCCGTGGATTCCGGGCGCCTTACACTGAACGGGAATTCGGGCATCGGGGACGTCAAGAAGACGGACGGGGGATACATCCTTTCGAACGGAGCCAAAAAGCTTTTTACGAGCAACCCGCCGGTTCTCGCGACCGGATTCAAATCGAGCCTCGTGATGGTAAGAGACCTGTTCGAGTGGGAGGAGAAGGAAAGCTATCCGCTTCTGACGGAGCACGACGAATCCACCGTCACGCCGGGCCTCTTCCTCACCGGCCCGAACGTAAGGCACGGGGAGCTCATATTCTGCTTCATTTATAAATTCAGGCAGCGCTTCGCCGTAATAGCGAGCGAGCTCGCGGAAAGGCTCGGGAGGCGGAAGCTCGACGAATCGGTCCTGGATTTTTACCGCCGGAAGGGGATGTTCCTCGACGACCTTTCCTGCTGCGGCGACGAGTGTGAGTGCTGAACGAAATCCGGATATTGAATCGGTTATAGCAAAAATTTCAGGGAGGCGGCATGGGCCGGGCGGAACGCAGCATAGAGAACATAGGGAAAACTTACGTCGTCGTAGGGAGGGAGAGCGTCGGGAAGTCGCAGCTCATAGCCTCGCTCACCGGGAAGCCGGCGAGCTCCTCCAACTTCAGGGGCACCACCGTATCGATAGACAAATACACGCTCGGGAACACGGCCTTCCTCGACACGCCCGGGATAATGCGGGACTCGGACAGCATAGCGGTGCGCATGACGCTCAGGCAGCTGAAGGAGAACGACCCGGTGATACTCGTCGTCCAGGCGACGAGCATGGACGAGGACCTGGAAGAGCTGCTTCCCCTTGCAGAGGGCAGGCTCGGGATCATGATCGTCACGTTCCGGGACAAGGTGGACGGGCTTTCGAACGCCGAGGCCGCGTTCGGGAAGCTGAGGGCGCGGGCAGGCGTTCCGGTAATCCCGGTCAATGCCCGGAACCTGTCTGCCGCGGACAAGTCGGCGATCGATGAGGCGCTTTTGTCCCCGGGCATGTTCGCCCCCGGAAATGAAAACGAAAAAACCGGGCTCGAAGCGCCGCCCGAAAGAGGCGTATTCGAAATCCCCGTACTGGGGCAGGCTTTATCACTTATTCTCCTTTTTCTTCCCGCATGGATAGCCGTTCGGAACGCGAACGGCCTGGCCGATTCGTTTTACGACCCGCTCGGAAGAGCGCTTGCCCCTTTACTTGGAGCAGTGAACGCACTTCCCGGGCCGCTCGCAGCGACGCTGGGCGGCGATTACGGATTATTCGCCATGAGCCCGTTCCTCTTTTTATACGCCGTCCCCACGGTGATCGTCTTCTCGGTAATACTCGCCGTCTACAAGGGCAGCGGCCTCATCGACAGATTGACCGTTTCGCTTCATCCGCTCCTCCTGCCGTTCGGGATTTCGGGCCGCGATCTCGTGCGCGTAATAATGGGCTTCGGATGTAACGTCCCCGCCGTCATAAACACGCGCTCGTGCTCGAGCTGCTCGCGCGGGGCGTGCATCTCCGCAATATCGTTCGGCTCCGCCTGCTCCTACCAGCTCCCCGCGACTCTGGCCGTGTTCGGCGCGGCGGGCATGGCGTACCTCGCGCCCTGGTATCTCGCGCTCCTGGCCGCGACCACTCTCATCTACCTCAGGATAACCGTGCCCCGCGAGGCGCGGCTCAGGACAAACAGGCTCAGGCTCACGGGACGGGTTTTTCTACAGTGGCCGCGGCCGAAAGACATATGGCGCGAAAGCTGGTACGTGATAAAGCAGTTTTTCGTCATGGCGTTACCGGTCTTTTTCCTTATATGCATAGCGGCCGCGCTGATGCAGTGGTCCGGCCTGCTCGGCTTTTTAAGCGAGGCGCTGGCGCCGGTCATGTCGCTCTTCCACCTCCCCTGGCAGGCGGCGCCGGCCCTCATTTTGGGATCGATACGGAAAGACGGGATAGCGATAGGCCTCTTAAACGGGGAGATGGATTCGTTAAAGGCGCCCCTCGGGGGGCCGGTCGAGGTGCTTACAGCCGTGTATCTCGCGGGCGTGCTCCTCCCGTGCCTCGTAACGTCGCTTACGGTGGCGCGGGAGACGTCGGCAAGATTCGCTCTCTGGATGATGGCGAGGCAGGCGGCCGCGGCGTCGTGTTTCGCGCTCGTGATAGCCTGGGGCGGGCACGCGGTAACGAGGCTGATTTAGGAATCGGCAGGCGGCCGGATGGAACGGCCTTATCCCGGTTTTCATAATGGAAAGAGAAGAAATGAATACGGATAATCCTGTTCCGCTCACGATAATCGGCGGTTTCCTCGGTGCGGGAAAGACGACCCTACTCAATTACGTGCTTCACGCGGAGCACGGGCGGAAGGTCGCCGTGCTGGTGAACGACTTCGGCGAGATTAACATAGATTCGGAGCTCATCGTCGGCATAGAGAACGAAGTGGACAACACGATAAGCCTTTCGAACGGATGCATCTGCTGCTCGCTCAGGGGAGACATGCTCCTTTCGATAATAGAGCTCCTCGAACAGCCGGAGCCGCCTGAATACATCATCATCGAGGCGAGCGGGGTGTCGGACCCCGCGGCTATCGCCCTTAGCTTCCCGATGCCGGACGTAAGGAGGCTTATAAGGGTGGAGAACATTATAACGGTCGTCGATGCGGAGCAGGTAAAGGGATTGACCAGGGGAGAGAGCGCCGAGCTCGGAATCGCACAGATATCCGTCGCCGACGTCCTGGTGCTGAACAAGGCGGACCTCGTCGGTAACGAGAGGCTGTCCGGCGTCAGGGGATGGCTGCGCGGGATTATGCCCGGCGCGCGGATCGTGGAGGCCAGGTTCGGCAGGGTGCCGCTCGAGCTCGTCTTCGGGCTCGGGGGCTACGACCCGGACAGGCTTTTGGCAAGGGAGCCGGTAGACGTGCACGTTCACGCGGGAGAGCCCGGTCACTCACACGCCGGGGACCGCAGCCACGAAAAGGTGTTCGCGACGTGGAGCTTCGAGACGGGCAGGATGCTTTCATATGAGCTAGTCCGTAAGGCCGTGAAGACACTCCCGCCGACTATATTCCGGGCGAAGGGGATACTGCACCTGGACACGTTCCCCGACATGCGCGGGGTTCTGAACGTCGTCGGAAGGAGGTGCGCGCTTTCGTGGGGGAGGCCGTGGGGCGCTCAAAGGCCGCATTCGAGATTCGTGCTTATTGGAACGCCCGACGGCGTCGACGCGGAGATGCTGGAAGCGCATTTCGAGGGGTGCCTGGAGCCTAATCCCGCACGGTGAGGCCGGTGTAGAAAGCTTCCGCTCGCTACTATGTTTTTCGACGCTGCAGGGTTTACAAATGCGTATCTTGTGGGATACTTAATCGTTTTTACAGGAAATCGGGAGAATACCATGTCGCAAAAATGCATGATCACAGGGAAAAAGCCGCTCGTCGGGAATAACGTATCCCACGCGAACAACAAGCTGAAACGCCGTCAGAACCCGAATCTTCAGTGGAAGAGGATATTCGTCCCCGAGCTCGGAAGAAGCGTCAGGATAAGGATTACCACACGCGCCTTAAGGACGATAAACAAGAAAGGGCTCCTTCCTTTTCTGAAGGATAACGGGCTCACGATAAAGGACCTCGGCTAAACCCCTCCAAAAAATTACTGGAAATCCGGCCAGCCCTGATTATATTGTAGATTGATATGTCGGTCTTCGTAAAACGCATGGCCCGGCCGCTTTTGTTCGGCGCCCTGGGCGCGGCGGCCGCGGCGCTCAGGGACGAGAACAGGCTCAAGACCCTCGTCGGCTCGGCCGGCGACAAGCTGAATTCCGCCCACGCAGGCATAAAATCCGTCGGAAACGACGCACGCACCCTGAGAGACCTCGTAAGGGCCTGGATGAGAAGGGAGTACAGGGAAGTGCCCTGGCCGACGCTTCTTCTTACGGCCGGCGCCCTCGTTTACTTCGTGAATCCACTTGACGCCATTCCCGACATACTGCCGGCGACCGGCCTCGTAGACGACGCCGGCGTGATAGGGTTCGTCCTGGCGTCGGTGAAGAACGACATAGAAAAATTCAGAAAATGGCAGTCGGACCGGACGGGCGTCGTAACCGGCGCCGAAGACACCGGGCCCGGAACGACAGCCGGCCTGTAATCCCCCCCTAGCCTTCCAGGTGCTCGTACTGTGTTTTCAGGTCCTGCACCACGGCGGGATCGGCAAGCGTTGTCGTATCGCCTATCACCGAGCCCTCGGCGATATTCCGGAGTAGCCGCCTCATGATCTTGCCGCTCCTCGTCTTGGGGAGCTCGGCCGTGAATATGATTTCGTCCGGCCTCGCTATCGCGCCAATCTTGCCGGCGACGTGCGCCCTCAGCTTGTCCGTCAGCTGCTTACTCGACTTGACCTTGCTCTTGAGTGTGGTGAACGCGACTATGGCCTGCCCCTTGAGCTCGTCCGGTCTTCCTATGACGGCGGCCTCGGCGACGGAAGGATGATCGACGAGCGCGCTTTCGACCTCCATCGTGCTTATCCTGTGCCCCGCCACGTTCATGACGTCGTCCACGCGGCCGAGAAGCCAGAAGTAGCCGTCCTTGTCCCTCTTGGCGCCGTCGCCCGTGAAGTACATGTGGGGGAACCTGCTCCAGTACTGGTCTACGTAGCGTTTCGAGTCGCCGTATATCGTCCTCAGCATCGCGGGCCAGTGCTTTCTTATGACGAGGTAGCCCGCCCCCTCTTTTATCGTCTTCCCCTTTTCGTCCACTATGTCGGCGTCTATGCCGGGGAACGGGAGCGTGGCCGAGCCCGGTTTCAGGGTGGTTATTCCGGGCAGCGGCGTTATGAGTATGCAGCCCGTTTCCGTCTGCCACCACGTATCGACTATCGGGCACTTGCTGTTGCCTATGTGGAGGTAGTACCACATCCACGCCTCGGGGTTTATCGGCTCGCCGACCGAGCCCAGCAGGCGGAGCGAGCCGAGGTCGTGCTTGTTGGGGTGCTCCTCGCCCCACTTCATGAACGACCTTATAGCCGTCGGGGCCGTGTAAAAAATCGTGACCCCGTACTTCTCGACTATGGCCCAGAACCTGTCTACGTCCGGGTAGTCGGGGGTGCCCTCGAACATTATCGTTGTCGCCCCGTTGGCGAGCGGGCCGTATATGATATAGCTGTGTCCCGTAACCCAGCCGATGTCTGCCGTGCACCAGTAGGTGTCTTCTTCCTTCAGGTCGAACACCAGCTTCGTAGTAGCATAGACGCCGACGAGATACCCGCCCGTCGTGTGCACTATGCCCTTGGGCTTTCCCGTCGTTCCGCTCGTGTAGAGCATGAAGAGCGTGTCCTCGCTGTCCATCTTCTCGGGCTCGCAGTAAGGCTCGGCCTTGGCCATGAGGTCGTGCCACCAGAGGTCCCTTCCCTTTACCATCTTCGGCCTGGCCTCGGCGCCGACCCTCTCTACGACGATCACCTTTTCGACCGTCGGCGCGTCCCTGAGCGCCTCGTCCGAATTTTTCTTGAGAGGTATGATCTTCCCGCGCCTGTAGCCGCCGTCGGAGGTTATGAGTATACGGGCCTGCGAGTCGTTTATCCTGTCACGGAGGCTCTCGGCGCTGAACCCGCCGAAGACGATGCTGTGAGGCGCGCCTGTCCTGGCGCACGCGAGCATTGCCACGGCGAGCTCGGGAATCATGGGGAGGTATATCGTTACCCTGTCGCCCTTTTTGACGCCGAGCGACTTCAGCACGCCGGCGAACCTGTTGACCTCCCTGTAGAGCTCCCAGTAGGTTAGCGTCTTGCTCTCGCCGGATTCGGCCTCCCAGATTATGGCCGCCTTGTTCTTCCGGGCCGTGGCTACGTGCCTGTCGATGCAGTTATACGAAACGTTGAGCTTGCCGCCGACGAACCATTTCGAATGCGGCGGCTTCCAGCTCGAGACCTTGCTCCACTTCTCGAACCAGTCGAGCTCCTTCGCGAAGCCCGCCCAGAATTTTTCGGGATCTTTTGCCGCCCTTTTGTAGACGGCGGCGTTATTGACGTTTGCCTTCCTGCTGAATTTCTTTCCGGGCGGGAACGTGCGTCCTTCGATGAGAAGGTCTTCTATCGTTTTTACGGCGTCAGCCATTTAAGCCTCCTTTATGGAAAAAGGGTCCGGGTGAGATTATTTCAATACTAACAAATGTCGCGTTCGAATTGAAGACTTTTAAATGGCGGAGGCGAGACGGGGATCGCGACCGCTGGGTTAGACCTTTACGCCCACCGCGCCCACGATCTCCCTCCCGTCGAGGCGGGCGAAGTCGGGATCGGCGGCGTATTTGAAAAATGCCGATGTTTCGGTTTCTAGCCCGGCGATTTCGAGCTCGCGCCTGACGAGGCGCGGGTCGAGGAAATTCATGGCGAGCGGCTGGGTTTCGGGGTCGAGCCTGCCCCGCGGTATGAATTTTCGGACGTCTTCAGTCCAGCCCGGCCATTCGAGGCCGTCCGAGACGTTCTTTTCGTAGACCGGCACGAGGTCCCTGAATATGCTCCTGTATACGGAATCGGTGACTATGAACACCTTGCCGCCCGGCTTGAGCCATTCGGCGGCCTTACGGAGGCTCCCCCGTATCCTGTCGCCCGGGAAGAAGTGAAAGACCCGGGAGACGAGTATCCCGTCGATGGAGCCCGGCGATAAATCCAGCTCTTCGGGGAACTCCGCCTTTATGGCTTCGAGGCCCGTTAGGCCGCTTTCGGAGACCCTCGCTTTTATTATTTCGAGCTGGGGCCCGGATATTTCGTCGGCGATCGCGCGGGCGCCCCTTTTGAGGACTTCGAGGACGATGTCCCCGTAGCCGGCCCCGATTTCAAGCATGAGGCCCTTCGTCCTGCCGGCGTGGTCGATGTATGCCTGCGTAATCTCGTCCCTGTAAAGCCATATCCACCCTTCGCCGTCGAGCGTCGGAACGAGCATCCCGTTCTCGATCGGCGCGGGCATTTTCGGAATATCGGCCATCGGCAAATTATAATGCTATTCGCCTTAAGGTCCAAAGCAGGGCGGCTTTAGGGCGTGAAATATGCGTGGTAGCAGCGCTCGATCACAGGCCTAGTTCGTCCTGTCGAAAAACGGCGGCGGGAGGAGCGGCGGCTTTTCTTTCTTCGAGGACTCGCGCTGGAATTCCATCTCGGAGACGAGTATGCTCGGCGCGATCGTCGATACGGGCACGTATCCGGACTCCGCCCCGCAGAAGCCGTTGAATACGGCGTAGTCGTCGCCGGTGGCGATTATCTTGTTTATGGTGACGAGCGGCGTGCCGACTATCTCTATATCCCTGACGGGGGTTTCCTCTCCGGTTTTCGGGTCCACCTTGTAGAGGACGAGCGGCGTCCCGCGGAAGGCCTGGAAGTTGTACGAGGACGTATTCGTCTCCCCTCCCCTCATGCTCTTTATGAGAAGCCCGAAGGGTTTGTTCTGCTTCCTCACTTCCTCGATGAGCATCTCTTTTAGCTTCTCCCTCGGGTATTCGGCCGAGGATTCGACTATGGTATTGCTCATGCGCGCCATCGGGGAGATGCCGTACGAAGCCCTCCCGTGGCCGTTCGATCTGTCGAACCCTTTTACGGGCGTCCGCGAGAGGAGGAAGTTTTTGAGGACGCCGTTTTCGACGAGGACGACCCTCTGGCCGGGGACGCCCTGGTCGTCGAAGGGATAGTAGCCCATGAGATGCGTGCCCTGAAAGCTGCTCCTGGAGGGGTCGTCTACGACCGTGAGGAATTCGGGGATTATCTTCTTTCCGACCTTCTCCTTGAATGTCTGGCCTTCGTCGTCGTCGATCTGGCGCTCGCCTTCGAGCCTGTGCCCGAGGGCCTCGTGGAACACCACTCCGGCCGCCTCGGGCTCGAGGAGCGCGGGGACGGTCAAAGGCTGGAGCGCGCGTGCATTCCTCATGAGGAGTGTTTCCTCGACCATCTCCCTGACCGTCTTTTCGAGCTCGTCCGGCGAAGGGATGTCTTCGGGTGAAACGTAGTAGAGGTTCCTGTAGTTCTCGACTATCTTGCCGTCGTCCGCCCTGGCCGTTACCTGGGCGTCTATGGAATAGAGTATCTCGTCCCTGATGTAGCGGGTCCCCTCGGTGTTGACGAAGTACACCGTCTCCTTCTGGGCCGTAACGGCGATGTCGGCGTCGAGGATGTCCTTGTACTCCTTATAAACCGCCGACACGTCCCTCGCGATCTTCTCCCACTTTTCGGGATCGAACGGGAGCGTTAGCTCCGGACCGTAAAAGACGTGGGCCGGCTCTTTCGTGAAGCTGCCGATCTCCTCGTCCTTCACTTCCTGCACGTTGCCCGCTTTTTTGTTGAGATACTGCGTGAGGGCGTCTTTATATGCATAGTCCGTCACCTGCCAGAGCACCGTCCTTATTGCGTCGGGGTCGTCGTCTATGGGCACCGAGGACGAGCCGCCGAACGGCAGCCCGCCGCCCGAGCGTCCTTTAATGGAATTATCGAACTCGTAGTCCCCGACGCGGACGTCCACGAAGAGGCGCCTGATCCTGTTTTCGGTCGATGAGACGACGGCGCCGTACTTGGCCTCTATCTCGTAAAACGTGTTGTCCTTAATCTGGTAGCTGATGAAGTATGGGTCCTCGTAGCCTTCGAGCCTGAGCTTTCCCATAGAGCGGGTGAGCTCGTCGCTCATTGCGTCGAGAACGAGGGCATCGTCCCTTCGCATGTCGTTTTTCGGCATGTCCTGCGTGGCAGGAGACGCGGGTAGCGAATAAAAAGCCGCGGCAAGGAGAACCAGCAGCGCGGTATATCTTAAAAGAACGAGTCGTGAATTCATAAATGTAAAAGCTTACTCCCGGGTAAGTCTATGTAAAGTGAGATCGCTCAACTATCCCTTGTAAAGATAGAAAAAGGCCATGACCACGGCGAGGACCAGCCTGTATATGACGAAGACGGTGTAGCTGGCGTTTCTTACGAATCCGAGGAGGAATTTTATCGCGAGGAACGCGAAGACCGCCGAGGCCAGAAAGCCGGCCACGAACGGCGTGCTCGTGACGGCGGAGAGATCGAGATGCCGGACTTCGAAGACCCCGGCGCCGGCTATGAGCGGGGCGGCCATGAGGAACGAGAATTTTGCGGCCTCGTCGCGCCTGAATCCCCTCATCATCGCGCCCGTTATAGTGACGCCCGAGCGGGATACTCCCGGGATTATCGCGAGGGCCTGCGAAAGGCCTATGATAATGCAGTCCGTGACGTTCATGTCGGCGACGGACTTTCTTTTTTTCGAGAACCTGTCGGAGAGGTAAAGGAGTATCGCGAAGAGGGACAGGAAAAAGGCTATCGAGAGCGGGTTTCGGAGAATGCCGGCCGCCTGCTCCTCGAAGACGAGCCCGGCGAGCCCCCCTGGCACGGTCGCGATTAAGAGATAAACGCCGATTCTTCCGTTCGGACGGCCCTCGAAGCTTCCCTTGAATACGCTCCTTACGAACTCGTCTATAATGACGGCCCAGTCGCGCCAGAAGAAGAAGATTATGGCGACGAGGCTCCCGACGTGGAGCGCGACGTTGAACGGAAGCCCCTCGTCCTGCCACGAGAGAAACCACGGAACGAGGACGAGGTGCGCAGTGCTGCTTATCGGAAGGAATTCCGTTATACCCTGCACCGCCCCAAGGATTATCGACTGTATAAGATCCAATTAATTCATTCCCTTGCCGCGTATCCTCTGTGGTGCGAGTATTTCCCTGAGAAAGGAGCCCGTGCTCGACGTTTTATTCGCCGCGACCTCCTCGGGCGTCCCTTCGGCCACGACGTAGCCGCCGGCCTCGCCGCCCTCCGGGCCCATGTCTATGATGTGATCCGCTGATTTTATCACGTCGAGATTGTGCTCTATAACTATCGCGGTGTTTCCCATGTCCGTCAGCCTCTGAAGGACGTCGATGAGCTTCCTGACGTCGTCGAAGTGAAGCCCTATCGTCGGCTCGTCGAGGATGTATAGCGTTTTTCCGGTGGCGCGCCGCGAAAGCTCGCGGGAGAGTTTTATGCGCTGCGCCTCGCCGCCCGAAAGCGTCGTCGCCGGCTGGCCGAGCCTTATGTATTCGAGGCCCACCGCTTCGAGCACGTCGAGCTTCGATTTTATATGCGGGACGTTCCTGAAAAATTCGGCCGCCTCGCTGACGGTCATGTCCAGAACCTCCGCGATGTTTTTACCATTATACTTAACTTCGAGGGTTTCGGAATTATATCTGTTCCCGCCGCACCTTTCGCAGGTAACGTAGACGTCGGGAAGGAAATGCATCTCTATCTTGACGACGCCGTGGCCGAGGCAGACGGGGCAACGCCCTTCCCTGACGTTGAAGCTGAACCGTCCGGGCTTGTATCCTTTTATGTTCGCCTGCGGCAGCATCGCGAAGAGGTCCCTTATCGGCGTGAATATTCCCGTATAAGTCGCGGGGTTCGACCTCGGCGTCCGGCCTATCGGCGTCTGCTCGACGTTGACGACTTTATCTATGCCCTCGTCGCCCGTGAGCTTCTCGTGCCTCCCGACGTATTCCTTGCTCCTGTAAAGCTTCTTGCCGAGGGCGTTATATAGGGTGTCGATGACGAGTGTGCTTTTGCCCGAGCCCGATACGCCCGTCACGCACGTGAAGACGCCGAGCGGGAAAGGGACGTCTATGTTTTTCAGGTTGTGCTCGGAAGCCCCTTCGATTTTTATATACCCCTTCGGCTGCCGCCGCGTCACGGGGACGGGGATGGTGATGTCGCCCGAGAGATAGCCGCCCGTGAGCGAGCCGCGCTTTTTGATAATGTCGTCCACGCCGCCCTCGGCCACTATCCAGCCGCCCTTCTCACCCGCCCCGGGGCCTATATCGACGATGAAGTCGGCGCTCCTTATCGTCTCCTCGTCGTGCTCGACGACGATGACGGTGTTGCCGATGTCGCGGAGGGATTTGAGCGTGTCGATGAGCCGCCTGTTGTCCCTCGGATGGAGGCCTATCGTCGGCTCGTCGAGGACGTATGTTATGCCCGTTAGCTTCGAGCCCACCTGCGTCGCGAGCCTTATCCTCTGGGCCTCGCCGCCCGAGAGCGACGGCGCCGTGCGGTCGAGCGTCAGGTACCCGAGCCCGACCTCCGTCAGGAACGTGAGGCGGGAGACGATCTCGGTGACCACCCTTTCGCCTATGGCCTTTTCGCGCGGCGTGAGGCTCAGATTGCCAATGAATTCAAGGGCCTTTAACGCCGACATCGATGCCACGCCGTATATAGACCTGCCCTCTATAAGCACCGAAAGGGCCTCTTTCCTGAGGCGTGAGCCGTTACAGGCCGGGCAGACTGTCGTCCGCATGAACTGCGCCAGCTTTTCCCTGACCGGCGGGGAATCGGTTTCGGTGTACCATGCCGTGAGTATCGCGGCGACGCCGCTGTATTCGTCCCGGTGCTTTATCGTCCTCCCATTCCTTTCCCTCTTGTAGACGATGTCTTCGCCGCCCGAGCCGTTTATGATGATCTTTTTCGCCTTCGCCGGGAGCTTTTTGAACGGGACAGTCATATCGATACCGTAGTGCGCGGCGACGTTTTCGAGGATGTTTTTAAAGTAGCTTGAGCCGCTCCACGGTATGACCGCGCCCTCTTCGAGCGAGAGCTCCTCGTCGATGAAGAGCTCGGGGTCGCAGAACCACGTCTCGCCCATGCCCTGACATTCCGGGCACGAGCCATAGGGGCTGTTGAACGAAAAGAGGCGCGGCGAAATTTCCGGATAGCTCATCCCGCACTGGGAGCATGCGAACTTGTCACTGAGCGTCATGCCCTGTCCGGATGCGGTTTCGACCCTGACCACGCCGCCCGAGCGCCTGAGAGCAAGCCTGAGGGAACCGGCGATTCTTTCGGTGCGCTCTCCATCGCGAAGGGCTATCACGTCCACGAGCAGCTCTATCGTGTGCTTCTTCCGGCGTTCGAGCTTTATCTCCTCGTCGAGGTCGCGCACCTCGCCGTCTATCCTGACCCTCAAAAATCCCTCGCGCCTGAGGTCGTCGAGCTCCTTTTTGTACTCGCCCTTCCTGCCCCGTATTATCGGGGAGTACATGTAGACCCTCTCCCCGTCGCCGAGGCCCGAGACGCGCTCTATCATTCGATCGAGGCTCTGCGCCGTTATCTCAATGCCGCAGTCGGGACAGTGCGGCTTTCCGAGCCGGGCGTAGAGGAGCCGGAGGAAATCGTAGATTTCCGTGATCGTGCCAACCGTCGAGCGCGGGTTACGCTGGAATGTCTTCTGATCGACGGACACCGACGGCGAAAGCCCTTCGATGGAATCGACGTCGGGCTTGTCTATCTTGTCGACGAACTGCCTCGCGTATGCGGAGAGGGACTCCATGTATCTCCTCTGGCCCTCGGCGAACAGCGTATCGAAGGCGAGGGAGGACTTCCCGGAGCCGCTTACACCGGTTATGACGACGAGCTTTCTTCTGGGGAGGCTGAGGGAAATATCCTTCAGGTTATGCTCCCTCGCGCCGGTAATCTTGATGGATTTCAAGGTGGAATATAAGTTTACCTGCTATTTGGATTTACCGAACAGGCCCTCGTAACCTGCCCGAATTACTCATATTCCGGGACGCACCGTAGCCCTTACGCTCTTATGCGAACGATTTAATATCGTCCACCGTCTTTTTATCGAGCTTCTGTAGGACGGCGTTTACGAGCTTTACGGTGTTGTCGAAATCGTCCCTGTGGATTATGGAGTTGTGGCTGTGTATGTGGCGCGTCGGGACGCCGAGGACGACGGTCGGGACGCCGTATTTGTGGAGGTGGATCACGGAGCCGTCCGTCGCCCCTCCCTCCATCGTCGTGAACTGAAGCGGTATCTTCGATTTCTTGGCGGTGTCGATGACAAGGTCCCTAAGTTTGAGGTTCGGTATCATGCGGGCGTCGTAGAGAAGTAGCGACGGGCCGCCCGTGAGCTTGGTCGAGGATTCGTCCGGCTTTATTCCGGGCACGTCGCCGGCGATGTCCGATTCGAGTATTATGGCCACGTCCGGGCTTACCATCTCGACGCTCGTCGTGGCGCCGCGTACTCCGACCTCTTCCTGAACGGTGGCGACGCCGTAGACCGTGTTCGGATGCTTGCCGGAGGGCAGGGACTGCATCGCCGACAGCATCACCCCGCAGCCGACGCGGTCGTCGAAGGCCTTCGACATGTAGGTCTTCGGATTGGCGAGCACAGTGAACTCGCTTACGGGGACTATCGGGTCGCCGACCCTTACGCCGGCCTTCTCGACGTCTTCCTCGGACGACGCGCCTATGTCGATATACATGTTCTTCCGCTGAACGAGCTTTCCGCGCTCGTCCTGTGAAAGGAGATGCGGCGGCTTCGCGCCTATGACGCCCACGACCTCACCCTTACGCGTGATTATAGACACCCTCTGCCCCAGGAGGACGTGATCCCACCAGCCGCCTAGGGTCGTGAACCTTATGAACCCGTCCGACGCTATGTGCTTCACCATGAAACCTATCTCGTCCATGTGGCCCGCGAGCATGATCCCGGGCGCGGGGGACTTCCCGGGCTTCTCGCAGATGAGGCTCCCCATGTTGTCCTGGCTTATCCTGCCCAGGGCCTTTAAATGCCTCCGCATGATGCCGCGTATTTCGGTTTCGTATCCGGGTATGCCGCTCGCCTCGGTGAGCTCCTTTAACATCTTTTCGGTCTTGTCCATACGTATAACTCCCTCTGGTCTATATAATGTGTGTCAGGAATTTTCCTGAAGGCGCCTCCGGCGGGAGGAGTTTAGAAGTATCACCGTTTCACCGAACTTTTGTCAACAAAAAGCCGCTTTTCGGCCGGCGGTAATCTGTGAAAAAAAGACGCGGAACCGGGGCTTGAAAAAGCCCCGTCCCGAAGTAGACTAGCACCTGACTCCCATGATAGAGTACGACAAAGGGATTCATCTCAAGGGCACGGACCTCTGGTTCGATTCGGGAAGGAAGAGAGAGCTGTCCTTCGTATCGAGCGCCGCCGTCGAGGGCCCCTTCAATTCAGAGAAAATCATCGCCACCCCCGAGACCATAAGGCTCCTCGAAGGCAGGATTAAGAATCCGGCCGCGCTCGCGTGCCCTTACGAGAGGCCGTTTTCGCTCGGGAGCGCGCGCGTCGAGCTGATATCTTCGGGTTCGATGCTCGGCTCGTCACAGATATGCGTGGAGAAGGACGGAACGACGGTTATTTACGCCGGGGATATATGCCTCGGTAATCTGCGCACCGCGAGACCCGCGCTGGTGAGAAAATGCGACGTGCTCGTTTTGAAATGCACGTACGCCGCACCGGAATATTCGTTCCCGCCCAGGCACAAGGTCGCCGGGGAAATAGTGGAATTCGTACGCGGGGCGATATCGGCGGGCGACGTGCCCGTGCTGCTCGCCGAGTCTCCGGGTAAAGCCCCAGAGCTCGCGAAGATGTTATCGGACGAGGGATTCACGCTCTCGCTCCGGAAGTCAATCTATGAGACAATGAAAATATACGAAGAGCTCGGCGTGGAAATTTCGAATTACGAGGCGTACAAACCGGGGCGCGCAGAAGGAAGGGTGGTTATGTTCCCCCTCGGGAAGGGGCCCCGGGCAGGGCTCGAAAAGCTGCCTCGAAAGAGGGCGGCGGTGATCGCGGAGTTCTCCCCCGGCGAGAGGGCGGATTTAATGAAGGCGTACGGGGCCGACGAGGCCTTTTTGTTTTCGACGCGGGCCGGCTTCGACGAGCTCGTGCAGATGGTCGAGCTCGTGAGGCCGGGGAAGGTTTATCTCGCGTACGGCCGCGCGCTCGAGTTCGCGCAGGCGCTCAGGAAAAAGGGGTTCGACGCGGCGGCTCTCCACAAGCCGGCGCAGCTTAAGCTACTATAGGAGGCGGAAATGGCTGTCGTTACAAAAACCATAAAACTCACGACGCAGGGGAATACGGACGTCGTCGATGTTACGCGGGAGGTTGAAAGGTGCGTCGCCGAGTCGGGCGTATCTTCAAGCATAGCAACCGTATTCGTCCCGGGCTCCACCGCGGGCGTCACGACGATAGAGTACGAGGGCGGCGCTTTGAGGGACCTCAGGGAGGCGTGGGGGCGGTTAGCGCCCAGGGATATTCACTACCACCACAACGCGAGGTGGGGCGACGGAAACGGCCACTCGCACGTAAGGGCCGCTATCCAGGGCGCGTCGCTCACGGTGCCCTTCGTTTCCTCCGAGCTTTTACTCGGGACGTGGCAGCAGATAGTGCTCGTCGACTTCGACAACAGGTCGCGGTCGAGAGAGATAATAGTCCAGATAGTGGGCGAGTAGCCGGTAGTATGGGAGACGGCCTTCCCGGCCGCCTCCCCGCCTTCGGAGTTCTTAAACGAACTTTACAGAAAAATGCCGGGGTTTATACCTTACGTTGAGGTTCACGATGAGAGGGGTCATCGCCTCTATCATCGCGGAGACTTCGAGCCCGCCGGCGTCGAGAACCCTCAGCTTCGGCATATCCTCCGTGAGCTTCTTGACGATTTCCTTGGCGGCATCGTCGTCGCCGCAGATTACGACGTCGTAGTCGAGCTCGCGGTCTATCTCGCTGAGCTCCCTGGCCGGGAGGTTGTGGTAGGCCGAGACGAGCTTCGCGGTTTCAGGGAGCGCTTCCCTGATTTCGAGCGCGGAAGAGCCCTGCGCCGGGGGATTGAAGAGGAAGGTCTTCCCCTCGCGCTTCATGGATACGACCGGAGTTACTACTACCTGGTCCGAGATGCTGTCCCTGACCTGCGATATTGTAGCCGCAGCATATTCGGGAGGGATGCTGATAATGATGACCTCAGCCTCCTTCGCCGCTTCGGCGTTCGCCATGCCGTGGATCGTTGAATCGATTCCGAGCTCCCTGAGCTTGGCCTGGTATTCGTCTGCGATGCCCTTTGCCTTCTCGTCGCTCCTGGAGCCGATGAAGATTTCGTGCCCCGCCCTGGACCACCTGAGGACGAGCCCCTCGGCTATGTCGCCCGTACCGCCCAAGAGTGCAATTTTCATGTGATTTTTCCCCCTGAAGTTAGTTGAATCTATTTTAACAAAGTAGCCGTGCGAGTAAAGGGACACCATCCTGAGGGGGATTTATGGCCTACAGGGGGTTTTAGCGGAGTCCGTCGCACGCGGCTGGCCGGCGGCAATCAGAACTTTGTCTTGAAATAGAGGAAGAACGAGAAGCTCTCTCCGTTGAAGAAGGAGTCCTCGTTGTCGAGGATGTTGTCGGGAATCGCGACAAACGGCACAACGCCGCCGTAGAATACGGTCTGCTTCGACGTTATGCCGTCGAAAGGATTCGTATCCTCGACGAAAGAAACCTGGGGCCCGGTAAGAACGGGCTCTTCATAAGACACAAGACCGCCGGACGGTGTGTTCATACCGAGCGAGGAAATCAGCGTCTTGCCGTAGGGCTTACAGACGTTGAGTTTATTGTCGTAGAGTATGTCCAAACCAAGCGGCGTGATTTCGTACTCGTCCGGCGAGGGCTCGAGAGTAGCCGCGATTTCGTCGGCGTCTATAAAGGTATAGTTATAGCAATAGGCTTTCGGGCCCAATTCGTACGTGACTTCCGGATTTCCCTGCTCGTAATCGAGCGCTATGGACTCCGCTTCGGTCCCGGCGAAGAACATGGATATAAGCAATAATAAGATTAATCTCACCCGACTTACCTCAGTCCTTATTGTTGCCGCCCATCGCCGGCAACCGCAACTCTCCCTATTTATTAATATATAGATAGGAGCCCACATTTTCAATAGATGAGATTTCCGTTAGATGGATTCACGAACGGCCCGGGCGCCTATTTGTTCCGGCTGAGAAAATCCGCCAAAACGGCGTTGAACCGCTCCGCTTTTTCCTGCATGACGAAGTGTCCGGCCCCTTCGATAACGTAAAGCTCGGAGCCCTCTATCTTTTCGTGCAGGTATTCGGAGTATTTCACGGGCGCGAGTATGTCGAGCGTGCCGGCGACGATGCAGGAGGGGGCCTTTATTTCGTGTACGCGCTCCATGAAGTCGAACTCGTTACAGGCCGAGAGATCGTGATAACAGACCTCGCCCGGCGTAGCGATGAGCCCGTTTTTGAACTCCTCCTTGAGTTCTTCGGGAGAGGTTTCGGCAAAGGACCTCGACGGCGAGACGTCGCAGAATAGCGGATAGTTGTTCTTGACGACCTTTAGCGTTTCGCCGGCGACGCGGAGACGGGCCCCAGTCCCGACGAGGACGAGCGCCTTTACCTTTTCGGGGTAGTCGAGCGCGAAATTGAGCGCGACGCCGCCCCCCATCGAATGGCCCGCGAGTATGAGCTTGCCGAGGCCGAGGGCGTCGGCGAAATCCTTTACGAAATCCTTGTATTCCTCGACAGAGCGGAGGCCCTTTCCACCGGAGCCTCCCCTCCCCGGAAGGTCCGGGATAACGTAATTCCATCCCGCGTCGTCGAGGGGACCCGTCTGGAACCTCCACGTGGCGAGCCTCTGCCCCGCGCCGTGTATGAGGAGGACCGTGGGGCGCGAGGGGTCGATTTCTCCGCTTCCGGCGTAGTTAATAACGGTTCCGTTGACGCTTATCTCAGGCATGGTTTTCGAAATGCGCTCCGTGTTTTATTTTGCGAGCTTCTCCAGAAAATTATCGTAAAATTCCCTCGTGAGGCCTGCCACACGAAGGGTTTTTCGACGCGACGTCCGCCCGCGTATGATTTCGATGCTCGACTTCGGGACGCCAAGCGCGCTCGATATGATCTCGGTAAGCTGCTCGTTCGCCTTGCCGTCGACCGGTGGGGCCGAAATCCTGACCTTGAGCCTCCCCTCCTCGACCCCGTCTATACCGCCCCGGGAGGACCTGGGCTTTACGAGAACGTCGATAGTTATGGGGTCGTCGGTCATCTTGACTAAAGTCCGTTGGCTATCTGCATCAGCGATTGAACGAGAAACTGTCTCAAAAATACTATTGCCACCAGCACCAGTATGGGCGACAGGTCGAGAGTGCCTCCAATGGGGGGTATTATCCTTCGCGCGTATCTCAGGACGGGCTCCGTGGCCATGTAGAGGAAGCTGACTATCGGGTTATAGGGGTTCGGGCTGACCCATGAGATTATCGCGCGCGCGACGATAATCCACATATAGACGTTAAGCAGCAGATCCAGAACCGTCGCTAATGCAGAGACAAGATTACCGAGAACGCTCAATTATTTATCCTCCTTTGAAAGCTGCCTCGAACGGTTGGCGGCCGCCTCGACGGCGGATATGACGTTCGCCCGGAAGCCCCCGGCTTCGAGCTTGTGTATGCCCTCGATGGTGGTGCCTCCGGGAGAGGATACCTTGTCCTTCAGCACAGCCGGGTGCGACGCTTCGTCTATTATCATCTTCGCCGTGCCGTAGACGGTCTGGGCGGCGAGGCCGAGCGCTACCTGGCGGGGGAGGCCCATCTTGACGCCGCCGTCGGACAATGCTTCGATGAACATCGATACGAACGCCGGGCCGCTGCCGCTGAGCCCCGTTACGGCGTCGAGGAGCTTCTCGTCCTCGACTATATCCGCCGTGCCCACGGACTCGAATATCTTCTTCACCTGCTCCCTCTCTTCGGGGCTCAGGCCCGGGGCACAGTAGAGCACCGAAGCGCCCGCCTGAACGAGGGCCGGGGTGTTCGGCATGACGCGGACTATCTTCGCCTTCTTTTTGAGGGCTGCGGCGATGGAGGCCGTGGTTATGCCTGCCGCTATCGACACGAGGATTTTTTTAGCCGTAATTTGGGGCTTTATTTCGAGGAGCGCTTTTTTGATGGTATTAGGCTTTACAGAAAGGATTACGACGTCGGACCTGGACGCCGCTTCCTTGTTGTCGCCGGTGACGGCGACGCCGTAAGCCGACTTGAGGTGGGAGCGCCTCTTATCGGCGGGCTCGCTCACCGTTATGTCGCCTTTCTTGACCGCTCCCGACGCTATCAGGCCCTTTATGAGGGCCTCGGCCATGTTCCCGCCGCCGATGAATCCTATTTTACCCATATCGTTCCTCCGCCCTCCGAAATATTATGCCCTGCTTCCGAATATCGCGGAGCCTATTCTTACAATCGTCGCCCCCTCTTCGATGGCGGTTTCGAAATCCCCGCTCATGCCCATCGACAGCTCTTTTAGGCCCTGATACTTCGAAGAGTGCTTGTCTCTCAAATCCCTCAGTTTCGCGAAATATGGCCTCGCGCTGTCCGGATCGTCGAAATAGGGAGGCATAGTCATGAGCCCCCTCACGTCGACGCCCTCCATCCCGGAAAGCTCGCTCAGAAAGTCATCGAGGGTCTCGGGCTCGACCCCGCCCTTGGTCTCTCCCCCTGTGTTAACCTCGACCAGGACCGGCATTTTTATTCCGTCACCGGCGCGCGCCCGGCGGTCGATCTCGCTTGCGGCCGAAACGGTATCGAGCGAGTGGATAAGCGCGACGCTCCCGACGAGGTACTTGACCTTGTTTCTCTGGAGGCGGCCTATGAAATGCCATTCGACGCCGGCGTTGTAAATCGTATTGTTCACTATCTCCTGCTTGAGCCGGAGCTCCTGCGCGTAATTTTCTCCGAAGGCGAGAAGCCCGTATCGCGCCGCGCGGACTATGACCTCGGGCTCGACCTGTTTCGTGACGGCAACGAGCTTTACGTCTTCCGCCCGTCTGCCGGACCTGACGGCCGCCGCCTCAATACGTTTCCTGATTTCGTCTATGCGGGCTTCAAGATTCATCTCTGCCAAAGAGCCGTACCGCGCCGAGCTTCGTGAGGGCCCTTAAGACCTCGGGCACCGGGAGGCCGACGACATTCGTGTATGACCCCGTAATACCCTCGACCATGAATGCCCCGATGCCCTGAATGCCGTACGCACCGGCCTTGTCCATGGGCTCTCCGGTCTTAATGTAACCTTCTATCTCCGAAGCCGCAAGCCGGCTTACGCGGACTGAAGTGCTTACGATTTCGGCGTGGAGCGGCTCTTCGCGGGGCTTTACGATCGAGAATGCCGTGAGGACGTGGTGCTCCCTCCCGGAGAGGAGGCCGAGCATTCGGGCGGCGTCATTTTCGTCCGCCGGCTTTCCGAGAACGACGTCGTCCACGACGACTATCGTATCCGCGCCCAGGACGAAGCTATTACCGCCGAGACAGCGCGAAACGGACGCCGCCTTCTCGAAGGCGACCCGCAAGGCGAATTCGCCGGGGGATTCGCCGCCGTGCATGACCTCGTCGGCCGAGGGGCTTATCACTTCGATCGAGAGGCCGACCGATTCGAGTAGCTCCTTTCTCCTCGGAGAGGAGGATGCAAGAACAAGTCTCTGTGACATAACGGTAAAGTAATCCCGGACGCAGGGCGAGCCTGCGCAATCCGAACAGGCGGGTTTAACACCGGGGCCGCTTCTAGTAGTAGTTTAGCTCGCTGTCTATCCAGTATTTTTCGGCGCCGACGTTCGTCCTTAAAGCGATACCCTGCTTCGTTAGCTGGTAGATGACTATATCCGACTGGAACGGAACCTCGCCGCTCGCGCCGCCGCCCTCCGTCCTGGATTTGAGGACCGCGTCGCCCTGCACCCCGAAGTCCCACCCGCTGCTGATGAACTGTCTCATGACGGTGGGATTATTGAAGATTATCACTTCCCTGAAGTCCGTGACCGCGACGCCGAGCCCGACGCCGCCTTCGGCCATTTTCATGTAAGTCGTTTTGCCGTTCGCGTTATCGACGATGACGCCGTATCCGCTACCCGAGCCAAGGACAAGAAGCTGGGTGTTTATGTTGCTGAAAACGCCGTATCCCGCCGCGTTCTTTATGAGGTCTCTCGTAAAGGGCTTGGCGGCGTAAAGGTCTTCGAGCGTCCTGTCCTTCATCCTGAGGACGAAGTCCCTTTTTTCCTGCGGAGTAGCGCCCTTGGGCCTTGCGCAGGCGGACAAAACCACGGCAGACAAAATTACCGATAACAAAATAACTGATGCCCTCATCTGTTTCTCCTCAAACTGGATTATATAAACCCATCCCGGTGATTTTGCCGCGCCATGCAAGCCTGCATCCGGGCAACGTTTGTATTATATCAT
The DNA here is from genome assembly GCA_035325995.1 of Thermodesulfobacteriota bacterium. Classification (NCBI taxonomy): domain Bacteria; kingdom Pseudomonadati; phylum Thermodesulfobacteriota; species Thermodesulfobacteriota bacterium. The sequence continues at coordinate 196,903 of DAOKYU010000003.1, read as the reverse complement.
GGACTCCGATTTCACAGGCTGGAATATATTTCGCGGAAAATAATATTTTTTGGCGGCAAAGGAGAGCCTGTCCCACCTTACAACAGGGGGCCAGGGCTCAGGCGCCGGCCTTGCCCTTGCCGTCCAGCTCCTGGAACACCTCTTTCGCGAGCCTGAGGCCCGTCAGCGCTGCCGGGAAACCGGCGTAAACGAGCACCTGTATGAGCACCTCGACTATCTCGTCGCGCGTGCATCCGCATGTGAGTGCACCCTTTATGTGGACCTTGAGCTGGTTGGGCGCGGTGCCTATGGCCGCGAGGGCCGCGACGGCCGTTATCTCGCGCGACTTCATGTCGAGGCCCGGGCGGGAGGAGATTTCACCGAAGACGAATTCCATCAGGTAGCGCACCATGTCGGGCGCTATGTCGTTCAGGCTCGCCTCGGTCCTGGCGGCGGCTCCAGGCGAGATTTCCTCTAGTTTTTCGACCCCGCGTTTGTACTTGTCGTCGGACATGTGTAACTCCCCCCTTACAATCCTTGAATAATTCGGACGCAGTGCCTATACTACGTTTTTTACGCTTCTTTGTAAAGGAGACCCGGTGCTTATACTCATCGCGAAATTCAGGACAAAACCGGAGACGAGGGACAGGATGAAAGAGATGGCCCGGGGCCTCATCGGGCCGTCGAGGGCCGAGGAAGGATGCATAGTGTACGAGTTCTTGCAGGATGCGTTCGACCCCGATTCGTTCACGTTCTACGAGAGATGGCGGAGCATGGAAGACCTGGAGCTTCATTTCAGGGAGCCCCACTTCCTTGAATTCGCCGACGCTTTCCCCGGGCTCATAGACGGTTCTGAAAGTATCGTCGCCTACGAAATTTCCGAAGAGAAGAGCCTCGCATGACGACATGCTCATACCCTAACATCCATCGGTTTAGATTCGCCCTTGCGGCCGGGCTCATTGTTATCGCGGCGCTCGTCCTCGTCTCGTGCAGCGCCGACAAGGGCGCGGAGAGCGCGGCGAAACGGGACACGATCAACATAAACCTCGGCAACGAGCCCCCTTCGCTCGACTGGTCCCTGGCTACGGACACCTCTTCTTACACCGTCCTCAACAACATAATGGAGGGGCTTACGCAGTTCGACGCGGAGTTCCACCCGCTCCCGGCGCTGGCCGAGAGCTGGACTGTGAGCGACGACGGCAAGACCTATACGTTCAAGATAAGGGAAGGGGTGAAGTGGACCGACGGGAAGCCGCTCACGGCGGGCGACTTCGAGTATTCGTGGAAGAGGCTCCTCAACCCCGAAACGGGCGCGGATTACGCTTACTTCCTTTACGACATAGTGAACGCCGAGGAGTACAACACCGGCGGGATAAAAGAGGCCGGCAAGGTCGGGATTAAGGTCGTGGACGACGGTACGCTCGAAGTCAGGCTCAAGAAGCCGGCGGCTTATTTCCCGAGCCTGCTGTCGTTCATGGCGACGTATCCTATGCGAAAGGACGTCGTCGAGGAGCACGGGATAAGGTGGACCGAGCCCGAGAACATCGCAACGCTCGGCCCTTATACGCTAACGTCGTGGAAGCACCACGACCACATACTCCTCACGCGAAACGGCGGCTACCGGGGCGAAAAGCCGCGCATCGAGAAGGTCAGGATAATAATGAACGAGAATCCTTCGTCGGCACTCGCGCAATACGAGAGCGGCGAGCTCGACTACGCGGACAGTAAGAGCATACCGCCTCTCGAAGTGCCGAGGCTTAAAGACCTCCCGGATTTCAAGGCGACGCTCATGTTCAGGACCAATTACATAGCGTTTAACACGGAGAAGCCGCCCTTCGACAACCCGCTCGTCAGAAAGGCGTTCGCGGCATCCATAGACAGGCAGAGCATAGTAGACCTCATACAGGGCGCCGGCGTTACGACGAAGTCGTGGATACCCAACGACATGCTCGGGTATAACGGCGAGGTAGGGATAGACTTCGACCCCGGGCAGGCGAAGAAGTGGCTCGCCGAGGCCGGGTACCCGGACGGGAAAGGCTTCCCCGAAGTATCCTTCCTCTGGCCCGACGTCAGCAGCAACAGGGTTATAGCCGAGGCGCTCCAGAGCATGTGGAAGATGTATCTCGGCGTCGGGGTGAATCTCATGAACCAGGAATGGAAGGTTTACCTAAGCACCATAAACACGGACCCGCCCGAGATACACAGGGCCGGATGGGGGGCGGATTTCCCGGACCCTCACAACTTCATGACGCTATTTACGTGCACCTCGGGGAACAACAGGACCAGGTGGTGTAACGAGGAATACGACGCCCTCGTCTACAAGGCTGCCGAGGAGACAGACCCCGCGAAGAGGGTTGAGCTTTACGACAAGGCCCAGAAGATACTGACGGAGGACGACGTCCCGATAGTCCCGATGTTCGTCTCTAACCAGCAGAACATGATAAAGCCCTACGTGAAGGGACTCGTGCCTAACCCGCTCGACCTCGTCTTGTTCAAGTACGTCTACTTCGAGGACCCGGTCAAGGAAAATGCGGCAGCGGCCGAGCCGGAATAACCCCGCCGAATAGAGGGTACCCCGTTTTCATCCTCCCCCATGGAAGGGGGAGGAATAGATTACAGGGCCGCCGGTGAATACTGCCGGACCGCTCAGCCCTTGAAGTAAGGAATGATGTCCTTCGCGTAGGTCCTGAGCGCATTTTCGGGGTCGGGGCTGAACCTGTAAAAGAGGACGAAGTGCCTGACGCCCTTGTCTATGTACTTCTCGATCTTGGCTATGCAGTCCTTCTTCGAGCCCGTGATGGTGAAGTCTATTATCGCCTCCCTCGGGAAGAACTGCCCTATTTGCCTGAACTTCTGCCTCCCCGCCTCGTCCTGCGGAATGACGTTGAAGTAGTTAAGGCCGTGGTACTCCTCGGGGATTTCGACGTCGTATCCCGCCTTCTTGAGCTGGTCCTGCATGACGAGGACGTACTTGAACGGTTCGAGGGACTTGTAGGCCTCGTCCTCGTCGTTGCCGAGCGATGTGAACACCCATAGCGCCGGGTCTATCTCGGACTCGTCCCTTCCGGCAGCTTTCGCGCTTTCCTTGATAGTGCCATAATATTCCTCATAGAGGCCCGGGTTAAGGTCTATGGGCAGCCACCCGTCGCCGAGCTCGCCCGCGAGCCTGAGCCCTTTAGGGGTGTGCGTCGCGATGTACATCGGTATCCTGTCCCTCTTGTACGGCTTTACCTGGAGGAATGCATCCTTGAGATTGAAAAATTCGCCCTCGTAATCTATCGGCCCGTCCGCTGCCCAGAGCTTCTGCATGACCTCCATCGATTCCCTCAGCCTCGAAAGGGGCTTGTTCCACTTTATGCCGTAGGCGTCGAGGTTCATCGATTCGCCGACGCCGAGAGTGAGCGTGACCCTGCCCTCGGACAGGTGGTCTATGGACGCGAGCCTCTGCGCGAAAACGGCGGGGTGCATCCTGTGCGGGTCCGAAACCGTGCCGAGCTTTATGCTCTTCGTTTTCATGGCCGCCGCGGTCGCTATGGTCCATGCCTCGTGGGCTTCCGTCGGTGAAACGAAAACCACGTGGTCGGGATACCACACAGTATCGAACCCGAGCTCGTCGGCGAGGACCGAGAATTTAAGGAGTCCGTCCATGTCGGCGCCGGGCATGGGGGCCGACAGGCCGAATTTTATATCTTTACTCATTATTTATTCACCTCTCAATGGTTAATAGTTGTGATTATAAACCCATGGGCATCGGAATCGCAACGTTTTTGTGCGGACGTGCAGACGTGTAATTACATGGAATCCGTTAAGTCGCGGATGTTATAGCGGATGTTATAATAGTGCGCAGGCTAAAGAACGCTCAGGAGGGATATCATGAAATTCGGCATCGGACTATTCGGCATGCAGACACACGGTGAGCTCCCGTACGGCCACCCGGAGCTCTATAAAAACAGCCTCGGGCAGGTGAGGCTCGCCGAGAGCGTCGGTTTCGATTCGGCGTGGATATCCGAGCATCATTTCCTGGACGACGGCTACTGCCCGTCGCCTGCGGTGGCCGCGGCGGCGATGGCGGCCGTTACGTCGAGTATAAGAATCGGCTCGGCCGGCATAATACTGCCCCTTCAAAATCCCGTCCGCGTCGCGGAGGACGCCGCCGTCGTGGACAACATATCGAACGGCAGGTTCGACCTCGGGGTCGTCCTCGGATACAGGAAGGAAGAGTACGACGGCATGGGCGTCTCGATGAAGCAGCGCCCGTCGAGGATGGAGGAAGGGCTCGAGGTTCTCGGGAAAGCGCTTTCCGGCGAGACGTTCTCGTTCGAGGGCAAGAGGTTTAATTTTCAGAATACGACGGTGACCCCGAAGCCCGTCCAGAAACCGATACCGCTTTACGTGGGGGCTTTCGAGGAGCCCGGGATAAGGCGTGCGGGGAGGTTCGGTTATCCGCTCCTCATAGGCCCGGGGAGGACGGTGAGCATGGTGAGGGACACGCTCGGGTATTACAACGACGAGGCGAAAAAGGCGGGGAAGGACCCCGAAGCCGTCGAGCACATACTCCTCCGCGAGACGTTCGTTTCCCCGGACAGGGATAAAGCCCTGGAGGGCGGAACGAAATATATCATCGATATGTACAGGTACTACTTCACCCTCGGGGTGAGGATGTTCGTCAGGGGAAAGCAGCTCACGGGGCTCGACGACCCCCTCTTCGAGCACCTGGCCGAGGACAGGTTCATTATCGGCACGCCGGAAGACTGCGTCAAGGAGATAGAGATGTACAGGGACACCCTCGGGATAAAATACATAGCCTGCAGGATGGTTTTCCCCCAGGCCCCGCACGACGTCATATCGGGGTGCATAGAGACGTTCGGGAAAGGTATTATACCGCGCTTCAAATAGCCGCTTCGGGGGCACTTGAATTCGCCCCTCCAGGAGTTAATATGTAAGGGATTATTTTCGCTCTTTAAAATTTATGGATATAAGGTGCCCAGGCTTAAAAGGGAAGTCCGGTGAGAATCCGGCGCAGCCCGCTCGCTGCTGTGAGTAGTCCTTAAAGTCCGCCGCAAAAACGCCACTGGTTATTCCGGGAAGGCGCGGCGGAGTCCCGAGGCTACGAGCCAGAACATCTGCCTTATGACTGTGAATTTACTTTTCTTCGAGGGGAGAAGGTAAATGTTCGGCGTTCGCACAGACCCGCCTCCCGGTTCGAAGCTCGTGAACCGGTGGCGAAATTGAAAAGACTCTTAATATTCCTCCTTGCCATATTCATCCCCATGCCCGCGTTCGGGCAGGACGACGGGGATACCCTCGAAACCGTCATAGTCGAAGACGCACCGGAGGCGCCGCCCCTCGACTACCCCTCCGCCTTTTCCACCGTCCTCGAGCTCGGCAGCTTCATGGGCGAGTACAACACGGCCTCCGAGATACTGTCCTTCTCGCCGGGAGTAGTCGTCAGGGACTACGGCGGCTTCGGGCAGCTTAAGACCCTCTCCATAAGGGGATCGTCGAACGACCAGGTGGTCGTGCTACTCGACGGCGTGAGGCTGAACAGCCCCGTCGGCGGCGGGGTGGACCTTTCTACAATCCCGGTCCATTACGTCGAAAGGTACGAGGTACTTCGCGGAGGCGCCTCGGCGCTCGTGGGGAGCGACGCGATAGGCGGCGTCGTAAATATAGTGACGAAGGACTCGGCAAAGCCGTTCACATTCGCCTCGGCGACCTACGGCTCTTACGAGACGTTCAGCCTTAACGCCTCGCGTGCACAGAAGGTCGGCGATTTCAGCTACCTTGTATCGTTCACGCACTCGCAGTCGAAGGGCGACTTCAAGTTCAAGTCGGTGAACGACCTCACGCTCACGCGCATCAATAACGAGTTTCATTCCGAGAGTTTGCTGGGGAAAGTTACGTACGACCCGGGGAACGGGTGGAAGATAAGCCTCCTTAACGAGTTTTTCTACGACGACTGCGGGGTGCCGGGCCTCGGCGAATTCCAGCAGCCGGACGCAAACCAGAAGGACCTCAGGAACCTGACCAGCATAAATATATCGAAGGAGAAATTCATAAACGAGAACTTCGGCCTCGACGTGCTCATATTCAACAGGTTCGACGATTTGAAGTACAAGAACCCGGAGCCGACAGTGGGCCTCCCGCTCGACACCCACAGCAAGACCTACTCCTTCGGCATAAACCCGACGCTCAGGTGGTTCGCGCCTTATAACCAGGTATTCACGTTCGCCTTGGATGCGAGGGAGGACATTCTTCTTAACGAGGCCTACGACGACCCGAAGAGGTTCAGCCTCGGCCTTTTCGCCGGGGACGAAATAAATCTCTTCGACGGGCTTTTGTTGATTAACCCGATAGCGAGGTACGACGTGTGGAGGACGCGGCACGAAACGACCGACACCGATTCGGGCGTCTCGGCGAGGCTCGGGGTCATCGTCGCGCCGTTCGATTTCCTGTCGTTCAAGGCCAACGCGGGCCGGTCGTACAGGGCGCCCAGCTTCGGCGAGCTCTTCTATCCGAACGAGGGGTTCATACGCGGAAACCCGAACCTAAAGCCCGAGACGTCGTACGACTTCGACGTCGGCTTCGTGCTGTCGCACCCGAAGGCGGCCCTCGAAGTCACGTATTTCAGAAGCCACGTCCGGGACCTGATAATGTTCGTCTACATAAGCTCTCTGACGATAGAGCCGAGGAACGTCGGCGACGTGAACGAGCAGGGCGTGGAGGCGAGCCTGGCGCTTAAGCCTTTCGATTTCTTCGAGCTCTTCGCGGGCTACACGTTCCTCGACGGCGAGATAGACGAAACGGGGGCCCAGCTCCCCGGAAGGCCGAGGAACAAGTTCGACCTCCGGGCGGTCCTGGACTTCGACTACGTCTCTTTCTTCTGGGAGACGAATTACGTGGACAGGATACCGGTCAGCGCGTTCCCGAATTCGAAGACGACCCCGGCCCGCACCGTATACAACGCCGGGGCGAAGGCGGAATGGAAGAAGCTCTTTTTCACGTTCGAGATAAAGAACCTCTTCAATAACCTCGACGTCAGGGACGCGCTCGACTTTCCGCTGCCGGGGAGGACTTATTACGCAACCGCAGGAGTGAATTTCTGAAACGAAAATAACCGATACACCACGAGGAGGATTTAGACATGAAAACTTTACTTTCGATATTGCTGATAGTTGCCGGATGCTTCACACTCGCGGGCTGTGACGAATCGGGCGGCGGAGGCGGATTCGTGCCCACGGGAGATATCCTGGCCGTGGCCGCGATACCGGGCTCCAACATAACGATAGAGGTAGGCGGGCTCGTGGGCTCGGTACCCGAGGGAAGCGCTATAGAGGTAACCAACCTCGACACCGGCGAGACCGGGGCGTCCTCCGGGCAGGGCGACGAGAGCTTTCCGCCCATAACCTTCACGGGCAGCACCGACGACGAGTTTAACGTTATCGTCACCGACGGGGGGACTATAGTGGAAGACATCGTCATAGGCGTGACGCTCCTTTCCGATTCCGTCCAGCAGAACCTGGCCCAGCTCGGGAGCATTCCCACCAATATAAGGATCAGGGACAACAGGGCCTACGTCACGAACGGGTTCTCGGACAATATTCAGATATTCGACCTTAACCAGAACCCGCCGAGCCAGGCGGGCACAATCGTCGTGCCGCCGGGATCGAACCCCTACGACATCGCGTTCCTCGACGATACGCGGGCGTACGTGCCTAACTATTCCGGGCAGAGCGTGGCCGTCGTGAACGTGCAGACGAGGGCATGCGAAGTGCTCATAGTCGAGGCCGGACACTCCGGCGACACCCAGCCCTGCCAAGCGGTACAGGTCATAGCGGGGAACGCATTCGAGGAGCCCGCCGGCATCACCATAGCCGACGGAAAGGCCTTCGTATCCAACAACAACTTCGACCCGAATTTCAATCCGGCCGGAAACGGATTTATAACGGTATTGAACACCGCCAATAATCTCCTCGTGACGATTATAGAGTCGTCCGGGGCGAACACGGGAAGCATGCTTTTATTCGAGGGCAGCATGTATGCCGTAAACGGCGGGGCTACGATATATTTTCCGGATAGCGGCGTATTCACGTGCAACACGGAATTCCCGCCGTCGATAGACGTAATAAATATCCAGACCAATACCGTAATCGATACTATCGACATCCCTCTCAGCGCCCAGAACCCGCTGATCTGTCTCTTTAATTCTCTCGCGGCCACGCCGGACGGGCTCGGGTACATGGGTATCGGTCTCGTTGGATCGCTTCTTAAAGTCGATTTGATTTCGGGAGAAGTAATCAACGGCACCGATAACCCCATAGTGATAACGGATACGACTGGACTTAACAGCACCTCGCCGGTCGCCATAAGGGATAACCTCCTTTTCACCACTCTCTTTAACACGGACCAGTTAGCGGTCCTAGATACGAATAACGACCGGCTCGATCCCTTCCCGTACATGGCGCCGTTCCCGGCGGGAATCAGGGCGTACGATCCGAGCGCGAGCTTATTCGACGGTGTGCAGTCCCTCGCCATCAGGCCGGGGATCCCGGGCGTGGATTTCCAGGGTCCGGACATATTCTTCATCACGGGCATAAGCGAGCAGCTTGGCTCGGTCGATACGACGCTCGGGCTCGAATAGCCGAGCGGTTTGCATAAAGAAAGCAGGTCAACGATAATTAAAGGAGGGGGACCGGGAGAAATCCTCCCCCTCCGGATTATCGAGAAAAGGCGGTATATCATGCGAATCTGCTCCTTTCTTCCAAGTACGACGGAAATACTCTACGAGCTCGGCCTCGGCGACAGCGTGACGGGAGTTACGCACGAGTGCGACTATCCCCCCGTGGCCCGCGAGAAGACGAGGGTCATCGTGAGCTTCATCGACCCTGAAAAGCTGTCCAGCAGGGAGATAGACGAGGTCGTCGGCAGAAACGCCGCCGAGGGAAAGAGCACCTATCTCATCGACAGGGACGCGCTCAGGGAAGCCTCGCCGGACCTCATACTGACGCAGGGGCTCTGCGAGGTGTGCGCCGTTTCGGGGAACGAAGTGACGGACGCGGCCTCGGTCCTGGGACGGGCGCCCGAGATAATATCACTCGAGCCTTCGACGCTCGGCGAGATACTGGAATCGATAATGATAATCGGCGAAGCGACGGGCACGGCCCAAGCGGCCGCGGAGATAACCGGGAAGCTCGGGCACAGGATAGACAAGGTGAGGGACCACTTCGAGGCCATGCGCGACAGGCCGAGGGTCTTCTGCCTCGAATGGCTCGACCCGCCCTACGCGGCCGGGCACTGGGTGCCGGAGATGGTCGAGATTGCGGGCGGGGTGAACGGGCTCGGAAAGCCGGGGGAGCCGTCGTTCAGGGTGACGTGGAAGGATATCGTGGATTTCTCGCCGCACATGACGATGATAATGCCGTGCGGTTTCAGCGCCGAAAAAGCGCTCGACGAAATAGACGTCGTCATGAAGAACGACGAGTGGTTTTCGCTTCCGTCGACGACCAACGGGCTCGCCTATGTATTCGACGCGAACTCTTACTTCAGCAGGCCGGGGCCGCGCGTCGTGGACGGGCTCGAAATACTCGCCCACACGATGCACCCGGGCGTCATGAAGGGCTACGAGCCGCCGGCAGGGTCGGTCGTCAACCTTAAAAACTACATGCGCTTCGAGCAGTTCCTCGGATAGAATATGCCTTCCGCAGTCAAACGCATTTTTCTCATGGCCATACTCTTCGCGCTGGCGTGCTTCCCGGCGTCAGCGGACGAGCCGCCCGCTCGCATAGTATCTCTCTCGCCGAGCCTTACGCACATCGTATACGCCCTCGGGGAATTTGGCAGGATAGTGGGCGTGACGATATACTCGGAGTTCCCGCCCGAGGCGGCGAATCTGCCCAAGGTGGGCGGCTGGGTGAACCCGAACTTCGAGGCGGTCGTCGCCCTAAGGCCCGACGCCGTTTTACTCATGAAGGACCAGGACTCGATGTTCGGGGGCAAGCTGCGGTCCCTCGGGCTCAGGACCGTAATCGTAAACGGCAACGATTCCGTCGCCGACATAGTGGATACTATAAACTTCCTCGGCAGGCTTTTAAACAGGGAAGACAGGGCGAAGGAAGTTACGGGGCACGTCGAAGAGAGCCTCGCCGCCGTAAAGAAGAAGACGGAGAATCTCCCGAGGAAGAAGGTGCTCCTCGTCGTCGGGCGTAACCCGGGGACCCTCGAAGATATCTACGTCATAGGGCAGAACAACTACATCAACGAGCTCATAGAAATCGCAGGCGGCGAGAACGTCGTCGAGAACGAGAGATTCTCGCTGAAGCTCACGAGGGAAGCGATTCTGACGCTCGATCCCGACGTAATCATCGAAGTGAACCACGAGCAGCCGGACAAGGAAGAGGAGATACTCGGAATATGGAGAGGGCTTCCCGAGTCGAGGGCCGTCAGGAACGGCGAGGTCTACATACTGCCGACGACCGTCGTCCTACACCCGAGCCAGACGATAGCCGAGGGCGCAGCGGTGCTGGCGGGCGTCCTGCACCCGGAAGCCGGAGAGGGAAATGGAAACGTTGATTGAATGCCGCGGGGTAGGGTTTTCGTACGGTCCGAGGCGGATTCTCTGCGATATAAGCCTCTCTTTCGGGAAGGGGAGCATGCACGGCATACTCGGCGCGAACGGCGCCGGTAAATCTACGCTGCTAAAGCTCCTGACGGGAGCCCTCGGGCCCGAAACGGGCGAGGTGCTCTACAGGGGAAAGCCGCTCCGCTCCCTCGGACAGAGGGACGTCGCCCGGAAAATCGCATACATACCGCAGGACCCCGTATTCGCCTTTCCGTTTACAGTTTCGGAAGTGATACTCATGGGCCGCGCGCCGTATATCGGCAGGTTCGAATTCGAAAGGGAGAGCGATATCGAAACGGCCCGTCGGGCTATGGAGACAGTCGGCATACCGCATCTCGGAAAGCGGCTCATAAGCGAAGTCTCGTCCGGGGAAAGGCAGCTCGCGTCCATAGCGCGCGCCCTCGTCCAGGAGCCCGAGGTGATGATACTCGACGAGCCGGCGACGTTCCTCGACATCAGGCACCGGAGCGAGATAATGAACATACTTAAGAAGCTCCGGGACGAGCGCGGTATCCTGATAATCGCGGCGACGCACGACATATTCGGCGCACTCTACTATTTCGACGAGATAATAATGATAAGGGAAGGAAGGGTTTTCGCCGAGGGGAATGCCGCCGAAGTGGTAACGGGCGAGAACCTGAGCACGCTCTACGGAACCAGTGTAGCTGTAAGAAAAGAGGACGGGAAGGTGTTCGTATACCCGGGAGATTAGCCCCCGTTACCGGAATTCACGTGAGCTCATGCCAGCCAAAAAGAAATTCCTGACAGCCATCGCAGCATTGACGGTCCTCTGGATAGCGGTCGCCTTCGCAAGCGTTTTCTCGGGTATATACGACGCCGGGATCATGGAGACGGTGACGGGAGGAGACCGGCTCGCGAGCACGATCTTTTACAAGATAAGGATACCGAGGGTGCTCATGGCTACCATAGCCGGGGGCACGTTCGCCATATGCGGGGCCGCGCTCCAGGCCCTTTTCAGGAACCCTCTCGCCTCGCCGTTTACGCTCGGCATCTCGGGAGGGGCGTCGCTCGGGGCGATAATCGCCATGAGGACGGGCCTCGCCGCGGGCTTTCTCGGCTTTTCGGTGGTCACGATATTCGCCTTCGTCTTTTCGCTGCTGACGATGCTGTTCGTTTATTCGGTGTCGAGGGTCGGGGGGATAGTCGCGACGGGGAGGCTCCTTCTCGCCGGGGTCGTGATGAACTTCCTCTATTCGGCCTTCATACTGTTCGTCCAGTTCTTCTCAAACTTCACCGAATCGCTCCAGACGATGCGGTGGATAATGGGGAGCCTCGACATCGTCGGCTACGGCGATGTGTGGAGGACGCTCCTGTTTGCCCTCCCCGGATGCCTTCTCCTGCTTTCAATTACGAAGGAAATGAATCTTTTCGGATTGGGGGACGACGTCGCGTCTTCCCTGGGCGTGGACGTGAGGAAGATGGAAAAGGAAATTTACTTCGCCACGTCGCTTTCGGCCGGGGCGGTGATATCGGTGACGGGACCGATCGGGTTCGTGGGGCTCATCATCCCGCACATATTGAGGATGATCCTCGGGGTGGACAACAGGATAATACTCCCCTGCTCGTTTCTACTGGGCGCGTCGTTCCTGACGCTGGCCGATACGGTGTCCAGAACCCTGATATCGCCGGTGGAGATACCTGTCGGAATCGTAACGGCCTCCATAGGCGGGCTGTTCTTCCTCTGGCTCCTGATACGGACCAAGAAAGAGGTGATAGTCTAGCTCCGCTTCCGGGGCAGACCTATCGGGCTTTACCCGGTCTGTGTCAGCATAGAGGCCGTTTCATTCTTACGTGCCCGGGTTTACGAGCCGGGAGCCTTGAACGGATCTACCTCGCCGGAAGAAGACCCGGAGCCTCCACTCGCTGCCGCGGGCTCAGCCGCAGGGGGCGGGGGGGGCGGCGCTGCGGCCGCAGGGGCTTCCTGGGCTCCGACAGGGCCCATGTAACGCCATACCAAAAAGGCCAATCCTATGACAATCAGTGTCCACATCATCTCAACTCTTCCTCCCTTTCAAAATGCAGGGAATCGAACGTGTGCTCGATTTAGCCTCCGTTCATCCGAAATTCCCCGCTTTTTTTGAGAAATTAAGGAAACAACACCGGCCAAAACGCTCCGATATCTTGATACTAATAAATTTGCCATGCCAATGTCAAGGAAAAATTTCGGGGCGGCGCGCGGGCGGCGTCCCCGGCGGCAGGGTACGCCGAAGACCAGGCAATATGGCTCGGGGCCTTGCCGTGCGCGAATGTTGCATTAGACTAACGAAAAATGGGTAAAAACCTATTATCTATACTTTTTAAACCCTTTCTCGGGGGACACAAGGAAATTAAGCCCCCGGCCGAAATAGGAAACGAGACGGCAATCACCCTTTCGATGATGGAATCGGGGTGCATTTTCGTGTTCGTCGAAGGGAGCCCCGTCCTCATACTGAAATGCTCCGGCGAGGACATGGCGGCGCTCAAGGAGTCGGACGCCATATCGCTCGGATTCGAGCTTCTCGAAAGGTCCGAATTCCCTTGCATCACTGTAACTATCACGGTAGATATAGCCTCGGGGCGGCAGTTCCGGTTCGATTACTACTTCAGTCTCGAATCCGAAGAAGAAAAAGAGCTCCTCGGGCTGCTTAGGGACAGGGAGTATTTCGACATACTTTACTACGACGAGGACATAGAGCGGGTAAGGCGCGCCGCGCTGACGGACGCGCAGAGAACGGAGCTCGGCTCTCTACTCGCGAGACACGGGGAGTAAGTTGACAAAGGCCTGTCTTCCCTATACTATTCCCCGACTGGTATTTATTAAGGAGAAGGCTTTAATTGAGCTTTGTAAGGTTCCTTGGCACAGGCTCGGCGGCCCCTGAAAAGGTGCTCGCAAACGCCGACCTCGAAAAAATCGTAGATACCTCGGACGAGTGGATTCAAACCCGGACGGGAATCCGTGAAAGAAGGATTGCCGAGCCCGGAACCGCCACTTCGGACATAGCATACGACGCCTGCGTACGGGCGCTCGAAAGCGCATCGGTCGATCCGGTCGATCTCGACGCTATTATAGTGGGCACGGTTACCCCGGACTACATTTTCCCGTCGACGGCCTGTATTCTCCAGAGCAGGCTCGGCGCGAGGCATATAATGGCCTTCGACCTTCTAGCGGGATGCTCGGGCTTCATGTACGCGCTCCAGGCCGGGAAGGGCATAATCGACGGCGGCAACGCGAAGAAGGTTCTCGTCGTCGGCGCCGAGACGCTTTCGACGATAATGGATTTCCAGGACCGCTCGACGTGCATACTCTTCGGCGACGGGGCGGGAGCGGCCGTCCTGTCCAAGTCCGACACGCCCGGCATCATGTCCATAACCATGGGGGCCAACGGAAGCCAGTGGGAGCTCCTCTACATGCCGGGCGGCGGCTCGCGCGTGCCGGCGAGCGAGGAATCCGTCAGGAACAGGGCGCATTTCCTCAAAATGGCGGGTCAGGAGGTCTTCAAGGAGGCCGTAAAGGCCATAGAATCGTCCTCGCTCGAAGCCATACGCCTGGCGGACCTTACGCCGGACGACATCGACCTATTCATACCGCACCAGGCCAATTACAGGATCCTCGAGGCCGTAAGAAAGCGCATAGGGCTTCCGGCGGAAAAGGTGTTCAGCAACCTCGACAGGTACGGGAACACGTCGTCCGCGTCCGTGCCCATAGCGCTCGACGAGGCAGTAAGGAGCGGCAGGGTGAAAAAGGACGACAAGATCCTCATATCCGTATTCGGGGCCGGCTTTACATGGGGCGCCGCCGTCGTAAACTGGTAGCGGGACTTGCCGCAGAGCGTGCGGCTCCATTCATCTCAAATGGTCCGGCTGTCTCGAAATGATTCCTCATGATTCCCCGCGATTTTCCCTACCCCGGAAGTTAAAGGCCTATCAAGGGGGATACGCGCCATCACAATCGAGATAATAAACGTCGTACTTCCCGTTTTCCTCATCACCGCAGCCGGCTATATCTTCGGCAAAAAGAGGAAAATAAACCTCTCCGCCATAAACGATTTCGTCATATACCTCGCGACTCCGGCGCTAATAATATCGTCCCTCTCCGAAGATCCTATAGACCTGGCCATAGCGGGGAAGGTCTTTCTTTCAGTCTGCATAGTGATAGGAGTATCCCTCGTGCTCTGGCTCGTCGTCATAAGGGCGATGAAGCTCCACGTGAAGGTCTATCTGCCGCCCGTTCTTTTCGCGAACACGGGGAACATGGGGCTCCCGCTCGTCCTCTTCGCATTCGGCGAGGCGGGGTTCAGCGTCGCGATACTGTACATGGTTTCCACCACCGTCATTCATTATACGCTCGGGATATACATACTGAGCTACGATGAGAGCCCGTTCGAGGTTCTGAGGCTCCCGCTCGTTTATTCAGCCGTTGCAGGGGTGCTGCTAAGCGTTTCGGGGTGGGAGCTGCCCGTCGCCATATTCAGGTCGCTCGACCTCCTGGGCGAGGCAAGCATTCCGGCGATGATATTCGCCCTCGGGTGCAAGCTGTCCGAGGTGGCGATAAAGGACGTCGGCAAGTCGTTCATGGCGGGCGGTATGAGAATTCTGTTCGGCATTATTCTAGGGGTGCTTTCGGTGCGGATTCTACACTTAGAAGGCGTCGAGGCCAGCGTCGTGATATTACTCGCGGCCATGCCGCCCGCGGTGTTCAACTTCGTCCTCGCGGACAGATACAACCAGGACTCCGAGACGGTCGCCTCGATAATACTCGCAGGGACTTTGATATCGGCCGTGACGACTCCCGTCATTATAGCGTTCCTGCTGAATTGAGGCGCGGGAGCGCCTATTCGCCGCCGACGCAGCCGACGCGCATTATTGGAACCTCGAAGAGGTGATGCTCGGTGTCGTATATAAAGCCGCTGCCGCCGTCCACGTATGCGATGCTCTCCTGCTGGGGTAGGGGCATGACCTCTATGACCCTGTAGTCCTTTCCCTCTTCCATTTTCGCGGCCGGTTTCAGGTCCCCGGCAGAGAGATCGATTCCGAATTCGACGGCCTTTTCGTACGTCAGGACTATGAACTTCTTGCCGTCGGGGGCGATGTCGAAAGACGTTACGACCTGCCCGAGGGGAGACGCGCCCGGAAGGAGCGAGGGGAAGTCGATTTCGCCGACATATTCGGGCTTTAGAACGCCCTCGCCCGCGTTACGCCACTTGTCACGGGGCAGCCTGTAGAGCCGTGCGGGGTAGGCCTCGGTATAGTCGCGTTTTTCTTCCTTAGTGAGTATGAATATGTCGCCCCCGGGGTGAACGGCGAGGGCTTCGGCGTTGCGTGGGCCGTCCGGGTAGGCGATTTTTACCCTCTTGAGAGGCTTTACAGCGCCCGCGAAATCCTCTATCTCCTCGACGGCTATGATTTCTGTGTAATCCCTTCGCTTCCGGTTGTCACCGATGTCAGCGATGAATACGCATGATCTGCCGGGGGCGCACTCGCCGATGCTCATGTCCTCGAAGTCGAGCCTCTTCGAATCGTAGCCCTCTATCCTGACGGCCCTGGTATTACCGCCGGCCGTGTCCGTTATATAAAAATAGGGTCCTCCGCCGGAATCGTTTATGTGGTAGAGCCTCCCGGGGAACTTCGTCGAGACGGCGACGCCGCTGGCCTCGTCTATACGTAAATGGTCGAGAGTCCCTGTTTTTTTAGCCTCTCCCCACTCCCCGCATATGCCGGCTGCGGCCGGAAGCGGGTTTGAAAAGGCGGCGTAAGCTGCAAGAAAGAATAAAGCAAATATAGCGGCGGGGGATAAAAACTCCGGCCTCATTTGTAAATCTCCGTGTTCGCGAATATTTTCCTAACAATTTAACCTACGGTATTATTCAGGCAAAATAATTTTCGGGTCGGATCATGCCAAAGAAGGTCGTCAAGGGAAGCACGAAACCGTTTAAGGGCGAGGTTACGCCGCCCGGGGACAAGTCCATATCGCACAGGTCGCTCATGCTCGGCGCGCTCGCCACCGGGAAGACCGTCGTCACCGGCTTTCTTAACTGCGAGGATACGATATCCACGGCGAACGCCATGCGGGCCATGGGGGCCGGGATCGAGATAAACGGGACGGACGTCACAGCCGTCGGAAACGGCCTCCGGGGTCTAAAGGAGCCCGGAGACGTCATCGACGCCGGCAATTCCGGGACGACCACGAGGCTCCTGACGGGCCTCCTCGGCGCCCAGGATTTCTTCTCCGTCGTGACGGGGGACAAGTATCTCCGGGCGAGGCCGATGAAGAGGGTAACGGACCCGCTTCGGCTCATGGGCGCGCGCATAACGGGCAGGGAAGGCGGCAACAAGCTCCCCCTCGCAATAGACGGCGGAGGGCTCAGGGGGATCTCCTACAGGCTCCCGGTCGCGAGCGCGCAGGTTAAGTCCGCGCTACTGCTCGCGGGCCTCTACGCCTCGGGCGAGACGGAGGTGATAGAGCCCGAGCCCACGAGGGACCACACCGAAAGGATGCTCGGCTACATGGGCGTCACTCTCCAAAGAAGCGGCGAAAGCATAACCATCACCCCCCGGGAGAGGGACTTTGAGGGCAGGAAAATTTCGGTGCCCGCGGATATCTCGTCGGCCGCGTTTTTCATGGTCGCCGCGCTCATAAATCCGGGCTCGGAGGTCCTCATACGAAACGTCGGCGTTAACCCGCTCAGGACGGGCGTAGTGGATATATTGAAGGACATGGGCGGCGATATTTCCCTCCTGGATGAAAGGGAGGTGTCCGGCGAGCCCGTGGCCGACCTGCTCGTAAAATCGAGCGCGCTCAAGGGCGTGACCATAGGCGGGGCGCTGATACCGAGGGCCATAGATGAGCTGCCCGTGATCGCGACCGCTGCGGCGTACGCCGAGGGGACGACCGTCATCAGGGACGCGGCCGAGCTGAGGGTGAAAGAAACGGACCGTATAAAGGCGATAGCGACAGAGCTCGGCAAGATGGGCGCGGACGTCGAGGAATTCGAAGACGGTATGGCGATTACCGGAAAGGGACGCCTCACAGGGGCCGCGTGCGAGAGCCGGGGGGATCACCGCATTGCGATGGCGGTCGCGGTCGCGGCGAGCAGGGCCGAGGGCGAGACGGAGATAGACGACGCCGGGGCGGTGGCCGTGTCGTTCCCGGAATTCTTCGAGGTGCTTAAGGGGCTAAGAAGCTAGCCGCGTGATGGAATACGCGCGGCGCGAATCCGTTCAGGATAACGTCAAGCGATGATTATAACGATAGACGGCCCCTCGGGGGTCGGGAAAAGCACCGTATCGAAAGCCGTGGCGGAGAGAACCGGCTGTATATATCTCGACACGGGCGCGATGTACAGGGCGATAGCCTTAAAAACCGCGACTTCAGGAATCGACATAGGGAACGAGGCCGAGCTCTCGAAACTCCTCGACAGCACTTCGGTCGGATTCAGAAAGAACCCGGACGGCGGCTTATCGATACTCCTCGACGGGGAAGACGTCGCGGGTGAAATAAGGACCCCCGAAGTGTCGCGGCTTTCCTCGGACGTCGCGACGAAAAGGCCCGTCAGGGTAAAGCTCGTCGCGATCCAGCGCGAAATAGGCTCCTCGGGGAATATAGTCGCCGAGGGAAGGGACATGGGGACGTACGTATTCCCCGACGCCGATTTCAAGTTCTATCTTACGGCCACGACAGAGGAAAGAGCCAGGAGGAGATGGGCGCAGCTCAGGGAATCGGGCAGGGAAGCGGACCTCGCGGAGGTGGAAAGGGAGCTCCTCGTACGGGACAGACAGGACAGCGAGAGGGCAGAATCTCCCTTGCATCCCTCACCGAATGCGGTCATAATAGATACTACAAATCTATTGACCGATGAAGTAATAAGTAGAATAATATCGGCGGTTCAAGGATAGCTGAAGAAGTAAACACTACCCCATTCTACTTCTAATAGTGAACTCGGGCAGTTAGCTTGGAAGGACAATACTCGACAAAAGAAGGCAGGTATATGGTAGACGAAAAAGATTTTGCAGAAATGGTCGATGAAAGTATGGCCGTTCCCGACAAGGGAGTGGCGATCAAGGGAATCGTAGTCAGGATCGACCAGGACGACGTATTCATAGACTTCGGCTCGAAGTCCGAAGGAGCGGTTTCTATAAAGGAATTCTACAACAAGAAGGACGAGCTCGACGTCAAGATCGGCGACGAGGTGGAAGTCGTATTCGACAACTGGGTAAGCGAAGGCCTCCCGAGGCTTTCGAAGATCAAGGCCGACCTTGTCAAGGAAAACCAGGCGATACAAGAGAGCTTCGAGCAGGGCAAGCTCGTACAGGCGGTAATACAGCAGAAGGTAAAGGGCGGCCTCATAGCCGATATAGGCGAAAAGGTAAACATAAGGGCCTTTATCCCGGCGTCGCAGATCGACATCGTCCCGAGGCGCGACCTCGATAACCTCATCGGTGAGACGATCGAAGCGAAGATAATAAAGTTCAACCAGGGCGACGTAGTCCTTTCGAGGAGGGTACACCTCGAGGAAGTACGCGAGAGCCTGAGGCAGGAAACACTGGCTTCCATCGAAGTCGGCAAGGAAGTTACCGGAAGGGTCCTCAACATCATAAATCAGGGTGCGTTCGTCGATATAGGCGGCGTCGAGGGATTCATCCCCGTAAGCGAGATCGCGTGGGGAAGGGTGGCCCACCCGGAAGACGTAGTATCGAGAGACCAGCAGGTAACGACGAAGATAATAAAGATAGAAGACAACGAGAAGATCACTCTCAGCCTGAAAGAAACGACGCCCGACCCGTGGGAATCCGTAAAGGGCAAGTACATGCCCTGGACAAACGTCCGCGGCAAGGCCGTATCGCTCACGGACTTCGGCGTATTCGTAGAGCTCGAGCCCGGGGTCGAGGGGCTCGTTCACATATCCGAAATCACGTGGACCAAAAAATTCCGGCACCCGAAGGAAGTCATTCAGCCGGGTACGGAGCTCGAAGCCGTCGTTCTCGACGTAGACGCCGGGAACAGGCGCATATCCCTCAGCTTAAAGCAGATAGAGCAGAGCCCGTGGGAGCAGTTCAAGGAAACCCATCCTTCCGGCACCAGGATAAAGGGCATCATCAGGAACGTGACCGACAAGGGTATATTCGTCGAAGTCGCGGAGAATATAGTCGGCCTCGTCAGGCCCGACAACATCAGCTGGAAAGGAAGGGTCAATCCCGAAGAAGAGTCTTTCGAAAAGGGGAGCGAGATCGAGGTCGTCGTTCTTAACGTGGACGACAGGAACCAGAGGATAGCCCTCGGCATAAAGCAGCTCGGCTCCGACCCGTGGGAAAGCGCCCAGAAGAAATACAAGTCCGGCGAGACGATAATCACCGGCAAGATAAAGGAAGTCAGGGACAGGGGCGTTACCGTCGAGCTCGAAGACGATATAGAGGGCTGGATAAGGGCCAACGAGCTCAGCCAGGACAGGGAAAACAGGGACGTCCCCCGGAACCTGAGCCCCGGCGACGAGATAACGGCGCTCGTAACCGGGTTCGACAAGATAAAGCGCCAGGTGAACCTCAGCAAGAGAAGACACGACGACAAGCTCGAAAGAGAAAGGGTTTCGAACTTCATGTCCTCTCAGGGCGAGCCTTCCGTAAAGCTCGGAGACGTGCTCAAGGAAAAGCTTAAAGACATCAACAACGGCGAGGTAGTCTGAGGTTGCGCGGAGCCGTCTTCGCCATATTGGCGGTCATTTTCCTCTTTTTCACGTTCATAGCCGGCGTAGGGTGCGGCCTTCTCATTTCGGGTGACGACGCGCTCTCGTCCGGGGACAAGGTGGCCGTGCTTAAGATCGAAGACGTCATACTCGACGACCAGGCCTATCTCGACAGCATCACCTCCATAAAAAACGATTCCCGGATAAAGGCGCTCGTATTGAGAATAGAATCTCCCGGGGGGGCCGTGGGCCCGTCGCAGGAGATTTACAGCGAGCTTAAGCAGCTCGGAGAGGAAAAGCCCGTCGTAGCCAGCATAGGCAACGTCGGGGCTTCGGGCGGCTATTACATAGCGTGCGCCGCCGAGAAGATTTACGCCAACCCCGGGGCCATAACGGGCAGCATAGGCGTCGTCGCACAGTTCGTCAGCTACGAGAAGCTCCTCGAATGGGCGATGGTAGACGTCGAGGTCATAAAGAGCGGCGAGTTCAAGGACATCGGCTCGCCCTTCAGGGAAATGACCGAGAAGGACCGCGAGTACATCCAGGGGCTAATCGACAGCGTTTACGTCCAGTTCAAGGACGCCGTCGGGGAATCCAGGGGGCTGGACACGGCGCAGATGGACATAGTCGCAGAAGGCAAGATATACACAGGCGCCCAGGCCAAGGAGCTCGGCCTCGTGGACGAGCTCGGCACGATAAACGACGCCGTGGATTATGCCTCCGAGGCGGCGGGCATAACGGGCGAGCCCGGCCTAATATACTATCCCAAGAAAAAATCACAGCTCATGGAGCTCCTGCAATCGAAGGTGGAGATTCCCGGCATCACCGGCTTCCCGTCGAAAGCGAGCTTTGGACTTTTTTATCTCGTCGATATAATAAATTGAAAATGAAACTGCTCTGGGCTCCTTGGAGAATCGAATACATAACCGGGGAAAAGGAACAGGGATGCATCTTCTGCCGCAAGCCCGGTGAGGGGAATGACAAAAAGAACCTCATATTATATAATGGTCAGACGAGTTTTATAATCATGAACCGTTACCCGTATGCGAACGGGCATCTCATGGCCGTTCCGTACAGGCACACGAGTAATCTATCGGACCTAGGCGAAGAAGAGAGACTCGAGCTCATGAGCCTTACGATAAAATGCACGGAAATACTGAAGGCGCTTTCGCCCGACGGGTTCAACATAGGCATGAACCTCGGCAAGACGGGCGGGGCCGGTATAGACGACCACCTTCATTTTCACGTCGTCCCCAGGTGGAGCGGCGACAATAACTTCATGCCCGTCATAGCCGACGTCAGGGTAATGCCGGAATACCTTGAAGACACTTATGAAACCCTTAGCCGGCAATTAAATACGTTAGAGAGGTGAAAGATGAAATTTATAAAAATACTGTTCATAGTGCTGATAATACTTCTTTTCGCAATAATTTATACGCAGAACCTGGACGTTTTCACCCACGATTTTCAGCTCCAGCTCGACCTTAAGACCCACGTAATCGGGCCCTACGTAACGAAAAACGTCGTCATAATACTCGCCGCGTTCCTGGTCGGCGCCCTTGTTACGATCTTCTTCGGCGCGCTTCAGTCCCTGTCCTCGAGCGCCGATTCCCGCGACAAGAGCAGGAAAATAAAAGAGCTCGAAGCCAGGAACAGGCAGCTCGCGGACGAGAACCAGAGGCTTCAGAGGGAAAAGGAAAAATCGGCCGTAACCGCCGCATCTGCGTCCTCAGCGACAGCCGCGACAGACCCGGCGGATCAATCCCCGTTTTCCTCCCCGACGGTAGTAGACGAGGAAAAGAGCTGATCCTGCGCTCCCGCGAGGGGCCCGCTTCGTAAACCGGCCCCGATCGATTAAACTTACTCTTATGCGAAATACCGGAAAGCCGAGCTGGATAAAGGCCCAGATACCCCAGGGCCCCAATTACACACACTTAAAGGGCCTCATGAGGGGGCTCAACCTCCACACGGTTTGCGAGGAGGCCAGGTGCCCCAACATAGGCGAATGCTGGGGCGCGGGGACGCTCACCTTCATGATACTCGGCGACGTATGCACGAGGAGCTGCGGCTTTTGTCATGTGAAGACGGGCCGCGGCGGCGAGCTCGACTGGGACGAGCCGCAGAGGGTCGCCGAGGCAGTGGAGAAGCTCGCGGAGAATAACGCCCACGTAAAGCACATAGTCATCACTTCCGTAAACAGGGACGACAAAAACTACGAGAGCGCCTGCATATTCGGAGAGACCATAAGAAAGGTCAGGGAATATAACCCGAACGTCAAGATAGAGGTCCTCATACCCGACTTCAAGGGCGACAGCGCCGCTCTGGAGCAGGTCCTCGAAGCCCGGCCCGACGTCCTTAACCACAACATCGAGACCGTGCCGAGGCTCTACCGCCTCCCGCAGACGACGCCCTCGGGAAAGAAGCGCTCCGTGAGGCCGCAGGCGAATTACGAGGGCTCGCTCAGGCTCCTCGAAGAGAGCAAGGCTTACGGAAACGATGGCATGCTGACGAAGTCGGGGATCATGGTCGGCCTGGGCGAAGAAGAGGAAGAGCTCCTCGAAACTTTGAAAGACCTTAAGGGAGTCGGATGCGACATCGTGACGATAGGCCAGTACCTCCAGCCGACGCACGACCATCTGCCAGTGACAAGGTACTACCACCCGATGGAGTTCGAATCACTGAAGACCTACGGCGAGAACGTCATAGGGATACCGCACATCGAGGCCGGCGCGCTCGTAAGGAGCTCGTACCACGCCGAGAAGCAGGTCGCGAAGCTGGGCGAGAGTCTTTCCTGAGCCGGCGGTTTTATCGGAATCGGCTTATCCGGGATTCCATATTTTCTTGATTCTTCCCCCAAAACATTTAACATCTTAATCTCATGAAATACGTGATACTCCAGGGCGACGGGATGCCCGACCACCCCCTTCCCGAGCTCGGCGGAAAGACGCCGCTCGAAGCCGCGAGAACCCCTAATTTAGACAGGATAGCCAGGTGCGCCGTGACCTTCGGCATGGTGAAGACCATACCCGACCCGCTCCCCCCGGGGAGCGACGTCGGCAACCTCACCGTTCTTGGGTACGACCCGATGGTTTATTACACCGGGCGCTCGCCGCTCGAAGCCGCGAGCATAGGCGTCCCGCTCGGCGAGAAGGACGTTACGCTCCGGTGTAACCTCGTCACGCTGGCCGAAAACGGCCGCGAGACTATAATGGAAGACTACAGCGCCGGGCACATAACGACCGAAGAGGCGAAGGAGATAATCCTCGACCTCAAGAAGGAGCTCGAAGAGGAAAATTTCACGTTCTACCCGGGCGTCAGCTACAGGCATCTCCTCGTCTGGACAGGCGGCAACAAGGACGTTCACACTACCCCCCCTCACGACATATCGGGAAAGGCGATAGACTCCTATATCCCGACCGGAGCAGGGACCGAAATCCTGAACCGCATGATCGAAAAATCTAGGGAGATTCTTAAAGAACACCCCGTGAATAAAAAAAGGCTGGCTGAGGGTAAGAACCCCGCGACGAGCATATGGCTATGGGGCCAGGGCACCGCGCCGAAGATGCCGCCCTTCGAGGAGCTTTACGGGCTTACGGGCTCCGTCATTTCAGCCGTGGACCTCGTTAAGGGGATAGGGCACTGCGCGAAGCTAAGGGTCATAGACGTTCCCGGTGCGACAGGGTATCTCGACACGAATTACGAGGGCAAGGTGGACTACGCCCTCGACTCGCTGGAAGAGGTGGACCTCACAATGATACATATCGAATCGACGGACGAGACGGGGCACGTCGGCAAGGCCGAGCTGAAGGTGCAGGCCGTGGAGGACTTCGACGGCCGCGTCGTGGGCCGGGTGCTCGAAGGAATAAAGAGGTTCGGGGATTACAGGATACTCGTAATGTCGGACCACCCTACGCCGATAGACCTCCGGACGCACGTGAACGAGCCCGTGCCGTTCGCCATTTACAGCTCGGAGGACGAGAGCGTAAAGAACGATAAATTCGTCTACACCGAAAAGTCCGCGGCCACGTCGGATGTCTTCGTTCAGGAAGGCTGGCGGCTTCTCGGGATGCTGACCGGAAAGGAAATCTGAGATTCAGATGAGCGCCGATACAAATCCAAAACTGCGTTTCGGACTGTGGTACGACTTTCGCAACCCGCCGGAGTGGCGCCGGCCGTACACGGAGGTATAC
The DNA here is from genome assembly GCA_035325995.1 of Thermodesulfobacteriota bacterium. NCBI lineage: Bacteria > Pseudomonadati > Thermodesulfobacteriota > Thermodesulfobacteriota bacterium. The sequence goes on along the minus strand of DAOKYU010000003.1, from coordinate 172,439 downwards.
GCCGAAGTGCTCGACCAGGTGGCCTGGGCCGAGGACAACGGCTTTGATGACGTCTGGCTCCAGGAGCACCACTTCCACGACGACGGCTTTTCGTCGTCGGTGATGACGATAGCGGCTGCCATCGCGGCGAGGACGAAAAAGATACGCATAGGAACGGGCGTCATGCTTCTGCCGCTCCACAACCCCGTACGCGTGGCCGAGGACGGTGCGACCGTGGACATACTGTCGGGCGGCAGGTTTCAGCTCGGCGTCGGGAACGGGTACAAGGTCGAGGAGTTCGAGAGCTTCGGCATCTCCCGAAAGGAGCGCGGCGGCCGCTCGAACGAGGGGCTCGAAATCATACGCCGCCTGTGGGAAGGCGAAACGCTCACGTTCGAGGGTAAATATTACGAGATACATAACGCGAGGCTCGCGCCCGAGCCCGTCCAAAAGCCCCGCCCTCCCCTCTGGGTCGGCGGATTCAGCCCGGCGGGGGCAAGACGCGCCGCAAGACTCGGGGACGGATTTTTAGGCACCGGGCCTATAAAAGAGCTCTACGAAGAATATGTCGCCGAGCTTAAGAGGCTCGGAAAGCCGACGACGAATCTCAAGGTCGCGGGCGGCTATTTCTGGCTCATAGCTTCCGAAGACCCGGAAAAGACGTGGAACGAGGCAGTGGACCACGTCCTTTACCAGCTTAACGGCTACGCCGAATGGTTCGAGAAGGCCGGGATGCCGCTCCTGCCCTACGTACGCGACGCCGGGCATTTAAAGGAGCTCGGCATTTTCAACGTCGCCGACCCGGACACGTGCATCGAGATGATAAGGGCATACGTGAAAGAGGTGCCCATCACGAATTTCTATTCCTTCACGATACCGCCCGGGCTCCCCGCGAGCTGGGCGCAGCCGCATCTTGAGCTTTTCGCGAAGAAGGTCATACCGGCCTTCATGTAACACCGGACAGGGCGCTACCCGCGCTCCCGCTTCTTCACATCTTCCCAGAGCTCGTTCATCTCGTCCGGAGTCAGGTCCGAGACCTGCTTTCCATCGGCCTCGGCCTTGTCTTCTATATAACCGAACCGCTCGATGAACCCGTCTATGGCCTTGTGAGCCGTTCCTTCGGAGTCGAGCTTAAGATGCCTTCCGAGGTTTACGAGCGAAAAGACGAGGTCGCCCCACTCCTTCTCGACGCCCTTTTCGTCGCCGGACTTGATCTCCGTTTCCAGCTCCGACAGCTCTTCGCGCACCTTTTCGAGCACCTCGCCGGCGCTCCGCCAGTCGAACCCAACCTGCGAGGCCTTCTCGCCCACGCGCTGCGCGCGGAGAAGGGACGGCATCGTGCGCGGGATGTGAAGGAGCCTTCTCTTCCGAGACTTCTCTTTCAGCTTCTGCGCGTGCCATCTCTTCACCGCTTCCTCCGCGTTGGCCGCCTTCTCCTCGCCGAAGACGTGCGGGTGCCTGCTGACGAGCTTTTTGTGGAGCCTGTCTATGACGTCCCCAATTTCGAACGCCCCTTCGTCCGAGGCTATCTGCGAGGCGAAGAGAACTTCGTAAAAGAGGTCGCCGAGCTCCTCGATGAGCTCGTCTTTGTCCTTCTGCTCTATTGCCTGCACGACCTCGTACGCCTCCTCGATGATGTAAGGCCGGAGCGTATCGAGGGTCTGCTCCTTGTCCCAGGGGCATCCCTCGGGCCCCCTCAGGTGCCGCGACAGCTCTACGAGGTCGTCGAATGTCTTTTTCATATCTTTCTCCATGCATTAATAATTCCGGGGCATTAATAATTCCGGGTGAAAATGGATGCAATCGGTGATAATATTTATCTAAATAACTGTGCCCGGATTCGGAATATACCGTCAATTCTACAGTAATTTATATGGACACGAAAATCGGAAGAGCGAAAGGATCGATTTTCCTGAACTCAAAGGACTACATCGTCAATTCCATCGGTGACAGCGTGTGGAAACTGATCCTCGCGAACCTGCCGGGGGAGGATGCCGCGTTCTTCGAAAAGAATATAGCTAAAAACGAATGGTACCCCGTTACGCATCTTAACAATCTCGTAAACACGTACGACCTGATCGTGGGGAACGGCGACTTCCTGTCCGTTGCCCCCGTGGCCGAGTACATCGCGAAAAAAGATCTCGGCCCCGTTTTCGAGGTTTTCGTCGATCTCAAAAATCCGCAGGTCATACTGAACAGCGCTCCCTCGCTGTGGAGCAGGTATTTCGACACCGGGAGAATGGAAGTCGAGAGGGTAAACATAGACGACAAGAGCTCGACGCTGGTTCTATACGAGCTCGCCGACGAGACGAGGGCTTCCGGGGTCGCGATTTGCACGTTCGCGGTGCCCGAATGGTTCAAGACGGGCCTTTTGATGTCGGGGACGGGCTCCGTCACGATCACGCAGACAGAGTGCAGGTATAAGGGCGCCGAGTCCTGCAAGTACGAGATAAAATGGGAATGAGCCTTTAATCCGGCGATCTAGAGCCTGAATTTTTTAGGATATCTCGTGAGGTTCCTGCAGCCTTTCTTTTCGACTACTACCACATCTTCTATTCTTATGCCGCCCGTCCTGGCGTAGTAGAGACCGGGCTCGACCGTGACGACGTTCCCTTCTTCGAGCACCTCGTCCCCCATCCCGACCCTAGGCGGCTCGTGTATTTCGAGTCCGAGCCCGTGCCCGGTCGAGTGAATGAACCCTTCTGTCCTGCCGTCTACGGCTCCCGTTTTGTACCCGCGGCTGTCGAAGTAATCGACGACGGCCTTGTGAACGTCCTTCACGGCAACGCCGGGCCCGATCATGTCTATTGCGAGCTTCTGGCCCTCGAGGACTGTGTCGTACATGTCCAGGAGCCCTTTCGTCGGCTCGCCTTTTATTACGGTCCTCGTCATATCCCCGAAGTAGCCTGTTTTCTGCGATCTCGGGAATATGTCAAGGACTATGGGCTTACCCGCGAAAAGGGGCCCATGTCCCGAATCGTGGGGCATCGAGGAATGAATGCCGCACGCCACTATGGTATGGGCGGCCAAGAAACCGGCTCTTGAGAGAAAGGAGTCGATCTCGCCCTTCACCCTCTCTGAAGTGAGAGGCTTTCCGTCGAGATAAAGCCTGTTCTTACGGACCTCGGATGCGGCTATCATCTTTACGGCGGCGTCCATGGCCTGCGCCGTCTTGACGAGGGCGTCCTTTATGAACCTTACCTCCTCGGGTGTTTTCCTGAGCCTTTCCATGAAGAGCGGCTCGGCGAGGGCGGACGCGACCTTGAATCCCTCGTTCCTTAGCTCGTCGGCGTACTTGAGCCCGAACCTCCCCGGGACCGTAACCTTCTTTATCTTCCTGTCCCCGAGCAGAAGCGCCGCCGCATCTATCAGCTTCGGGCGCTTCTTTTCGGCAAGGAGCCTTCGCTGAAGGTCGGAAAGCGGGATAACGCTGTCCACAGTCGCCGCTTTCCTGCCCCTGTCGATTTCGAGATCGCTCAGGACGAGGATTTTTTCGCCGTCGTGTTCGAGATAAATGACGGGGTCCGGAACGAAGAACCTGGTTTTGTAGTAAAGGTCGGCGTTTTCTTCGCTCGTGTCGATTATGAGGATGGCGTCCTTCTTCATAAAATGACACTATACCGTAAGGCCGTTTCTTATCAAGCCTTCGGCTTCGGCGCGGCATCGAATACGCGTTTATAAAGACCGGCCTCCGTGTTATAATGATGTGGCTCATAAAATCATGCTTAAAGGGGCTCTTATGACTAAATTTCTCAGGCTCGCGGCAGTTACGGCGTTCATTTTATACATGGGCGCGGCAGCCTCGGCCACGGCGCAGGAAACGGTCAACCTCGAACAGGTATGCGGCAGCAACATGGACTCGCCCATGGCCGCCGACTTCCCGGACAGGTATACGAACAAACAGGTGAAGCTGACCATAGAGGTCGATTCCATAAGAAAGATACCGTCCGTGTGCGGCGAGGGGCCCGAGGGCACCTTTACGCTCGAGGCGATAGACAGGCGGGGGACGATACTCGAATGCTTCTGCACCGACCCCCAGTATAAAAGCGTCCTCGACAGCACGCCTAAGGGGAGTAAGCTCACGGCGGTCGGGACATTCAGATCGGTTACGGGCTCTTACGCCGAAAGCGAAAGCGAGGAATGCAAGATTACGCTCGACGGATGCAGTTTCGGTAACTGACCATGCAAACGGCTCTTAAATTCCTTTACACGCTCTCGATCTCGCTCTGGGTGGGCAGCATATTCTTTTTCTCCTTCATGGCTGCGCCGAGCATATTCAAGGTGCTCCCGAGGGAGACGGCCGGGAACGTCGTTTCGGACATATTCCCGAAATATTACATGGTGGGTTACGTATGCGGCGTGGTCACGCTAATTACCGCTGCGGTGCTTTGGCTCGTCTACAGCAGCCGGGGAGGCATCGTGAACTACCTCAGGATAGGAGGGCTCGTCCTTATGCTGGGGCTTTCGCTCTACGCGGGCCAGGTCGTCCGCCCGGTGGCCGCGGAGACGAGGGCCGAGATGAGGACGCTCACCGAGGGGTCGCCCGGCTACCAGGCGGTACACAATAAATTCAGGCTCCTCCACGCCCGTTCCGCCATAATGAACATAAGCGTATTCGTGCTCGGAATTGCCATATTGGTAATTAATGCCTATACTAATAGGGAGTAAGGATTATCATTAGAGGGAGGCGGTTCTGTATGTTTACTGTAACGAATAAAGCGGCAGAAGAGATAAAAAGGCTTTTAAATGAAGAGGATATACCGAACGCCGTGCTCAGGGTAAGGGTGGTTCCGGGCGGCTGCTCGGGGTTTTCCTACGAGATGGGATTTGACGACGAAACCGAAGAGTCCGATCAGATTATCGAGAACGATGGCGTAATGGTAGCGATAGACGAGCTCAGCTTTCCTTACCTCGAAGGCGCGGTGCTCGACTACAAAGACGGGCTCAACGGCACGGGGTTTTCCATCAATAACCCGAACGCCAAAGGCTCCTGCGGCTGCGGCTCGTCCTTCACGGCCTAAACAAAACAACATCACGAAATCAAAAATATACAGCCTGTCCCGGCCCGGCCGTGACGGGCTGTTTTTGTTTGTTTTAAATTTCCCTTTCAGGTTATAATAGTCCGGTCCGGGCAGCTGCTGCGGATAATCGGATCAAGCTCGTTGTAAAGCCAAATACCCGCTAAAGGAGGAGGTACCATGAAATTCGGTGTTGGATATTATAGTCTTCAGTCCCCGCCCCACAACCCCAGACCGCATAAGGAGCTTTATCCCGAGATGCTCGACGAAATAAGCCTCGCGGACCAGATGGGTTTCGATTCCGCGTGGCTCACCGAGCACCATTTCCTGGAAGACGGCTACTGCCCGTCCTCTCTCGTTGCGGCCGCCGCCATCGCCGCCAGGACAAAGAATGTCCGCATAGGAACGGGGGTTCTCCTCATGCCTCTCCACGACCCGGTAAGGGTCGCCGAGGACGCCGCCGTCGTAGACCTCATTTCAGGCGGACGGCTTATACTGGGCCTCGGGCTCGGATACCGCCAGGAGGAGTTCTCGGCCTTCGGAAGGACTCTTAAAGAAAGAAAGGGCAGGATGGAAGAGAGCATAGAAATACTCCGGAAGGGCTGGGCCGACGAGCCGTTCAGCTTCGACGGTAAATACTATAAATTAGAGAACACCAGCGTTACTCCGAAACCGGTTCAAAAGCCCATCCCGGTATGGATAGGGGCGTTTACCGAGCCCGCTATACGGAGGGCCGCCAGGATAGGGGCGCCGCTCTTCGTGCCGGCTATAGGGGTTATTCCTATCGTGAAGTATCTTTTCGACATGCACGCGGGGCTGCTCGAAGAATACGGCAGGAACCCGGCGGATTTCGAAAAGCCGCTCGTGCGGGAGATGTACATATCCGACGAGGGCGCCGACAAAGTATGGGAGAAGATAAAGGAGCACGTTACGTATACGGCCAAGGGATATGCGTCGTGGGGGTCGATGGTGGACCGCGACGGCAACCTGCTGTCGGATCCGAGCGATCCGATTCTTTACGACATAGCGAGGGAGCAGTCGATAATAGGAACGCCAGAGGAGTGCATAGAGACCATAAAGCGGTACCAGGAAGCTCTGCCCGTCGATAACCTCATCTGCAGGTTCAAGTTCCCGGGCATAACACACGACGAGGCGGTGAGGTCCATGAAGCTCTTCGTCGAAAAGGTGCTGCCGGAAGTTTCCTGAACCGCACGGAAGGCTGACAGAGGCTTCGGAGATATTTGGAAGTAGCCGGCCGGGACCGGACGTCTGCAATCCGGTTTTGGCCGGCCCACTGTATCATATCGAATTTTCTATGGTTATAATAATTCACCTCATCCTGTCAACAAAGCCAGCATGACCGGATATACACGGAGAATTTAGTAAATGACCTCGAAGCTGACTACGATACACGAACAGGCAAGGTCCTACGAAAAGATTAAATCAGGGGAGATAATCGACTCGCTTTACAAGAATTTCGTGCCTTACAACGAGATTCCCGATTTCCCCATGCAGTACGTCACGAGGACGGGACAGATCATCGACATCGTTGACGACCCCGCCGTCATAGTAGGCACTGCGCAGTTAAGAAAAACCAACAAAAAGGTCGCCGTCATAGCCCAGCAGATGCCGTCGAGCGACGCCGACAGGACGAGGCTCAACTACGGCCTCGTGAAGGCGGACGGTTATGCGCTGGCGCTTAGCATGATGACCTACGCCGAGGAAAACGGGCTCATGCTGCATACGTACATCGACACCATCGGCGGCGACCCGTTCGAATATTCGGCCGGGAAACTCCAGTCGTGGCTGATTTCTGACTGCCAGGCCCGGATGATATCCCTCAAGACCAAGACCATATCGATAGTCCTCGGCAGCGGCGGCAGCGGCGGCGCGATAGCGTTTCAGCTAGCCCACAGGAGATTCATGCTCGCCCGGGCCGAGTACTCGGTCATCACCGCAGAGGGGTGCTCCGCCATACTCTTCAGGAGCGCAGATAAGATAGAGGAAGCTCTGGAGGTCCTCCAGCCGACGTCCGACTACATGCTGAAGTACGGCATCGTTGACAGCGTTATAAAAGAGCCGCCGCTGACCTCTTCGGACTACAAGAAAAAGGTGCTCGCTAATATCGAGAAAGCCATAGTATCCGCCTCTGAAGAGCTCGAAAAGACGGACGTAAACTATCTTCGGGAAAACCTCGTTAAGAAAATTCAGGAATGCGGCGGGGTTGAAACTTCCGAGCATACGTACCAGGCCATAGCCAAAAAGATAAGAAGCTGGCTCCCGCATTATTCCTTCGGCAAGGCCCCCACACCCGAAGTTTCCCACATGCAGCTTGCGCTCTACGGGGCAGAGCCTCATTTCTGCAACGACGAGAAAGACCCCGAAGGCAAGATAGTCAGGGCCGGGTGCAGGAAGCATTTCGCGAAAGAGGAATTCCAGAGGAACTATTTCGCCTGCCCCTACTGCGAAAAGCCTAACCCTATAGGCGGGCACGAATACCTCGACATTCTTCTGGACATAGACTCGTTTCACGAGCTTCATTCTGACCTCAGCGTCGAGGACATCGACAACCGCTTTAATTTCTACGATTACAGCGACGCCAGGAGGAAGAGCTCCGGGCGGTCCGAATCGAAGGACTCGCTCATCGTCGGCTACGGTGACATGTACGGCCTGCCGGTCGCTATTGCAGTGAGTGAATTCAGGTTCATGGGCGGCTCCATGGGGGCTGTGTTCGGGGAAAAGATGAAGCTTATCGTAGACTACGCCATAGCCCGGGGGCTTCCGCTCGTCGTCGTCACGGCATCGGGCGGCGCGAGGATGCAGGAGGGCACGATCGCCCTTTACCAGATGGCGAAAACGATTTCCTCCATAATAAGGCTCAAGAATGCCGGGCTGCCGTTCATATCCGTCCTCGGCCATCCGACCACGGGCGGGGCGCTCGCGAGCTACGCCGTCCAGGGCGATTTCATAATCTCCGAAAGGAAGGCGACGGTGGCGTTTGCCGGTGACAGGGTCGTAAAGCTCACGAGCGGCGGCAGGGGGGTCGATCCCGGGACGATGACGGCGGAGTTTTTCTCGAAAAAAGGCGGCATACACCTCGTCACCGAAAGAAGCCAGCTCAAGGCCGCCATCTCCGGCATACTCAGGCTTACCCCGTGGTTAAGAGCCGATAATGGTCAAAGCCAGAAAGAGCAGCAATAGCGCTATTCCCGGACGGAGGCTCAAATGACAGACGGGCCCGGTTCTCAAAACGGCCTCGCAGACGAGAGGGTTGTGATAATCGGCGGAGGCCCCGCCGGGCTCACGGCCGCGTACGAGCTGTCCAGGGCGGGCAGGAAGACCATCGTCCTCGAAAAGGACGACATTGTGGGCGGCATCGCCAGAACGGTGAACTACAAGGGCTACCGCTTCGACATCGGCGGGCACAGGTTCTTTACCAAGGTAAAGGCCGTGGAGGACCTTTGGGAAGAGGTGCTCGGGGACGACTTCGTCGAAAGAAAGCGGCTTTCGCGCATCTATTACAACAAGAAATTCTTTTACTACCCGTTCAAGGTAATGAACGCCGTATTCGGGCTCGGAATCTGGAACAGCTTCATGATAGTCGTGAGCTACCTCAAGGCGCAGGCTTTCCCGGATACGCCCGAGGAGACGTTCGACAAGTGGGTATCCAACAGGTTCGGAAAACGTCTCTACGAGCTCTTCTTCAAGACCTACACCGAAAAGGTGTGGGGAATCCCGTGCACGGAAATAAGCGCAGAATGGGCCGCGCAGAGGATAAAGGGCCTGTCTCTCCTCGAGGCCATGAAGAACGCCCTTCTAAAGAACAGGGGACGTTCGCGGGAAGATGTAATTAAAACGCTCATAGACAGCTTTCATTACCCGAGGCTCGGCCCCGGGATGATGTGGGAAGCCATAGCCGAAAAGATATCGAGGGACGGAAGCGACCTCGTCATGAATGCCGACGTGTGCGGGCTTCGCGTCTCGGGCGGGAAGGTGGAGAGCGTGACGGTGAGACACGGCGGCAGCGAAAGGGAGGTAAGAGGGTCTCACTTCATAAGCAGCATGCCGGTAAGGGAGCTCATAGGCGCAATCGACCCGCCGCCGCCGGATGATGTCGTGAAAGCCGCAAACGATCTTAAATACAGGGACTTTCTGACCGTCTCGCTGATAATAGATACGCCTGTACTCTTTCCGGACAACTGGATATACATACACGACCCCGGGGTAAGGCTCGGGAGGATACAGAACTTCAAGAACTGGAGCGAGGAGATGGTGCCCGACCCGAAAAAGACGTGTCTCGGGCTCGAATATTTCTGTTTCGAGGGGGACGGGCTCTGGACGATGAGCGACCGGGACCTTATAGAGCTCGGGAAAAAGGAGCTCGGCATTATAGGCCTCTGCGACCCGTCGCTCGTGGTGGACGGCACCGTGGTCAGGATGCCGAAGGCCTACCCGGTTTACGATTCAACCTACAGGGACTCCCTCGCCACCATACGCGGCTATCTTTCGGGCATAGACAATCTTCAGCTCGTGGGCCGTAACGGCATGCACAAATACAACAACCAGGACCACTCCATGCTGACGGCCATGCTGGCGGCAAGGAATATAAACGGCGCCGACTACGACCTCTGGAGGGTCAACACCGACCAGGAATACCACGAAGAAGGCGAGGCCGGGGAGTACGGGCTTTCGGAGTACGAGGGGCTCTCGTCGACCCAGCCCAGGGTGCCGGAGAGCGCGCCCAGGCCGATAGAGCAGGTCATAATGAGGGCGTTTGCGAGGCTCGACAAGCTCGCCTTCGCCCTGTCCGTAGGGACGGCATCGGGGCTGACGGTTTTCCTGGCGACCATTTTCCTCATTCTGAAAGGGGGCACCGAAGCGCATAAATACGTCGGGCTTTTAAACCAGTACTTCGCCGGCTACACGATCAGCGTCGAGGGGGCCTTCATCGGGCTCGGATACTCGTTCTTCTGGGGATTTATATTCGGATGGTTGTTCGCTTATATGAGGAATTTCCTCACGGGCCTCTTCATATTCAAGATAAAGCGCCAAAGAGAGCTCTCGTCTTTCAAGAATTTCATAGATTATATATGATATAAGACCGCCATGACGAAGCAGAAAACAGAAGAAGAGAAACTCCTCCAGGCAGTTGCGCTGCTCAATGCAAAATCCATGGGGCTCGTGTTCGGCATACTCCTCGGGCTTCTGATTTTCATAGCGACGAACTGGCTTTTGGTGAAAGGGCCTCAGCCTAACAGCGCCGGGGAGTACGTCGTCGGTCCACATCTCGGGCTTTTGAGCCAGTTCTTCATAGGCTACAGCGTCTCGTTTTTGGGAAGCGTCGTCGGATTCGTCTACGGCTTTGCTCTCGGAACCTTAGCGGGGACGTTCATAGGGTGGCTCTATAACCGCATCGTTATGTTCAGGCAGCGATAACACATTCCGAGGCTCCTTTATTCCTTGTTCGAAGCGCCCATGGAAGGTCTCCTTTGCCGGAATTTCAGGCCGTCCTCACAATATCTTGCGTTTCCGGACCATTTTTCAAGTCGGCTTAATATAGAGTAAAATAACTTGGCTTTTAGGGGTTATAATCATTCGGAATGCATGAATTGAAAGACGAAAAGAAACTAAAAAGGGAGTTCGTGCTCGACCTCCTTCGTCCGTATAAAGCTCATATCGCGCTCCTGCTTTTCCTTCTGTTCCTGGCGTCAGCGTTCGAGGGCGTATCGATAGGCATGCTCGTTCCGCTCCTCGCCGGGATACAGCAGATAAAGAACTACGACCAGCTGCCGGAGGCGCTCCGCTCGCTGATAGAAATATTCTCGGCATACCCCATCGAAACCCAGATACTGCTCTCCCTCACCTTCGTCGTGGGCGGGGTAGTCCTGAAGAACATAGTCCTCGGAGTCTCCCAGTACCTGGCCTACTGGCTCACCGCGAGGCTCATAGCGAACCTCCGGACGAGGGTCGTGAACTCGCTCGTACACGCCGGTATGGGATTTTACAACACCGTGAAAACGGGCGACCTCGTCGAGAGGACGATTTACAATACCGTCCTCACCGACGACCTCATAAAAAAGATTGTCGAAATGGCCGGGTACGTGATGTCGTGCATCATCCTCCTCGTCCTTCTCGTCATATTCTCGTGGAAGCTGACCCTGGTCTCGATAGTCCTCGCGGCGGTCATAGCATACGCGGTCTCGATATACATAAGGCGGCTTTCGATGTACGGCCGGCGGCTCGTGGATACCGGCAGGGACCTTACATCCTCGCTTCACGAAACGCTTTCGGGTATTCAGGTCATAAAATCCTTCACGAAGGAAGGCGAGCAGATAGCGAAGCTCAATAAGTACATAGAAAGCCACGCGCGCCACCAGCTGAACGTCAACTTCACGACGTTCATGGTGCACGTCGTAACGGAGGCCTTCGGCGTCATCGCCATAGGGGTGCTCTTTCTCATAGCGATAAAGAGCTCGGCGATGGACTACAGGCTCGTCCTGACGCAGATACTGCCCTTCATATACATAATCGCCCGCATATTGCCCGTCCTGAAGCTTATGAACCAGACGAGGGGAATAATAGTCAGCAGGCTCCCCGCCTTCGACACGGTCTTCGACCTCGTAAGGACCGACAACAAGCCGCAGATCACGGACGGAGAGCTGGTTTATTCCGGCCTAAAAGACGGCATAACGTTCGATTCCGTGACATTCTCCTATAACGAAGGGGAGAGGGCGGCCCTCTCGGAGACGAATTTCTTCATACCCAAGGGAGAGACGACCGCCATAGTCGGCAAATCGGGCGCCGGGAAATCCACGGTCATAAATCTCCTGCTGAGGTTCTACGATCCGCAGTCGGGCAGGATTCTCATCGACGGAAAGCCGCTCCCCGACTACGAGGTGGAATCGTACCTTCGCCACGTCGGCATGGTAAGCCAGGATACATTTATATTCAACGATACCGTCAGGAATAATATAGCTTTCGGCCTCACGGGAGATTACACGGACGATATAATCGTGGACGCGGCGAAGAGGGCGGGGGCCGACGAGTTCATTTCGGCGCTCCCCGAGGGGTACGACACGATGCTCGGCGAGAGGGGCATAAGGCTTTCGGGCGGACAGAGGCAGAGGATTTCGATCGCCAGGGCGACGCTCAAAAACCCCGAGATCCTGATTCTCGACGAGGCCACCAGCTCCCTCGATACGGCCACCGAGCAGCTCATACACAGGGCGATAACAGAGCTCAGCCGGAACAGGACGGTTATCATTATAGCGCACAGGTTCTCGACGATTAAAAACGCGGACCAGATCATCGTGCTCAAGGACGGCAGGGTCGTCGAATCCGGCGGGGAATCGGAGCTCATGAAGCTTAAGGGCGAATTTTACAGGCTCGCCACGACCGGAAGTTAGCATTAAATAGATATGAATTCCAAAAATCCCGACATATCGGTCGTCATACCCGTCCACAACGGGGAAGTGTATTTGTCGATGTGCCTTCACGCGCTTAAGGCGTCGTTTCATACGGAGTTCGAGACGATAGTGGTGGACGACGGCTCAAGGGACGGCTCGGCGGCGTTAGCGAAAGGCTTCGGCGTCAAGGTCCTCGAGCTGGGGCGGAACTACGGCCCCGCAGCCGCCAGGAACGAAGGGGCCGCAGCCGCCGTAGCGCCGATTGTGCTGTTCCTCGACGCGGACGTGCTCGTGAGGGGCGACACCATCACGCGCATACTCGATACCTTCTCCAGGAATCCGGAAATAGCCGCCGTATTCGGCTCGTATGACACTGAGCCGTCGGCGCCCGATTTTCTGTCTCAATACCGAAACCTTCTGCATCATTACGTTCACCAGAAATCCCGGAGCGATGCGAGCACGTTCTGGTCGGGCTGCGGCGCGGTAAAAAAGGACGTATTCATGGAGATGGGCGGGTTCGACAGGGTGCGTTTCTCGAAACCTTCGATCGAGGACATAGAGCTCGGGTACAGGATGAAGCGGAAGGGACACAGAATACTCCTCGACAAGGAGCTTCAGGTGAAGCATCTTAAGGAGTGGGGCTTCTGGTCGATGCTCAGAACCGACGTATCCCGGCGCGCAGTGCCGTGGTCGAAGCTTATACTCGAAAGCGGATTCTCGCCCAGGGACCTCAACGTCAGCGTCGCCGACAGGGTGAGCGCGGCCCTCGTGGGCATGCTGTCAATCGCCGTTCTGGTTGTCGTCTTCGCGGCCCTGTTCGGGAGCGCGGGGACTCTCTACCCGGCGCTTATACTATCGGCCGTACTGGTCATTTCGTTGATACTGCTTAACAGATACCTCTACGTCTTTTTCCTCGAAGAGAGGGGGCTCGGCTTCACGCTTCTCGCCATACCCGTGCACTTTCTCTATTTTTTCTACAGCGCGGCCTCGTACGGCTTATGCTGGCTCGGAAAGAAATTGTCGAAGCGAAAATAGCCCCGGCGGCATATAGCATATAATCCGTGGGAATCAGTCGGATGAGGTGTACGTTCCGGTGAGCTTTTTGACCTTTTCGATTTCTTCGGGCTTGTCGAGAATATTCCCCTTGCCCATCTCGTAGAGGAAGTTGGCGTTGTCCCTCGGCGCCTGGCTTATGACGTTCGGGTCGAAGAAGACTTCTTTGGTGTGGACGAGCCCGGCGCGGTTGTAAGAAGCGAGCTCGTATTTCATCCCCATGCGGAGCGCATCGCAAGGGCAGGCCTCGACACAGAATCCGCAGAAGACGCATCTCATGAAATCGATGTTGTAGACCTTGGGCCTTCTCTCGATTCCGTAATCGTCCGCCGGCTCGGCCACTATCGATATGGCCTGCGTCGGGCAGGCGACCTCGCACAGCTTGCAGGCGACGCATCTTATTTCGCCGTCGTCGTCTCCCGGCATGACGTGAAGCCCCCTGTATCTCGGCGGAAGCTCCTTTACCTCTTCGGGGTACTGGACGGTTATCGGCCGGAATTTAATCAGGTGCATAATGGTAAGATAGAGCCCGTGCACTATCTGCGGAAGATAGAGCTTCTCGTACCACGTGAGCTCAGGATGCTTGAGTACCTTGATTTTGATAGCCATTGTTCGTTCCCGGATCAAGAACTACAGATAAGTTATAACATACTCCGGGGATTTTTAAAGTTCCGGGTGGGGTTTCGACGGAGATTCGGTTCAGTCCGTAAGCTCTTTCCGGAGCCTGAGATAGACGGTAACGCCCGAGATTATTGAGATTAGGGCCATGACTAGCCCCCAGAACGTCGAGCCCAGGAGCATCTTTCCCGTACCCAGCATCCCGAAGAGAATAAACGAAACGCCGAGCACCCAGTTTACGAGCACAGGCGCGAACCTGGGCTTTTCGATGTCGGGGTTGAGGTCGCTCACGGGCTTCCACCATCCCCAGGGCTTTACCCTCTTGTAGAATCCGTTCAGGGTTTCGATAGGCTCGGGTTTGGTCGCGAACGTCACGATAATCCATGTGAGCACGGAAACGGGGATGACGAGGATCTGGTGCTTCAGCTCTAGGGGAATGCCCTGCGACCTGGTGTAGAGGACGAGTACGAAAATAGCAGCGAGGGACGACGCCAGCGCCGCGATTTCCGTCCAGGCGTTCACCCTCCACCAGAACCACCTAAGTATCAGCACCAGCCCGATTCCGGCGCTCATCGCCCAGAGGAAAATCCAGGCCTTTCCTATGTTGCTTATGTGCATCGCGAAGTAGCCGGCGAGTATCGTGAGGACGAGCGTGCAGATTCGGGAGACCATGACGTAGTGCCTTTCCGTCCCGTCCTTGTAGAGGAACCGCCGGTAGAGGTCGTTCATTATGTAGGACGCCCCCCAGTTAAGGTGCGTCGACAACGTGGACATGAAGGCCGCGAGAAACGTCACGAAGAGGATTCCCTTCAGCCCGGGCCCCAGGAATTCGTTTATCATGACGACGTACATCGCCTCCTGGTCGCCGTTCGCGACCTCGGCCGTGGGGTATATAATCAAGGACGCGAGCGCAATGAGCACCCAGGGCCAGAAGCGTATGATGTAATGGTTTATCGCGAACCACGCCGTGCCCAGGACCGAATCCCGCTCGCTCCTCGCCGAAAGCATGCGCTGTATGAAATAACCGCCCCCGTCGGTGTTATGCGAAGACCACCAGATGACGGTAAGGTAAACGAAGAACGTAAAGAAGCTCGACGACCAGAACCCGTCGCTCACGGGGTCTCCACGCGAGGGGGTCATGAAAAGTGAGACGTGCTTTTCGTCTATCGTGCCCAGCTTGTCGATAAAACCGGAGAATCCGCCGATCTCGGGCGAGCCTATGATGACCCAGGCAAGGATTATCGTCCCGGAAAGGGCGAGAAAATACTGGAAGAAATCCGTGAGCGTCACGCCCCACAGCCCCGACATCATCGTATAGAAAAACGCTATGAAGAGGCATATCGCAATCGCTATGGTCGTCTCCACCCCGAAAAAAATCTTCAGCACCTTGGCCATCGCGCTTATCACCCAGCCCATGACGATGAAGTTAAAGAGGGTGGAGTAGTAAAAGGCCTTGAATCCCCTGAGGAACGCCGCGGGCTTCCCGCTGTAGCGGATTTCGTTGAGCTCGTTGTCCGTTATGACGTCGGCCCTTCTCCAGAGCCTGGCGAAGACGAGGGCTATGAACACGTGGCTGAATATATAGTTCCACCAGAACCAGTTCTTCCATATGCCGTCCGTCCTTATCCATCCCGTCACGGCTAGAGGCGTATCGGCGGCGAACGTCGTCGCAACCATCGACGTGCCGAGCAGCCACCACGAGAGATTACGCCCGGTGACGAAATAAGACGACATGCTGCTGCTCGCGCGGCGCGTGAAGTAAATCCCGACGAAGAGAGAAATCAGGAGGTAGGCCGCCACTATGGCCCAGTCGAGCGGAGATAGGGACGAGAAAACCGAGTTCAGGCCGGCGTTCATTGGAGGTGTAATTTACCCGATAGGAAAGAACGGGAACAGCCGCTATAACGCGGCGACCGGGATTCTGCCGACGGCCGGGGTGGTTCCCAGAAGTACGCCGGCGGCCGCAGACTGGCATTCCGGGAGTGAATCGAACGCACAGATTACCGTGCCGAAGCCGTCCAGACCCCGCACAACGTAGGGCGAGCCGAACGAAAGGAGGGCGCTTTCTCCGGAGGCCGAGGACAGCCGCTTCAGTGCGGCCCTCATGGAGTCGGGGAGCGAGAACTGCTTCTTCCACGCGCCGACAGTCGTGAAGACGGCGCATATGAGCGCGGTATCATCCCCGGCGTCGCCGGAGAGTCTATCAACATCCGTAGACGCGGTTACGTTGACCTCTTCGAAAACGACTCCGGCGTCGCGAAGCCTGCCGGCGAATACGGCTGCTGTGTCCTGCCCGGACTCAGTTACGTCGAACGTGCAGAGGACGGCGCGCCCTGATCTTAAGCTTCCGCCCCTGAGTATCGAAACCGACTTCTCCGTTATGAGCCGTGAGAGCTTTCGTCCTTCTTCCTTCGATTGCGCAGTAATTCCAGGCAGCCCCTCGGGGAGGGATTTCTTGAGCGAAATAATTCTGTTCACTGCCTCGAGTATGACTTCCTCGCCGAGTGCTCCTTCGGCTGCGGCTTCGTTCAATCCTTTAAGGAGCGTGTACGGGTCCAGCGGGTCGAGGATTATGTCGCAGCCCGCTTTAAGGGCGCGTAGCGATAGGCCCGCCCCGCCTCCAAGCCCGTTTATGCCGGACATTCGAAACGAGTCTGTTATCACGACTCCGTCGTATCCGAGCTCGTCCCGGAGCATACTCTTCACAACCTTCTCCGAAATAGTGGCCGGTTCGCCGCTCCCGGTTATCCCGGGGAGGGCGACGTGCGCCGTCATGAGCATATCGATCCCTTCGGCTATAGCGCTCCGGAAGGGGTTCAGGTCACGCCCGAAAAGCTCCTCACGAGTGAGCGTCAGCACGGGGAGCTCGGAATGGGAGTCCGCCGCCGCGCTCCCGTGCCCGGGGAAGTGCTTCCCGCAGGAGAATATACCGCCGTCGCGGCAGCCCCTTATGAATGCACCTCCCATACGGGATACGAGTCCCGGATCGTCGCCGTAAGAACGGATGTTGATTATCGGATTTTCTGAGTTCGAATTCACGTCGAGGACAGGGGCAAAGACGAGATTGAAGCCGCACCCCCTCATCTCTCGCGCCGTTAACAGCGCTTCGGAATAAACGAGCCCCTCGTCGCCGGCCGCGCCGAGAGCCATCGTAAAAGGGAAGATCGAGCCGCCGGAAACGATCTGCCCCAGGCCCCTTTCGGCGTCGCATCCGAAGAGGAGAGGGACCTCGGACACGGCCTGGAGCTCCTCTACGGCGGTTCGGACGGATTCCGTATTGCCGCCGAAGATTATGAATCCCCCGACATGAAATTCCCTGACCAGCTTCTTCGCAAGCTCTAGCGAGCCGTCCACCTTGAAATCCAGCCTGGGCATCACGGCCTGGCCGACCTTTCGGGAAAGGTCTAAATCGGATGCGTCTATATTCCCCCGTTTATCGAGCCATGATTTAATGCTCATCACGTATACGTCTTAGCCGAGGCCTCCGGGCGATATTTTCCCCAGCGGCACGCTCCGCCTCGCCCCCGTGACGCCGGGCAGGTTGCCGGCGTTCCCCGAGATGCACTCGTTCGCCAGTATCGCGAAGGCGACCGCCTCTTTGGCGTCGGCCGGGATGCCGTAGGCGTCGGTCGTCGTCAGTTCGATGCCGCCTAGTCTCTCCCGGAGCTTATCGACCAGAAAGGCGTTCCTGCATCCGCCGCCGCTTAGAATCACCTCGCCTACCTCGTGCCCGGGGAATATGAATTCTTCATAGGAGAGCGATATGGATTCGACTGTGAGCGCGAGAACCGTGGCCATGAGATCGCCGAGAGTGAGCTTGCCGCCTTCGACCATTCCGTAGAGCCTCTCGGCCACGGCGCTCCCGAAGAGCTCTTCCCCGGTCGATTTCGGGGGCTGCTTCGTATAGTATGGGTCCGACAGTAGCTCCTTTAAAAGAGCCTCGTTAACCTTGCCCCTGGAAGCCTCCTCGCCGTTCCTGTCGAATCTTTCTTTCCCTCCGGACGCGAGCGTCATTATCCTGTCCATCAGCATGTTGCCGGGGCCGGTGTCGAACGCAGTCACGCCGTCCATGTGCCCGGTTATCACGGTGGCGTTCGCTATGCCGCCGATATTCTGTGCGATTCTCGTTTCGCCCGGCTTCGAGAAAAGTATGTAATCCGCGTAGGGCACGAGCGGGGCGCCCTCCCCTCCCGCGGCGACGTCCCGCGTCCTGAAATCGCCGATCGTCGTAATGCCCGTCCGCTCGGCAATGACGTCGGGCTCGCCTATCTGTAAAGTCGAGGGAATCCCCGCTCCTGCCGACGGCGGTACGTGGCTCACGGTCTGGCCGTGCGAGCCGATGAGGTCCACGTCGTTCGGTGCGAGCCCGGCCTTTTCCATAACGGCCAGAGCGGCCCCGGCGAACGCCTCCCCTACGAGGAAATTGAGCTCAGAGATATCGCCGGGCGTGCATCCCTGCCGGAGTCGTCCGAGCCTCGCGGTGATTTCGGGCGTGTACGGCACGCACGTGAATTCGAGGAGCTCGATTTCCGTACCGGCGCCTTTGCCCCTGATCCTTACGAGGGCCGCGTCTATGCCGTCCATCGACGTCCCGGAGATGAGGCCTGTCACGACCCTCTCCTTCTTTCTGAACAGCAGCATCAGGTCCTTTATCATTTTCGTGCCTGGCCTATCACGGCCCGGAGGAATCCCCCGTGCTCCTTCAAGAGCTTCCTTGCTTTTTTATAGTCCGCGTTCTTTATCCCCATTACGATTGCCGCCTTTACGTCCCACTTCGAGCCATGGAGGAGCTCGGCGGCCCTTTCCTCGCCGACGCCCGTTATCATCACGACGAGCCGCTTCGCCCTGTCCCGGAGCTTTGCCGACCCCGCCCTAACGTCCACCATGAGATTCCCGTACGTCTTTCCGAGTCTTACCATCGAGGCCGTCGTTAACATGTTTAGCACCATCTTCGTCGCCGTCCCGGCCTTCATACGCGTCGAGCCCGTAATCACCTCGGGGCCGACGAGTAGGGATATTACGACCTCGGGCACGATCGTTTCGACAGGATTACAGGTGACGAGTATGCGGCCGCTCCCTTTTTTCTGCGCGTACGCGAGAGCGCCTTCGACAAATGGAGTGCCGCCGCTCGCGGCTATGCCGACGAGCACGTCTTTCTTTTTAAGGTCTATACGCTCGAGTTTCTTCCGCGCTTCTTCGGAGGAATCCTCGGCCCCCTCGGCCGACCTCCACACGGCCTTCCGGCCGCCGGCGATTATCCCAAGTATCGTGTCGGGGTCCGTGCCGAACGTGGGCGGGCACTCGGCGGCCTCGATCACTCCGAGGCGTCCGCTGGTGCCTGCGCCTATAAAAACGAGGCGTCCTCCGCGTCCGAGCCTCTCCGTGATGAGCTCGACTGCGCGCGCTATATTCTCCTTCTCCTTTTCGATCGCCGAAACTATGGTGCCGTCTTCGGAGATGATCGATTCGACGATTCCGAGCGCCGGAAGCTCGTCGAGCTTTTCCGTCCGGGGATTAACGCGCTCTGTAAGGAGGTGCCCTGTCTTTCTGGATTCAGCCACGGTTCTATTATATCTCGCCGCTCCCGACTTATTAACACCGGGCCGAAATTTATTGCCCGTCCTTTTGCCTGGGGCTGCCCATTAAATCCGCCCACCTGAGAAAAAGCTCGCTTCTGAGCCATCCCCTGGCCGCAATCCTGTTTCTCCGTCCCCATATAAATTTGCAGTAATCCTGCGCCGTCCAGAAAAGCTTTTCGTGAGCAGCTATTCTACGGGCACGCCCCTCCGTCTCGTATCCCAGCTCATCGAGTAAATCCCCGGCCATCGATTCGAACACTGACCGGTCGGCTTCGGACATTCGATTCCTCCATTTGCCGTGGTTGCCTTTCAATATTTTGGTCTTCGTCCCGTACCCGCCGGGCCTGTTGCGCTTGACCTCGCTTTCTATAAAACTGGGGGCGAGAACGGCTTCGCTAAAAGGCTCGCCTATGAACTCGCATACTTTTTCCATTGTCTCACGCGGCCTTTCGATAAGGGTCTCGTACCTGATCTCCAGGTATCTCTCCGGGCCTGCCCTGTGCCCGTCGCGCAGCCCCTTCTCCATCATGTGCTTCCATGCCCGGGCAGCCGAATACACGTTCCCCGAGCCGAACCATGTGCTCATTAAAGAGAGGGCGACGTCTCTCCCGTCGCGGTATATATGTATTATCTTGCAGCCGGGGAATATCTCGACGAGCGCCGGGATGTCGGTAACGTACTGGGGGGTCTTGTCTCCCCAGCGCGGCTTGCCCTCCATCCGGGCCCATTCCCGGAAGATTCCGGATACTATCTCCCCGTAGCCGCGGCAGCCGGAGAACGAAGACGGGGTCAGGGAAAGCCCGAATCCCTTCACCCAGTGTATATCGAGTATGGCCGACGCGATCTTGACTGCCTCGTTTTCGCTGCGGGGGTTTCCGTACAGTTTGTAGAGGCGCGGAATAAAATGAGACTCGGGCGGGAACGTTATGTTCGAATGAGAGCGGAGGAGGTCCCTTATAAGCTTCGTGCCGCTCCTGGGGCAGCCCACTATGAATATGGGGGAATCGGCCATTACGGAAACCTCCGCCCCGCGTTTTATTTCTGAGGCTGCGAGAATGAAATGCCCGGAAGCGAGACGTGTAGATTAATCGTAACACAGCCGTCCACCGAAAAAAACAACTGGAGCCCCCCGGGGAGTACGCTCGTCCCATAGAGGAAATTCATCTTGCCGGGACTTCGCCCCGGAATTTATTGACAACCACCCAAGGTTATAATAGATTTTTAACTGGCGCGGGTGTAGCTCAGCTGGTAGAGCATAAGCTTCCCAAGCTTAGGGTCGCGGGTTCGAATCCCGTCGCCCGCTCCAGAGTCCCAATCCCCGGACAAACCAAACCGTAAATAAGGCAAGGCCGCCTTGCGGCAGCCCTGCGTTTACCCCTATAGGAACATACCGCCGGAGACTTCGACGCGCTGCCCGTTTATCCAGCGCGCGTCGTCCGACAAAAGCGCCGCGACGGCGCTCCCTACGTCGTCCGGAAGCCCCACCCTTCCGAGGGCCGTCTGCGAGGCGATGAATGCATTGATGTGCTCGTTGTCCCTCACCGCGCCGCCTTCGAAATCAGTCTCTATCGCGCCGGGCGCGATCGTGTTCACCCTGATTCCCCTCGGGCCGAGCTCCTTTGCCATGTAGCGGGTGAGAACCTCTACCGCCCCTTTCATCGACGCGTAGGCGGCATAGCCCGGGAGAGTGAAGCGCGCGAGGCCCGTGGACACGTTCACGATGCCCCCGCCGTCCGCCATGAGAGGGAGAAGCTTCTGCGTCAGGAAGAAAACGCCCTTTAAATGAATGTTGCAGAGGGTGTCGAACTGCTCCTCCGTAGTCTCCGTTACAGGAGCGCTTATCCCTATACCCGCATTGTTGACGAGGAAATCGAAGTTGTCCCTGCCCCAGGCTTCTCCGAGCATGCTCCTTACCGACTCGGCGAAAGCGCCGAACGACGCGGAATCTCCGGCGTCGAGCTTGAGAGCCGCGGCCTTCCGGCCCTTCTTTTGAATCCCGGAGACGACGGCATCCGCCTCGTCCTTACGGCTGCGGTATGTCAGCAGGACGTCGTGCCCCCCGTCGGCTATGTGAAGGCACATGCTCTTCCCGAGTCCCCTGCTCCCACCGGTTACGATTGCGATTTTCATTGCTGCCTCCTTTCTGTCTAATTTCTTTGGATTAATTATCCCTCAAAAAGCGCTCGCTGTCGGGCGAACGATAATCTCGTTTACGTCCACGTTGTCCGGCTGCGACGCCGCGTAAAGCACCGCCCCGGCAATCGCATCCGGCGTAAGCGATATCTTCCTGAACTCTTCGAGGGCGCCCTTCGCGGTGTCGTCCGTGATGTCCGAGCCGAGCTCGGTCTCGATCACGCCCGGCGATATGATCGTGACGCGCACGTTTTTAGATTCCTGGCGGAGCCCCTCGGAAATCGCCCATACGGCATATTTCGTCCCGCAGTACACGGCCCCCGTCGGCACGACCACGTGCGCGCCTATGGATGCGTTGTTGATTATATGCCCGCCGCCCTGGGCCTCCATGACCGGAAGCGCCGCTGCAATGCCGTTTAGAACCCCGCGTATGTTGACGTCTATCATGTTATCCCATTCGTCCGTCTTGAGCGCGCTCATCGGCGAAAGCGGCATAACGCCGGCGTTGTTGAATATAACGTCCAGCCACCCGAATTTTTCCCCGGCGAAATCGACGAATGCCGCGGTATCTTCGCGGCTCCTGACGTCTAGCTCCCTGAACTCCGCCGTGCCGCCCTTTCCCCGTATGTCTCTCACTATGCCTTCGAGCCTCTCCGTGCGGCGTGCGCCGAGGACTACCCTCGCGCCGCTCCCGGCAAGAAGCCGCGCCGTGGCCTCGCCTATTCCGCTGCTGGCCCCCGTGATCGCGATAACCTTACCTTCAATGCTTCTGCTCATTACTGCCTCCTCTTTTTGTTTACGGGTTTTGGTTTCGATAAGATTCAGTCTACAATCCGGCTGCATTTTCTGAATACCCGGAACTCCCTTATTATTGCCTAATCCTCCAATCACCTTATACTCTTTCTATAAACCGGTACAATAAACCCAGCCGACACTTGAGAGAAACCAGTCTCATGGACGAATTTCAGCGTAAAGAGCTTATAGAATTAATTGACAAATACTCCAGGGAAGACGGTATCCACGATACCGGCATACCCGGCGTCCGGTGCATAAGATCGTCGAGCCCGAGCATGAAGATGCCGGTAGTCTACAGCCCGTCATTCTGCGTCATCGTACAGGGTAAAAAGGAAGTCATGCTCGAAGGCGAAATTTACCGCTACGAGCCCTCGGAGTATCTCGTGGTATCGGTCAGCCTCCCGGCTACGGGGCAGGTTACAGAGGCCTCGCCCGAGAGGCCGTATCTTTCCCTCCAGATAGACATCGACCCCAAGCATATCGGCGAGCTCATTACGCAGATGGACCGGGGGCCGGCCCTCGCGGGGGGCGGCACCGCTCGCGGCCTCTTCGTCGACAAGCTCGACGGGGCGCTGACCGACGCCGTCCTAAGGCTCGTGAGGCTTCTCGATGCGCCGGGGGATATTCCCCTCGTCGCGCCGATGATAACGCGCGAGATATGCTACCGGCTCCTCAGCGGGGCGCAGGGAAAAAGAATCGCGCAGATCGCCGTTAACGGAAGCCATGCGGAACGCATAGCGAAGGTGATTCAGACTCTAAAGGAGAACATCCCGGAGGCTATGCGAATCGAGGATATGGCGGAGCTTGCATACATGAGCCCCTCCTCGTTTCATTACCATTTCAAGGAAATGACCGCCATGAGCCCGCTCCAATACCGGAAGCATCTCCGCCTCCTCGAAGCGAGGCGTATAATGCTTTCCGAGGGTCTAAGCGCCGAAAACGCCGCGCATCGCGTCGGCTATAAAAGTCCGTCACATTTCAGCCGGGAATATACGAGAATGTTCGGGGCCCCGCCCGCCCGCGACGTCGAGGCTTTAAGGGGTACCGTATCGGCCGGCTTTGCCCAGGCCGGGATGTCAGCCAAATAAATCGGGTTGCCGGTACGTCGCTAGAGGCTGTTAATTCGGCGCGGATGGATCTTTATCGTTGTCCGAATCGCTGTTTTCCTTACCCTGCTCGATGTAATACCTGACTGCGGCGCGGACGAACCTGCTCCTCTCCGCTTCGCCCAATATGCCCTTCAAGCTGTCGTAAACGCTCGGGTCTATGAGAAGCGCGCCGAGAGTCCCCTCGCCGCCCTTCAGCATCTCGGAGATTTCCTTGAAGTTCGTCATGATCTCCTTGAGCTCGGTTACAACCCCGTCTTCTCCGTTAAGCCCGGCCGTCGCGGTTTTGATGTTGGCGAAGGTGCTGTTTATGTCGCCCGAGAGTTCTTCGTTGTAAATGAGATCGTGGAGCGCCCCGTCGCCGGTATTTATCTCGTTTATGAGCTTGTCGAGCTTTGTTACAGCCCTGTTGAGTTTTACTATGGCGTTTTCGTCTATCTTCTTGCCCGAAGCGTCTTTCTCGCCGTATATCATCGTATTCAATATACCGTTATTGGTCTCTATCGCTTCGAGGTTCTTCTGAATGGCCTCGGAGCTCCGCCTCACGGAAAGTATGGTCTGGTTTATGTTCTCTATATTCTCCTGCTGTCCGAAGGCTTTTACTATTTTGTCGAGGCTTTCCGAAATGCTGATAATATTTGTAAGCAGGTCGCCCGACTGTCCGATTATGCTCGAAAACTCTACAGGGGTCTGGCTCTCGATCGCAAGCGTGTCGGGCAGCTTGGCCAGCGGGGGCTGAGTGCCGGGGACTATCTCGATATATTTATCACCGAGAAGCCCCTCGGTCCTTATTGTCGCCCTCGAGTCGGGGTTCAGTCTTTCCATGCCGTCTTTGTTTATTTTCATGACGACGTTGATTGCCTTGTCGCCTACGGGCTGCTCGGCGAAGTCGATGTCCGTTACCGCCCCTATCCTTACGCCCGATAGCCTGACCGCTGCGCCCTTTATGAGGCCCGCCGTATTAGCGAAAGTCGTAGTCAGCGTATAGCTCTTCTCGAAGAAGCGCTGCTCGCCCGAAAGAAAGAATACAATCAGCACGAACAGGCTCAGGGTTATTAAGACGAATAGGCCTACTCTGAAGCTCAAGGCTTTCTGATTCCGCATATGTACGGTCTCCCGACAATCCTGTTACTAAATTAAACCGGTTGATAATACTGGATAAATTCTAACCCCCATCGGGCAGATTGAAAAGATTATACGTAAGAATCGGGTGAATCACAAAACTGCCGCGGCGCGCCGGGATTCACGGCCGCCCTCTCTCTATTGGAATTTACCGCCATTCCGCTACAATATAGGTTTTCAGCCGCCATCCCGGGAATGACAATATTCCGCGATTCGGGACGGACTGCCGGACAGCATCCCGGACAAATTACTCTAGCGAGGAGCCATAACCGATGAACAAGATACGGAGAGTCATAATAAGTGTTTCCGACAAGGAGGGCATAAGCAACTTTGCAAAGGGCCTCCAGGACTACGAGGTGGAGATACTTTCCACCGGAGGGACCGCGAAATGGCTACGTGACGGTGGGGTCGAGGTGAAGGACATATCGGAATTCACAGGCTTCCCCGAAATACTCGGAGGCAGGGTCAAAACCCTCCACCCGGTAATCCACGGCGGCATACTGGCTCTCAGGGACGACGAGGTCCATATAGGACAGATGAAGGAGAACAAGATCGAGCCCATCGACATGGTCGTCGTCAATCTTTACCCGTTCGAAGAGGTAATCAAAAAGAGCGGCGTCTCGCTCGCCGAGGCCATAGAGAACATCGACATCGGGGGGCCGACGATGCTGAGGGCGGCCGCGAAGAACTATCACTTCACGTCGATCGTAACGCACCCCGAGGACTACAAGGACATACTGAAAGAGCTCAAAAAGAACAAGGGCGGCATAACGCCCGAGACGAATTTCAGGCTCGCGGTAAAGGCGTTCTCGTACATAGCCAGATACGACGCCGCCATCTCGAATTACCTTGGCGCGATAGAGGCCGACGGCAGCTTCGGCAAGTTCCCTTCGAGCATGACGCTTCACCTCGAAAAGAGGATGAAGCTCAGGTACGGCGAGAACCCGCACCAGGAAGGTTCTTTCTACGTTATACCGGGCGTGGAGGAGCCGTGCGTTTCCAATTCGGCACAGATCCAGGGAAAGGAGCTCTCGCTCAATAACATCTACGACACCGACGCCGCGTTCGAGGCTGTGAAGGACTTCACCGAAACGGCGTGCGTCATCGTTAAGCACAATAACCCCTGCGGCGTAGCGACGGACGAGAGCCTGGTGGGGGCATTCCTCAAGGCAAAGGAGTGCGACCCGGTGAGCGCCTTCGGGGGAATAGTGGCGTTTAACAGGGAGGTAGACGAGGTCACGGCCTCCGAGCTCGCCAACATGTTCCTCGAAGTCGTAATCGCTCCGGGATACTCCGAAAAGGCGCTCCAGGTGCTGGCGAGCAAGGGTAACCTCCGCGTAATGAAGTCCCCGGCGCTCGACGGCCACGTGAAGCCCGGGCTCGATTTCAAGAAGGTAGTGGGCGGCGCGCTCATACAGGACAGGGACACCGGCGTAGAAAACGATTTCCGCTATATGAAGGTAGAGACGCAGCGCCAGCCTACCGACGAGGAATTAGAGGCCCTCAAGTTCGCCTGGAAGGTCTGCAAGCACGTAAAGTCGAATGCCATAGTCTTCGCCCGTAAGGGACAAACGGTGGGAATAGGGGCCGGCCAGATGAGCAGGGTGGACTCCGTTAAGATCGCGACAATGAAGGCCGCGATTCCGACGCAGGGCGCCGTCCTCGCCTCGGACGCCTTTTTCCCCTTCCGGGACGGTATAGACGAGGCTGCCAAGGCGGGTATTACGGCCATAGCACAGCCCGGGGGCTCGATAAGGGACAGTGAAATAGTCGCCGCCGCTGACGAGCACGGGATCGCAATGGTATTCACCGGCGTAAGACACTTCAAGCATTGACCTACTCGAAATAACAACTGTAGCCGGCGGGTCCGGGGCAGCTCTAGCCCGCCGGTATTCCTCAAGTTTACATTCTCCCCCTATTCCCTTCCGGGCCTCCCCTCCCAATATAAGCCACATGCCCGCTACCGATTCAGGTTTCCCGGAATCCGCCGTGGCTTCACTCGTGAACATCCTTCTTCTCCCTTCTCTACTCCGGAAGAGTTCATGCGAGCCGGCCCTTTGCCGCCTCGCACTCGCGCGCTCCTTTTAGATACCCACGAACCGATTCTCGCTACAGCCCCAGGCCCCTCCCTGTCGCCGTGGTCGGCCGGCCGCGCGTTTCTCTCCACACCCCCCGGCACTCGCCGCGCCCTTCTTTATAGCCCCGGACTGCTTATAAAGCCGTGCCGTTCACTACAATCGCTTTGACGCCCCCGGCCTCACAATCTATAATTCCGGGAGAATGGACGTTACCGTATTCTACGACTATAACTGCCCTTTCTGCTACATCGCCTCCCGGAGACTAACCCTGCTCTCCGGGGAATTCGATCTATCCATGCAATGGAAAGGGATAGAGATACATCCGGAGTTCCCGCCTGAAGGCGCAAAGAGAGGCAGGTCAGTCAAAAGCCTGATTGTAAGGGAGACGATGGGGGAAGCTGCCCGAGAGGAAGGCATCGAAATCAGACCCCCCGGGTTTGCGGCGAACTCCAGGCTTGCGCTCGAGGCCTCCGAGCTCGCGAAGATCGTCGGGCGCTTCGATGCTTTTCACCATGTGGTATACGAGGCGTACTTCGGGGAAGGGCTCAATATAGGGAAGCCGGGCGTACTCCTCTCGATAGGCGAGCGGGCCGGTATAGAACGCAAGGCGCTTACGGAGTCGCTCGAAAGAAGAACGATGCGCGGCGCAGTCGAGTCAAACGAAAAAGAGGCCGCAAAATACACGGTCCTCGGTGTTCCCACCTTCATACTCGGGAGCTTCCCTGTACACGGCTGCCAGTCGATCGAGACCATGCGGGCGATGATCAAGAGGACCCTTTCGAAGCTCTAAGCCCCCTCCCCGAATCGAGGAATCCCGCTTTACGCCCTGGTTTATACGGAAAGAGAGGCGAGCATCCCTTATCACAACTTGCAATATCCCGAAATACTAATAATTACCGACTGTTATACTTAAGTCCCCCCTCCGCACGCTGCGTTCGAAAACCCTGGTCGTGAACGCCGTTTCCAGCCTTGGGATGAGGCTGGTGCCAGTCGAATTTCGCGAGACCATTGTTACATCACGAGGGTGGGACTCACCCAAAGAATCGGCATGTTATACGAGGACATGTAGGCGTGGTGAGACGCGAGAGAATGCTTACATAAACAAAAACCCCTCCTCCCGCTGCTGCAGGAGAAGGGGTTTAATTTTGTAACACCGAAGAGAGATGTTACTTCATCTCAACTGCGATGTGTTGTTTCTATTTGAAGAACTGATCGATGAAGATCATCAGCCTGCCCTGAACCGTCCAAGGGGTCTCATTGTAGTTTACCCTGTCAGGGGAAACGTCATTAGCTGCGAGCGTATTCAGCGCCTGAGCTTCGAGGAGCGTATCCAGACTGCTTCCCGCGAAAACTATGCCACCGATTACGTCGAGGCTGACACCCGGATGTACGTGCCAAGTAAGCGTACCTTCAACTTCAGTACCCATGTAGGTGTCGAGGTTGCTTACACCCGGATACGGATTGCTGGTTTCTTCGTTAAACGCTACGAGAACCTGCGGCGTGAAGGAAAGCTCGTCGATCAGCTTCACGGTACCCCATATCCTGGCATAGTAAGCGTTGTAAACGCTGCTCTCTACCTGGTAGATGTTAGGTATCATGTGCTTGAAGAGGAGGTTGTCGATGTTGTAAGCAGGGTTGAAGAATATAACGCCACCCTCGGTAGAACCGGTTCCGAGGTCGTCACCCTTCGCCCAGCCAAACTCAGCCGCAACCATCTTAAGAGGCCATCCCGGATAAACTTCCGCGCGGGCCGCCCAGATAATGTTCGACGAATCAACGTCTATGCTGCCAGGAACGCCATCAACCTTGATCTTACCCCAGGCACCCTGGATTTCACCAACGAGTCTCCAGAGGTCCGTCTTATAGTCGATGAAACCGGCATAGAGGGTCAGACGGTCGAGGTTAACATCGCCAGATGCCGCACCGGCATTCGGCGGAACGCCCGGGTCCGTCCCCCTGGTCGGGATTGAACCAATGTTGTTCTGGTGGATATACGGGAATATGTAACCACCGACGGTGAGGTTACCGCCCCCGACGTTCGGGTTGTTGAAGATAAGAGCCGCAGCAGCGATATCGTAACCGTTACCCTGACCGGTGACTACGCTGTTTCCCTGTGTGAAGATATCCGAAACCAATACGAACGTGATAGACGAGGAACCTGCAGAGAAAGATTTAAGATAGAGGAACCTGTCTACTACGAAACCGAGGTCGCTGTACGGATCCCAGCCGCCGTTGGCAAGAATACCGAGACCCCAGTCAAACGGCTGGCGTCCAATCCTTACAAAACCGAGGTTATGAGGAAGCACGATATCTGCATGAAGCATCCTCACGTTAAAGAACCCCGGATCGTCTATCGCACGAGGCCCGGTCAGTATAGCGCCACGGAACCTGTCGCTGAACGAAAGGTTCGAGTTCACTACGCCGTTACGTCCACCGAGCAGCTCCGAAGTTGAACCGCCCCAGATGTTGTTGTCAAAGACGTTAAACTGGGCCCGGATCGTTACCGCATCGCTGAGCACCAACTGAGGAGTTAAACGCAGACTCGTGTCTACGAAGAATATCTCGTCTTTGTTGTTAGTAAATCCGAGCGCCTGTGCGTTACTGTTGCTCAACGCCGATATAAACGTGGCGTTTCCTATATAACGAGCCCTGGTACGCATATAGCTCGGAAAGCCGCCCAGTGTGAGTTCAACGGCGAACGTAGGCGCGGCCATAGTCAGAGCCAATAAAAACATAAAAAGCCATTTGGCTTTACTCATCTCTCCTTACCTCCTTTGATTTAGTTTTAAAGTTCTGAGCTTACTTTATATAAATCACGTAATTTTGTCAAGGGGTTTTTTGAGGCTCCCTTGTGCAAGCTTTCTTCATCTTCTCTCCGATTTAGACATTGTATCACACTTTGTCTAAAAATCTAGCTCAAATTTGTAAAAATCACAAAATTCTCCATAACCGTAATAGGATTATACAACATCCTTAATGTAAACACTACAGTCTTTTCAAACCATGGGGCAAACGCCGCCTTAACCATACATTGATTACGGCTTAACAATAACGCGATACCTTTTGACTACATATGAAGATACTCATAATGTCGGATATACACGCAAATTGGTACGCCACCGAGGCCGTATTGGCACGGGAGAGCTACGACGCCCTTATTTTCCTGGGGGATGTGGTGGATTTCGGCCCGGACCCGCGAAAGTGCATCGACTTCCTCATGGAGTCGGCAAGGATGCGCTTCTGGGGGGTGAGGGGCGAGCACGACCACGCCATGGCCTTCGGGATAGGCGCTTCTCCCGGCGGCGAGATGGAAAGGATATCGAACGTATCCCGTGAATGGAGCGAGGGTCTGCTTTCGAGCGGAGAGGTAGGATTCCTGAGAAGGCTTCCTCTCGAAGAGAGGATATCCCTGGACGGAATGGACTTCGAGCTTGCCCACAGGCCCGACCCCGAGACCCTTCCGATCCTCGAGCGCGGGGAGGAAACAACAGACCCCGTCTCCTGCCGGAAGTTCATACTCGTCGGCCATTCCCACAAACCTTATATAAGGAGCTTCGGCGACACTGCGGTCCTGAACCCGGGCTCGGTAGGTCAGCCGAGGGATAACGACCCCCGCGCATCTTACGCGGTGATCGAGGACGGCGAGGCCTCGATAAGGCGGGTGAAGTACGATATAGAGAAAACCGTCAAGGGCCTCGAAAGAAGCAGGATGCCCTACGAAGTAAAGGGCAGGCTTATATCGATGCTGCTCTCGGGCGCGGCTGCCGGCTAGTCGGAAACATCTCCTCTCCATTTTTCCCAACTCACACTTTTTTCACACCATACCCGTGCCCATCCCGGGCTACACCGGGATTTTTCCGTCCGCTAATTCACGGCGGCTCTATGTTTACCTTATTAATATTAATAGAAGTGGATAGGGCAATAAAAAAACCCGCTGCCGGAGCTTGCACCCGGCAGCGGGTTTTGGAGGTCTCGGACTGAACTAAAGGGAGATGATCTATTTTCTCATTATTCGTTCACCCATCAGTACCCGGCCGGATTAGAAGTTGGCCTGTACCTGCGCCCTGACGATGTTCTCGTCTATATCGGGAGCGTTCTGAGTGTATTCATTCCTTATAAACGAGTAGCTTAGCTGAACCTTCCATTTGTGAGATTTGGAAAGGTAATAGTTGACGCCCGGCGTTAATTCCCACTGCGAGCTTTCGAGGCTGACGCCCGGAGGTACTACGCTGCCGCTCGTATCATAGTCGATATATGCGTACCTTGCCGCGAATTCAAATGTCTTCGGAAGAAGGAACACACCAGCCTGTACCCTAAAGCCCTGATCGTAAGCAGTACCCTGACCGCCGGTGGACGGATTTAGCCATCTGCCGTCGTACTCACCCTCTATGTTGAACCACGGCATCTTGAACATGATGTCACCGGTTACCTGGCTAAAGTCCACATCCGTCCCGAATCCCAGGTCCGCTATCCTGTCGCAAACGTTGCCGTTGGGCTGTTTTACATCACAATTGAGACCCGGTAACGTAGAACCGGCGGCGCCTATCACTAAGGTAGGAGCCTTGGCGAAATTGGGGGTAAGACCGTAATCTTTCGCCGTTGCATATGTGCCGTTCGCATCGAACTTGTCATCGCCGTCTCCGCCCAGTCCCAGCTGAATCCTGCCGACATAGAGCATGTTCGAATCGACGCTTGTCCCATTTATACCGTCCCCGTTAAATATACCCACGGCATATGAAAAATTATTATGTGCTCCGAGGGCGCCCTGGAGCGTGAAACCGCGATCCCTCTCAAGTGAAAATTGCTCGTTAACAATAGATCTTTCAACAAGCTGGAGGGCCGAAGATGACTGCAGCTCTTCTTTGTTGAAAGGAACCTTCCACTGCCCGATCCTGGGACCGATCGTATTCACGTACTGAGCTGTGAAATACATATCCTTCATCAGCTGGCTGCTGGTGGGGTCAATCATGAACTTATAATAAAACCAGGGTGCGAACGCAATACCAGACCACGATAGCTCAAGCCTTCTGAGACGAAAGTTTGTCGCTACGTTCTCATCGTCCGTATCATTTACATAACCCTGAATCTGGGCGAGTATGCCGAATTTCATCTTGAACGGCATCCCCGCTTTATCGGTCGATTCAAAGACGAAACCGCTGTCATACTTGGCCATAAACTTGTTGTACCATGCGTCTTCCGACTCAACCTGTTTCTGATTGATTTGAGAAAGCGTCTGGTCCGACTGCTGTTGAGCATTCTGTAACGTCTGTACCTGCTGCTGGAGCTGCTGGATCTGCTGCTGGTTCTGCTGCTGTAACTGCCGTATCTGCTCCTGTAATTCCTCAATCTGCTGCTTGGTCGATTGCGCTGCCGCGTCTGTCACAAAGAGCGGTAAAACGAGCGCAGCGGCGAATAGCAGCTTCGCTAGAGTTTTCATCTCGCACTTCCTCCTTTACAAGAATTTGGACTATCAAGATAAAAGAGCCGGGTTAATATGATGTGAAATCGATGTTAAGATACGGTTAACGGACTTGGGGAATCATTGAACGGCGGGCGTTATCGTTTATTCTAAAGGTAAAATTTCCTATATACTTAATACAGGTTAGGTTGAATGACTGAAAAACTTATAACGGTAGTAGACGACGAAGAGGACATAGTCAAGCTCGTAGGGCATCATCTGAAAAGAGAGGGATTCCAGGTCAAGGAGTTCCACAACGGGAGGGATTTTCTTTCCTACGTGAATTCCGTCGTCCCGGATCTGGCGGTCCTCGACATAATGCTTCCGGGTATAGACGGCCTCGAGATCTGCAGGATTCTTAAAAACAAGGCGAGCACCGCATCGGTGCCGATAATAATGCTGACGGCCAAGGCCTCCGAGGCGGACGTCGTTGTGGGGCTCGAGCTTGGGGCCGACGATTACATAGTAAAGCCCTTCAGCCCGCGCGAGCTCGTCGCCAGGGTGAAGACCGTCCTCAGAAGGACGAGCGCCAGGGATTCCGAGGACGACGAGATAAAAATCGGGCCGCTCGCCATCAATACCGAGAAATACGAGGTATCGGTGGACAACGAAAAGGTCCTCCTCACCACCACGGAATTCAAGATACTCGAAGTCCTCGCAAGCGGTAAGGGAAGGGTATTTACAAGGGACCAGCTTCTTAAGAAAAAGAGGCTCTGGGGCGACGACAAGCTGGTGTACGACAGGACGATCGACGTTCACATAAAGAACCTCAGGGAAAAGCTCGGCACTGCGGGGAACCTTATAAAAACCGTAAGAAGCATCGGGTATAAACTAGAAGAGTAGGCGGCTATTGAGCATATTCTGGAAACAATTCCTTGCCTCCGTTTTAATAATCCTCATAACAATCTCCCTGTTCGTGTTCCTCGTCATCGGCGAGCTCAGGAGCTATGACGAATCGGTCACGGGGGAAATGCTCCTGACGTCGGCAAAAGTCGTGGGCGAAACATTAAGGCCCGCAGTCGAAGAGGGAAGACAGGTCGATGTTGACTCTCTTTTAAAAAATCTCGGCGGCAGGACTGACATGAGGGTAACGGTTATAGACCGGCGCGGAAACGCCCTCGGGGATTCGCATAAGATCACCCGTCCGCGGGAGAGCTATTCCGACAGTCCGGAGGTCGGGGAAGCCCTGTCGGGAAACATCGGCAAAAGCCGGCGGTACAGCAGCGAGCTCGAAAGCGACATGTATTATCTCGCCGTCCCCGTAAAGGACGGAGCCGGAAATACAATAGCGGCCGTCCGGACGGCGCTACCGCTCGGCTCGATATGGGGCGAGCCCTCGCCGGCCGAAAAACGCGTCGTCTACATCGGTGCGCTCCTTGCGGCGGTCGCGGCGCTTCTCTTCTTCATCATCACCAAAAGAACGACGCGCCCGCTATCGGGAATTATAAGCATCTCGGAGGAGCTGGCCAGGGGGAACCTCGACGTCGGCATCCCAGTCGCCGGCAATGGGGACGAGGCGTCCCGCATAACGGGCGCCCTCGACAAGATGGCCCGCAACCTGGGCGGGCTCTTCAAGGAAATCTCCCGCGAAAAGAACCAGCTCGAAGCGGTCCTCGGAGCGATGAGCGAGGGCGTCATGGTTATATCCAGCGACGGTAATGTCATCATAATCAACAAGGCCCTCCGGAACATGTTCAACCTTAAGGAAGAGCCGGGGAAAAAGCCTTTCTGGGAGATAATACGGAACCGTGAGCTCACGAGGCTCGTCGAGGGGGTCCTCGAGAAAAGAACGCCCGACAGTAAGGAGATATTCTATCTATATCCGGACGAGAGACATTATTTTGTAAACGTCATACCGCTCGATTCCCCGGACCGTAGCATCATCGTGGTCATGTTCGACATTACGGACTTCAAGAGGCTCGAAAAGATAAAGGCCGATTTCATTGCCAACGTATCCCACGAGCTGAGAACCCCGCTCACCGCCATAAAGGGTTACACGGAAACACTCGAAGAGGAGGCGTACGAGAGCCCGGAGGACAGGGAGCACTTCCTCGGGATTATAAAGCGCCATACGGACAGGCTTATAAACATAGTGTCCGACCTGCTCGTGCTGTCCGAAGTCGAAAGCAGGGACACCGCCTTCGGAGATGCGGTCGATGCCGACGTCGAAGAGATCAACGTAAACGAAGTGATAAAATCTTCACTCGAAGCGCTCAGGTCGGCGGCCGCCGAAAAGGATCTCGAAGTATCGCTCTGCATGGACAAAGACTCCAACCGGATAAAAGCGAACAGGTTTCTCCTCGAGCAGATGTTCATAAATCTCATAGACAACGCGGTCAAGTACACGCCGGAGGACGGTAAGATAGCCATCAGGGTATCGTCTTCGGGCGGCGCCGTGCTGACGGAAATAGAGGACACCGGGATAGGCATACCGAAGGAGCATCTCCCGAGAATATTCGAGAGATTCTACAGGGTGGACAAGACGCGGTCCCGGAATCTCGGGGGTACCGGCCTCGGTCTCAGTATCGTAAAACACATCGTATTGATGCACGGCGGAAAAATCGACGTTCAGAGCGAAGAAGGCACGGGAAGCAAGTTCAGCATAAGCCTTCCCTATAGCTACCAGACATCCCCCGACGACCTCGTCCCGTATAATAAAGTATAAATCCGGAGAACTCCGCAGGTTGTCCGGCCATGGACCTGCCTTCCGGATATTCCGGAAAACGGATAGAGCAAGGAGATGGGAAGCGTTATCTTCCCGGGTCGCCGACCGGATAGGAGCCGAGCACCTTCAGGTAAACGCAGTTGCCTGCGAGCTTGGCCAGGAGCTTTTCAATGGGCTTTTCGTCGCGGTGCCCCTTGAAATCGACGAAGAAGAGGTACTCCCAGGGGTTTTCCTTCGAGGGCCGCGATTCTATCTTGCTAAGGTTCACGCGCGCCTCGGCGAAGGGCTGGAAAAATACCTTCTGGAGCTCGCCGGGCTTGTCTTTCAGAGAAAAAACGATGGACGTCCTGTCGTCCCCGGAGGGGGGGCTCATCTGGCGGCCGATTACGAAAAACCTGGTTGTATTGCGCTTGCTGTCGGCGATGTTCCTTCCGAGGACGTTGAGCTTGTAGATGGAAGCCGAATGAAGCCCGGCAACTGCGCCTATATCTTTACTTCGCGAGGCTAGCCTCGCCGCCTCGGCCGTGCTCGACGTCTCTCTTATCTTCGCGTCGGGCAGTTTTTTACTTATCCACTTCTTCGACTGGGCCAGCGCCTGGGGATGGGACGCGACCACCTTGACACCGCTCAGCTTGTCGGACTTCGAAAGAAGAAAATGATTTATTTTCTCGAATAGCTCGGCCGAAACCGTAAGACTTGACGCCGAAAGGAGATCGAGCACCGTGCCTACAGAGCCTTCGCTCGAATTCTCCACGGGCACGACGCCCACGGACGCCCGGCCGGTTTCGACCTCGTCGAATATCTCGTCGAAGCTCCCGGCGGGGACGAGCTCGGCGGAGCCCCCGAATTCGTTGTAAGCTGCCTGGTGCGTGAAGCTCCCCTCCGGGCCCAGATACGAAACCCTGAGCGGATACTGAAGCGCCCGGCATGCGGAGATTATTTCCCTGTAAATACTGAGGACCGAATCGCCCGAGAGCGGGCCGGTATTGAGCTCCCTAAGCTTTTTTTCTATCTCTTTTTCCCTCTTGGGATCGTAAACACAGACGAAGTTCTCCTTCTTGTGCTCCCTTATGCCGAGAGCAACCTCGGCGCGCCTGTTTAAGAGCATGAGTATTTCGGTGTCGAGATCGTCTATCTTTTTTCTTAATTTCCGGAGATCTTCAGAGGAGCCCATTATCTATCGGTCAATGCGGTTTGATGAGAATGATAGCGACAGTGAAAATATATGTCAATAAGGCCTTCGTCGCACGGAAAAGAGAACGCCGGCCCGACGCCGTTGGCACTTAGCGGGAATCCCTTAAAGCTCCCTCTGAACGACGTCCGAATCTATAAGCGCGGCCTTTTCGATAACTGCGTTCCTGACGAATATAGGGGATTCCATGCGGGCGGCAAGGGCGAGGGCGTCGCTCGGACGGGCGTCTATGCGCGACAGCTTCCCCCCGACCGACATCTCCACCTGTGCGTAATAGACCTGGTCTCTCAGGTCGGTGATTACAATCCTCTTCACTTCGGCGTTCATCGTCCTCACCATCGCGGCCACCATGTCGTACGTAAGCGGGCGCGGGGGCACCGCGCCGGACAGGCCGATTTCGATGGACCTCGCCTCGCAGAGGCCTATCCATATGGGGAGCATTGTCTCCTTCTTCTCGTTCGCCAGAAGGACGACGGGCGCCTGCATGAGCTGGTCGAATCCGAGCCCCTGTATCTTCATCTCCTGCTCGGGTTCGGGCTTCTTTTCCGCGCTCAGCGGCAGAGTGAGGGCGAGAGATAGAACGGTCAAAAGCGAAGCGCTTGCAATCAAACCCCTTATTCGCATAGCGGTCACCTCCTCGGAAAAGAATAGCACAAAGCTGCTCCGCGAAGGAAGCACCGGGCGCAAAGCACCGAATCGTTAAGTTCACAAACGAAGTGCAGCACTGTGCCAAGGTGTCGTCGTTATGGGAAGAAGATGCGCTCATCCCTCGCTGGAGGATCGCTGCATGACTACCCGTATGCGGAAAAGCGGTAAAACGGTCCGGCAAATTGCAGCGAGTATGGATCGCGCGGCCGGGGCGATATCGCGGGGAAGCAAGAAGGAGCGGCCCGGCGGAGCGGCCCGCCTATGCAGACGACCGGGCCTGGCCGCGCGGTTCACGAGACAGATGCGGCGGACTGGGCCCAGAGAAAATGTCCCGGCTTTAAAACCCCGGCCGAAGTTTTCTACTCATTCTCCAGTCCGCTGCACTTCAAATGTGAACTGCCATACAGAGAACCCGCGGGGATATGTGCAGAAACGGTGAATCAGCGCAAGCCGGAGCGCGGGTATGCGGGCCGGCCCGCGCCTACTTTTCCCCTATCATATAGCGGCAGCCCGAGGGGCCTATGACGGCCGAATGGACGGCGCCGGCGGGAACGTCGAATCTTTCCCCGGGGCCGTAGGTTACAGTCTTTCCCTCGCTCGTAATCGTTATCTCGCCTTCGAGAACTACGTGGGCGGTAATGCCGCCGTGCGTATGGTCGGGATAGCGGGCGCCGGGGCCGTCCCTGTGGACGAATATCCCCGAGAACCCTTCGGCCAGGAGCTCTTTTTCAAACTCTCTTTCATTCATGAAAGACGTCCTAGTAAAGGCGGCCGACCGCCCCGATCAGGCGTATCAGAATCTGGTTATGGAGCTCTTCTCGAACCTCGGGTTCGCGACGGTGCCGAGTATCTTGCCGCCGAGGCTGCCGTCCCTCTGCGTCGCGAGGTAGGGCGAGAGGAGGCCCTTGTACTTCGCCATCTGCCCGCCCTTCATCTGAAGGCTGTAGCCGATATCTATTACCCCGCCGTTCTGTATCTCCCAGGGGAGCGGCGTCGTGCCCGTTATGTCGAGGTCTATGTCCGCGCCCGCGATGCTGAACTGATCTATCCTGGTCATGTCACCCTCGACGGTGCCCTTGAACATGGACGTGAGGTCAGTCAGGTTGGGTAGCGTGATGCCCTTGAGCTTCATGTTTTCGAGCTTGAGCCCCGTTATCTCGAACTGTATGTCCCCGCTCGCCGGAGGGGTCATAACGAGGTTGACTCTCCCGTCTATCACGCCGCCCAGGCTGAGGGACTTTTCGGCCTCCTCGGAAAAAAGAGACGGGACGGAGTTTATCCTCACGCTCTCGAGCGTCGCGTCGAGCTCGCTCACGCGGCCGGTCGTTTTATTGATCCGGATGCTTCCGCTCACCTCGCCGCCCCAGAGCCTTGCCGTGAACGGCACTTTGGGGTTATCGGAGAAAACCGAAAGGGGCGAGGGGCTGAGATCGAGGCTTTCGAGCTCCAGGAAAACGGAGCTCGCTCTCGAGAGCTTTACCCCCTCCATGTTTATCCTCAAAAGAGGCGAGACCTTTACGTTCTGGATGTCGGCCTTGTATGGAGTATTGCTTTCTATCTCCGCGATTATGCGCTTCTTTATTATGTCGCCCGGAAAGGTCATGAATAAAAACAGCGTGAATACGACCAGAAAGAAGAGCGTGTAAGATACGGGCTTTATGTGTTTATATTTTTTTATTTTCTCTTTCATTTCAGGTTACCTCTTTAAAGCGGAACGTCGAGACCCGGAGCTTGACGGTAAGGGAGTCGGATCTGTCGAATTTCGTGCTCAGGTTAAGGTTAGATACCTTGAGAAAGGACGGCGCGTTCTGAATCTTGTACAGCACGTCCACAAGGTCCTTGAGCGATATGTTCTTGAGCTCGACGTCTATGCTCCTCTCCTCGTAAAAATCTTCCGAGTCCGAGGTCCGGAGGTTGACGTCCCTTATCGAGAAATTCTTTCTGTCGAGATTCTCCGAAAGGAGTATCTGCTCGACAATAGATATGAGCGGCTCGTTTTCTTCCTTTATCTTGCTGGAAAGAACCGCGATTTTTTTCTGAGAATCTTCGTATTCGGTCTTGAGCTCCTGTATCCTCCCGAGCTCCGTTTCGAGCTGCGTAACCCTTTTCTCGAGCCTGTCCGTACCCGAGGAAATCGAGTGGAATACTATATAAAGAATGAGAAGACAGAGACCGGCGGCACCGATTATTACAGCCCTCCTGTCGCGCTCCGTCGAGGAAATCTGCGCCAGTTTTTCACGGGCGGACCTCACCGCCTTGTTTATACTCTCGGTTAAAGAGCCTAATTCCATATCTATGTCTCGCGCTTGAGTACGAGGGATATCTCGAATTTCGTCTTTCCGTCGACGGCGTTACCCGTCTGATTCCTGATTACGGATTCGAATTTGCCGGACTTGGAGAGAGCCTCCTCTATCTCGGCCACTTCCTGATACGAATCGCATAGCCCCTGCACCTTTACGCCGTTATTTCCTTCTATCTTTATGTCGTTCACCCTGAGGCTCATCCCGGGCGGGAGACTGCCTGAAAGATTCCTCAGGATTTCGAGCGGTGTGCTCGCTCCCTCGACGCCCTCTATCATGCTGAGCCTTTCCCTCACCTTCGCCACCTCCGACTGCATGTACTCGGCGGGACGCGGGATCGTCTGAACGTCGGGGAAGGTCTCCTTCACCTCGCGGGCCACCTGCGCCTCGAGCACGCTCACCTGATCTTTAAGCTCGAAATATCTGGACGTCATATTATACAAGAGCAGAGCGGCGAGCACGACGAACAGGACCGCCGGGACCATGAACACCTTGCGGAGCTCACGATCGGCGCCCTGGTATTTAAACTGGTCTTTTCTGAAATTGAGATAGCCGCCCCTGTAAGAGCTCCCGTAAAACGCAAGCGCATAGGCCTTTGCGTAAAGCGGCGAGTTGTCGACGCCGAGGTCCGGGATAAAGAGCTTCTTTACGTCCCTTCCGAGCTCGTTTTTCAAAAGCTCCGACAGGCCCTGGATACGCGACATCGAACCCGAAACGAGTATAGTCTTTACCTTGTCCTTGGTCTCGTTTTCAAAAAACTGAACGGTCTTTCTGATCTCGCTTATGATCGGCGAAAGGGCCTCTTTCATGAGGCTGCTTTCGGCGTGCTCCAGCTTCCCCTTCGAAAATCCGAACCTGTCTTCTTCGCCCCCGCCGCCCGACTCGCCCAGATTCTCCATAAAGAGCGCAATCGCCCTCGTCGAGGACCTCCCGCGCTTAAACCCCGAATCGTCGAATAGCGTAAAGCTGATTTCCCGCTCGCCTATATCGACCAGTACGAGCGGCCTCTGTCCCTCGACTATATCCGCCAGCGCCCCGAATGCCGCGGGCGTGTAGGTCAGAACCTTGGGGTCTATGCCCTCTTCGTTAAGATGCCCAAGGATACCCTCTACGTCCTCTTTTTCGAAGACGCAGACGAGGGCCTCGCCGCCCGAGGCGTTCTTTATAAGATGGTACGTGTGTATCTTTTCCTGGGGTTCGAACGTCGAGATGTTCTCGAGC
This sequence comes from Thermodesulfobacteriota bacterium, assembly GCA_035325995.1. Classification (NCBI taxonomy): domain Bacteria; kingdom Pseudomonadati; phylum Thermodesulfobacteriota; species Thermodesulfobacteriota bacterium. The sequence continues at coordinate 132,068 of DAOKYU010000003.1, read as the reverse complement.
TCGAATTCATAGACCTGGTCTATCTTCTTCGGATCCGAAAAGGGGAACTTCATCACCCTTACCGATACCGGGTCGTCCGTGAGGGAAACCGCTACATCGCCCCTCGGAAGGGAATATTCCCTGAATACATTGCCCAGGGAGTTCTCTTGCGCCCCGGACGGGTCGCCTCCGATTTCGGCGCGTATGGTCTGAAGGAGCTGGACTTCTCTCAATCCCCTGTTAATTAAGGCTATCCTTACTTCCTTCTTCCCTATATCGAGTCCTGCAAATCTTCCGTACATGTTTAAGTAAATTACTTAATCTTCCGCTTTAAATTTAAAGTAAGGGCCCTTTAAAGTCAAATGAATTTATGCCCACCTCGCCCTGGCCACCGTCAAAACCCTTACTTCCGAAGCGCCCGCTTTCAAAAGCGCCCGCGCGCATTCGTCGGTCGTCGAGCCCGTCGTGAAAACGTCGTCCACGACGAGAACGGATTTCCCGGAAAAGGCGTCCGGGTCCGTAACCGAAAACGCTCCTTTTACATTCTTCCGCCTCGCCTCTTCCTTCTGAATCTCGAACTGCGGCATCGTATCCCTTATCTTCCTTAGGTTGAAAAGGTCGTGCTTTACTCCGATGCTCTTTGCGAGATTCTTCGCAAGGACGGCCGACTGGTTGTATTCCCTCGACCGGAGCTTGTTTATGTGCAAAGGAACCGGGACGACGACATCGAACTCGTCCGAGCCGTAGGGCATGCCGCCCGCCAGGAGCCCGGAAAGAAAATCGCCGAGCCCGGGATTCCCCCTGTACTTGAATCCGTAGATTATATCTATAAGTTTACCGTCATATAACGCTATGGAGCGGGCATTCGAAAAACTATAGTATTCCGTAAGACACCTTCCGCAGAGATGCCCCTCGTTCTTCCCTCTAACCACGTAGTCGTTTTTATCCTTGTAAAACCCGAACGGAATCCCGCAGCAGGCGCACGACGACAATCCGCTTATAAAAGTTATGCCGGAGAGACAATCCCCGCACAGCTTCTCGTTTTCATCGATCGCGGAATCGCACCCGGGACACGTTTTGGGAAAGACGAGGTCTAACATTCGGCCACCGGTAAAAGTATACCGACTGCGGACCCGGGCCGACTTGCGCAAAATTTTTTTGCGGACCGAAAGCACCGGAGACGGATTCACGCGAAAGGCGCGTCTTCATCCCAAGACGCCGGGGACGGCATCGTGCGATGTGCTTACGCGCGCTCCCGCGCCTCTATCAGACCCTCATCGGCATTATGACGGAGAGGTATACCTCTTCGCCCTCGGGCCTCAACACGGCAGGGCTGAGCTCGTCTATAAGGCCCATCTGAACCCTTTCCTCGGTCACTACCTCGAGGACGTCCATGAGATACCTCGAATTAAAACCGAGCTCCATGGGCTCGCCTGAATACTCGACCGCTATCTTTTCCTTCGCCTCGCCTACTTCGGGCGAGACCGATATGAGCGTCATCCCGTCCTTGTCTATTACGAACTTAACGCTCCGGGTCTTTTCGGAAGAGAGAATCGACACGCGCTTCAGGGCGCTCAGAAATTCCCCTTTCTTGAGCGTGAGCGTAGCCTTCGTCACCTCGGGCGTCACCTGCTTATAGTCCGGGAAGTCGGCGTCTATGAGCCTCGCCACGAGGACTATATCCTCTCCCTCGGCCATGAAGAAGCTGTCCCCGACGCCTATCCTAACCTTATCCGTAAGCTTGAGCACCTTTCTAAGCTCGGCCACGCCCTTCTTGGGAACCACAAACCCCTTCTCAAACTTAACCCTGCTGTCTATGTTCTTTTCGACGAGGGAAAGCCTGTGTCCGTCCGTCGCCACCAGCCGGAGGCTCTTGCTCCCCGCCTCCTCGAAATATATGCCGGCGAGATTACGCCTGAGCTCGTCGGGCGAAACCGCGAATATGGTCTTCGAAATCATCTCCTCCAAAAGGGAGCTTTCGACAGAGAAGAGATGGTCCGAGTGAAGCTCGGGTATTATCGGAAAATCGTCGCTCGGAAGACCCGCTATCTTGAAGACCGCGGAAGACGTCCTTATTTCTATCCAGTGGTTGCCTATCTCCTCGACCTCTATGTCCCCGCCTTCGAGCTCCTTTATGATCTCGTAGAGCTTTCTCGCGGGCACTGCCAGTGCGCCCTCCTTCAAAACCTCGGCCGGCGACCACGTGCTCATGGTCGTTTCGAGGTCGGTCGCGGAAATCCCTATCCTGTTTTTCGCGACGTTAAGCAAAACGTGCGATAGTACAGGCATGGTGGCCCGTCTCTCGGAAATGCCCTGGATGAGACCGAGCTTTACTGCAAAGTCTTCTACCCGAGTCTTGAATTTCATGGTCTCTGCTCCTGCTATTTTTTAAAACATTATTCTATATTCTCAGCAGTAGTAATAGTAGGCCCTGTGAGAATGTGAAAATGTATCCCATCCGGCTAGAAACACAAGATTTTTGGTGTTTGTAACCCTGTTGATTAAAAAGACTGGTTATCAACATTCATCCACAGGAACGGTGTAAAAACGCAAAACCGGTTTTTATCCACAATTTCATTCACAGGCCTTTCCACCGCTTATCCGCCGGTAAGGCCCTCTATTCTTCTGCAAAGCGCCTTCACCGCATTTTCGAGCGCAGGGTCTTTCCCGAGGGTGCCCTCGATTTTCTTGACGGCGTGTATTACGGTCGAGTGATCCTTTCCGCCGAACTTCTCGCCTATCTCGGGATAGGAAGCCCCGGTGTATCTCCTGGCGAGGTACATGGCTATCTGCCTCGGGACGGAGATGTTCTTCTGCTTCTTCGCTGATTTTAAATCCTGCACCCTGAGGCCGTGGTAGCCGGCGACTTCCTTTTGTATGCTCTCTATGCTGAGGAATTTTCTATCGTGCTGCTTTAGGATGTTTTTAAGGACGTCCTTTGCGAGGTCGAGCGATATCTCTGTGTTAAGGAGCTTCGCGTGGGCCATGATGTTCGTGAGCGTCCCTTCGAGCTCGCGTATGTTGGAAGTCGTGTTCTGCGCCAGATAGAGGGCGACCTCGTCGGGAAGCGCCGTCCCCTCCGATTCGGCCTTGTTCTTTATAATCGCTATACGGGTTTCGGTCTCGGGCGGCTGTATGTCGGTGATGAGACCCCACTCGAACCTGGAGCGGAGCCTTTCCTCGAGATAGGACATGTCTTTGGGCGACTTGTCGCTCGAAAGGACTATCTGCTTTTTCGATTCGTAGAGCGTGTTGAAGGTGTGGAAAAACTCCTCCTGCGTGCTCTCCTTTCCGGCGATGAACTGTATGTCGTCTATGAGCAAAACGTCGCAGCCGAACCTGTAGCGGTTCCTAAACTCCTCCATCTTGTTCGACTTGATGCTGTTTATGACCTGGTTCGTGAAGTGCTCCGCCGATATGCAGCACACGCGCGCCATGTTGGAAGTGGACTTGATTATGTGATTCCCTATCGCGTTTATAAGGTGCGTCTTTCCGAGCCCCACTCCTCCGTATATGAAGAGGGGGTTGTAAGCCTCTCCGGGCTTCCTGGCGACCGCCGTAGACGCAGCGTGGGCGAACTGGTTACTCGGCCCTACTATAAACCTGTCGAACGTGTAATTCGGGTTGAGGACCCCGGTGAAGAGCTTTGAAGCCTTCGTCTCCTTTTCGGGCTTTTCCCTGTGCTCGTCCCTGTCCTTCTTTTCGTGAGCGGCCTGCGCCCTCTCGTGATCGGCGACCACGGAAACCTCGAGCCGCTTTCCGCACACCTCGTTTATCGTATCGCTTATGAAGTCGAGGTAGTGGTTGTTTATCCAGTCCCTGTCGAATTCGCTCCCGGCGGCGAGGGTTATGGATATCCCGGTTTCGGCGACGGGTTTTAGGGGGGCGAACCAGAAGAAGACCTGCGGGTTCGATTTCTTTTGTATCCTTTCGAGGACGCTTTCCCAAATCCCCGAGCCGGTGTTTTCGGCCGCTGTCTTCTGGTGGGATTTCCCCGGACGTATGGACTTGCTCATGAACTGCTCGAGCCCTTTTCCGTCGTCTTTTTGCCTGTTGAAGATCGTTCTCAGATTATGTTTAAGGGGCGTACGTTTAGTGGCCAATTGCTATCATTCCTCCATCTTGAAAAAGGCAATTTATCCACAATCCATCAACAGCCTGTGGACAAATCGTAGTGCTGGTTTGTATGTGAATTAAGCCCCACCCTAATCCGTACGGTACATCCTAACAGATGCCGAAAGACATTGTCAAGTTTATTTTTTTTATTCAGTTATTACAGCAACTTATACAAAAATGCTAAATCGACACGTGTATTTGCATCTTATTGCGGTAAGTGGCGCTTGCGTGTAGCTTTCCGGTGTGGATATTCTTGCCCGCGGGCGCAAGGGGTTGGAAGAAAAAGAGAATTTTCGCACCCCGGCGAATCTGTGGATATCTTTACGCCCCCGGAGTATCCGGATCTGTGGATACCTTCCCTTCCCGGGCCGCCCGTATTCCCTTCTCGACATCGACGCGCGAGAGCATCGCGGCCCCTATGACGAAGAAGGCTATCAGCGAGAAAATGCTCAGGCGGCTCGACCCCGTCGTCTGCGAGACGACGGCGAATACGAGGGGGCCGACGATACCCGCGAACTTCGAGCTCATGCCGTAAAATCCGAAGAACTCGGCCGTCTTGTCCCCGGGCAGCATAGAGCCGAACATGGAGCGGCTTAAGGCCTGTGTGCCTCCCTGAACCGTCCCCACGAGGAACGCGAGTATCCAGAAGTGAACGGCGTTCTCCATGAAGTAGCCGCCTATGGAGATCGCCGTATACACCGAGAGCCCGAGGAGGATCGAGTTCTTCGTGCCGATAATCCCCGCGAGCCGTCCGAAGGCGAAGGAGAACGGTATGCCGACGAACTGTGTCATGAGGAGGGCCCCGATGAGCGCCGTCTGGCTTATGCCTATCTCGGCCCCGTAAATCGTCGCCATCTTTATTATGGTCCCGATGCCGTCGTTATAGATCCAGAAGGCCGCCAGGAAGAGGGCGAGCTCCCTGTACCTCCTTAGCTCCCTGAAAGTCTCCGAAAGCCTTTTGAATCCTGCCGTCAGGGGGTTTACGCCCCGGGCGCCCTTCCGCCCGCCCGGGGGCTCCTTTACGTTAAGAATTAGCGGGATCGTAAAAACGGCCCACCAGAGAGATACGGTCAGGAACGATAGCCTCGTCGCCAGGAGCTTGTCCGACATGAGCTCGATCATGGCTATGTCGATAGCCAGAAGGATGCCGCCGCCGGTGTAGCCGAATATGTATCCCTTTATGGACACCCGGTCCATCTCCCCCGGCCTGGCCACGTAGGGCAGCATCGAGTTGTAGAAGACCTCGGAGACCGTAAAGCCTATGTTCCCGAAAATGAAAAAGAGAGAAGCCAGGAGCCAGTCCCCTGTTTTGATGAAGTAAAGAAGGGCGGTCGAAAATATTCCGAGTGCGGCGAATAGAAGGAGAAGACGCTTTTTCATGCCGGAGTAGTCGGCGATTGCGCCCACGACCGGGGAGAGTACGGCGGCTATGAAAAGGGTGATGACGGTGGTGTATCCCCAATAGGCGGTCGCGATGTGCCCTTCGAGGTTCGAGGCCGCGACCTGGCTGTAGTAAACCGGCAGGACGGCGGAGATAACGACGGTGGCGAAGGCGGAATACGCCCAGTCGTACATACACCAGCTGAGGGTTTCCCTCTTTTTGCCCTTCGCGTCGGCTTCGGTCATTTTTTTAGAGATTCTTCGGGCGGACAGTGGTGTCCCCTCGTCCCGATTTTGCGAGTATTATTATTGGAAATGACTCAAAATGGAAGGCGGGGACTTCATTGACCGCCATTGCCGTATTCCTGATTCTCTGGACCCCGGTCTCCTTTTTTGCGGCTTATTCCCTTCCCGAGTCTTTCGGTGCTCAGGGGAAGCTCGGCCTCGGAATCATTGTCTGGCTTATAGGCGGGCTCCTGGGCTTTTACTATCTCGTTGCCAGAAAATGGCGCTGAATACGCCGTATTTATTCAAAATTACAGTGTTTACAACACTTATATAGCATGAGGCCCCTGGAAGCTAAATTCTAATTGGTAATAATTTCCGCCTGATAATTACTTGTATTTAATTCCATTTTATGACATAATTTTAGTGACAAGGGCAGAGGCCGGAAGGTGCCCTGACACATCAACCATGCGAGGAGGCTATTATGCTGAGTAAAGAAATTCAGGATGCCCTGAACGATCAGATTAAAAACGAATATTTCGCTTCTTACACCTATCTTTCGATGGCGGCCCACTGCGAGTCGCAGAACCTGACGGGTTTTGCCAAGTGGCTGAGGAAACAGAGCCAGGAGGAGCTCCAGCACGCGATGAAGCTCTTCGATTACATCGTCGACAGGGACGGGCAGGTCGTACTCCAGGGCATCGAAAAGCCCCAGTCGAAGTTCAAGTCGCTCGTCGACATCTTCCAGCAGGCCCTCGATCACGAAAGAGAGGTCACAGGGATGATAAACAAGCTCTACGAGAAGGCCATAAGCGAGAACGACCACGCGACGGCAGTCGAGCTTCAGTGGTTCATACACGAGCAGGTAGAGGAAGAAAAGTCTGCCACCGAGATACTCGATAAATTAAAGCTGGCCGGTGACAACAGCTCGGCAATCCTCCTTCTCGATTCCCAGCTCGGCCAGAGGCACTGAAGTACGGCGGCCAACGAGCGGCCCGATTGATTATAAAAAGCTCCTTTCCGCGCGGGGCGGGAAGATTTCCCACGCCCGCGCGGATTCCTTGAATTCCACATCCGGTCTATATCCGGCTCAGCCGCGGCATTCGGGCGTTATAATCTCGCCGGGCCAGTCTTCAGCTATCTTTCCTGACTTTAGCCATTCCAGCGGAATGCGCCAGAGCTTCTCTTCGAACTTGCCACTGAAAAACGGAAAATGTCCGATCGAAGGCTCGCCTATCGACCCGGGCGGGATCCTGAGATGTGTCCGCCGGCTGCCGGTGTAGTAGGAGAGCAGGCGTTCCACCGCCGGTATGGTCCCGAACTCGTCGTCCGAGACGCTTACGGCTAAGGTAGGGGCGGTGACGGCTTCAAACCTGTCGAGGAATACTCGTTTGTCCGGATAGCGCGCCGCCCAGCTCCCGCCGGGGACATCTTCGAAGCGCGGCCGGCTGCGCGCCCAGTCCCTCACTATACTCCTGGGCGTGTCTTCGAGCCATCCGAGCCTCTTTCCGGGAAAGTAGCCGAAGAGGAGCGTCAGGAGCGGCATGGCGACGTGCCATTTGGCGAACATTCCCGCCCTCTTGCCGGGCGCATAGTCCCGCCAATAGGCGTATTGCGCTCCCATGGTGAAGATCCTCCGGACGAGACGGCTCGATTCCGCAAAGCCGATGAGGAACCCGCCTACGCTGTGTGCCGCGACGTCTATAGGCCGGCCGGGGAACGTGTCCCGAGCGAATCTTATGACGGCGTCGAAGTCGCGCTCTCCCCAGTCTATCCATCCGGCGTCGAATCCCCTGAGTGTGGCCGGCCGGGATACACCTATGCCGCGGTAGTCGTAAGTTATCACGTCGAAGCCGTTCCTGAACAGGAACGAGGCGAAGCGGGAATAGTATCTGCACCTGACCGAATTCGCCGCGTTTATTATGACGACGGGCCTGTCCGCAGAATCGGGCCCGGGGCTCCGCCACATGGAGCCCCTTATCGTAAAGCCGTCGCCCGCGAGTATGGAGATCGTCTCGGGCTCGCCCGCCTTTCGGTTTTCTTTCAGCTCAGCTCTTGGCATGGAATCGGTCGTCATTGGGATTACCTCGGCATATGGCTATGTATACGGCCCGCGCGGTATCGGTATTAAAAATATAGTTTCCGGGAAAACCGGATTATTCAACAGCGGGGCTTTTCCTCGTGAAATAAGATGCACCCGGGCTTCTCATGGATGCCTGTTTTGTGAGATACGCATACTTCTCGCCCTGATCGTTTTGTCCTGATACTCTTTACAGTTAAATCACTCCTTTTGAAATGATATATGGTTGCTTTTATTATATTCGCGGGACCCGTATGAGCTCTGTATAAACTCAGAAACGAGGTAGACGAATGCGGCGAAAGATCGAGCACGGCCAGCACGCGATGGACGAAGAAAAAGCCCTCAGGCTCATAGTGGAAGGCACAGCCGCCGAGACGGGCGAGGGGTTCTTCAAAGCGCTGGTCCGGAATCTTGCCGCCGTGCTCGGCACAAGGGGCGCGTGGGTGACGGAGTATCTCCCCGAGGCCGGGCGCCTGAGCTCTCTTGCCTTCCGCCTGGACGACGGCTGGGTGGACGAGTACGAATACCGTGTATCCGGCACCCCGTGCGAGCTCGTAGTGGAGAGAAAGACCATCTTCCGCATCGAAGACAATGTGGTCAATCTCTTCCCCGACGACCCGGACCTCGGCCCGATGGGTGCTGTGAGCTACATGGGCGTACCACTTCTCGATCCTAAGGGGGACGTGCTCGGTCATCTGGCGGTCCTCGATTCAAAACCCATGCCCGAGGAATCCCGCGTCGAAGCGATTTTCAGGATATTCGCGGCGCGCGCTTCGGCCGAGCTACAGAGACTCCGCGCCGAGACGGGCGTACGCGAGAGGGAGGAAAAGCTGACCCGCCTCGTGGACAGCGCCATGGACGCCATCATCGAGCTCGACAACATGCTCGAAGTCAGCATGTTGAACCCCGCTGCCGAGGGTGTGTTCGGGACCGGGATATCCGAGTGCAGGCGAAAGAGCTTCCTCGACTTCCTCTCCGGAGAAAGCGCGGCCAGGCTGAGGGGAATTATTTCCGAGCTCGCCGTGCTCCCGGAGGGAAGGCGGTTTCTATGGGTCGCGGGAGGGCTGTCGGCCAGGCGTTCGGACGGAAGAGTTTTCACGGCCGAAGCCACGGTTTCCCAGTTCGAGATGAAAAAGAAAAGGTTCTACACCGTGATTCTCCGGAATATAGAGGAAAGGCTCGAAGCCGAAAGGCGTATAAAAGCCCTCTCCGAGAAGGCCGATTATCTTAACGAAGAGATTAACTCGCTCAGAAACTTCGGCGAGATCGCGGGCAACTCCCCCGCCCTGAGCGAAGTAATAAACAACATAGCGAGGGTGGCCAGGACTGATGCAACGGTGCTGATAACGGGCGAGACGGGAACGGGCAAGGAGCTCATAGCCAGGGCCGTGCACGCCGAGAGTTTAAGGAGCGACTCGCCGCTCATAAGGGTCAACTGCGCTGCCATACCGGGCGGGCTTATAGAAAGCGAATTCTTCGGGCACGAGAAGGGCGCTTTCACGGGCGCCACTGGAAAGAGAGAGGGGAGGTTCTCGCTCGCTGACGGCGGGACGATTTTCCTCGACGAGATAGGTGAGCTCCAGCTCGACCTCCAGTCAAAGCTCCTCCGCGTGCTCCAGGAAGGCGAATTCGAACCTGTCGGGAGCTCCGAGATCCGGAGGGTGGACGTGCGCGTTATAGCGGCCACCAACAGGGATCTCATGCGTATGGTGAAGGAGGGGAAATTCCGTGAAGACCTCTACTACAGGCTGAACGTGTTTCCGCTCGACATACCTCCGCTCAGGGAGCGGAACGGGGATGTAATAACGCTCGCGGCCATTTTTTCAGAGAGGTTTGCGCGCAAGATCGGGGTGACCGTGAAGCCTCTTACAGGGGAGCAGATAGAGAGGCTCACGTCATACGACTGGCCCGGCAACGTGCGCGAGCTTCAGAACGTGATGGAGCGCGCCGTAATTACCTCCCGAGCGGGTGAGCTCAACCTGGACAGCGCGCTCCCGGCGGGTTCTATAAGGACTACCCGGACGGCCCCGGCTCCCGAGGCCGACGGAGACAGGCGCATCCTCACGCATAAGGAGCTCCTCGATCTCGAAAGGAGCAACATAGTCGCGGCGCTCGAAAAATCGGGCTGGCGCGTTTCGGGCGAAAAGGGGGCCGCGATGCTCCTCGGGGTGCCTTCGACCACTCTCGGCTCGCGGATAAAAGCCCTCGGAATAAAGCGCGGGGGATAGTCCCTACGTCACGCTCTTTGCCCGGTCGTCCGTTCTTCCTTATATATAGGGATCTCAGGGCTTTTTCGCAAAGAAATTGATCCCCTGGACGTAAAGGTCCTTCGAAACCTTCACCTCCGCCGACGTGTTTTTAAAGCAGTCGAAGTACTCCGTCACCCGGCAGTCCGTAAAGCCGCAGGCCCCGGCGATTTCGGGCAGCTCTTTTTCGGTAAGCGCCCCAGCTATACAGGCCGCCCACAGGTCCGGGTTTTCCCTCGCTTCGGGCTTCAGCTCCCTCTGCACCACCACGTCGCCCAGGAATAGCCTTCCTCCGGGCCTCAGCACGCGGTGGATTTCACGAAACACTATTTCCTTGTCCGGGGCGAGGTTCACGACGCCGTTCGATATAACGACGTCTACGCTCTCGTCCTCCACCGGCAGCTCTTCGAAAACGCCTTCCCGTATATCCACGTAATGCGACATCCCGGCTTTACGTGCGGCGGCTACGGCGCAGTCGCGCATCGCCTTCGTCATATCTACGCCTATCGCCTTTCCCCCGGGGCCGACGCGCTTTGCCGCCAGCAGGAGATCCATGCCGGCCCCGCACGCATGATCGAGAACAGTTTCCCCCGGCGCGATCTTACCTATTCTGTGGGGATTGGCCACGCCAGCAAAACTGGCCGTGCTCTCTTCCGGGAGCGCCATCAGCTCTTCCATATCGTATTTGAGATACCCCGACGCATACACGGGCCCCCTGTGAAAATGGAACTCGCCGCGAGGCTCACGGGCGACCCTGTCGTAGGTCTCGTAAACCCTTTCTCTCAGATACTCCGTGTCGAATCCTGCCGGACATCTTATCGCCATCTTGCTTACCTCCATTTTTGATTTCGGGAACCGAATCCCGCTCTGTTTGGATGAAGTATGGCAACCTCCGTGCCGAATTTGAGGAAATTTTCAATAGTTCAATCTCCACGGCGGGTTAGGTTTCGGAGGAGGCGGGCGAGACGCCCCCGTGGTTACGGATGTTCGCGAGATATCGTCAGGACGATCCGCGAAGTCTCGTAAATTACGAAATCCCGTAATATCGCCGAACATAGGAGGGTATTGTTAACTCATTGAAATAATTACATATTCCATTGCCGAAGCAGATTGGCATGCCCCTTGCACTTTTGTTTCAACAGTTCTTGACACACAACAAAATCTAAATAAGGAGGTAAGTAAAATGTCAGAACTGGCAAAGGACACCACAGAAGACAAGGTTTTGAACGGGGTCAACGTCGACGGAATATTTCGTGCTATAGCCCTTATGAGCTGCGACGCGGGGGCCGCGAAGTTCCAGTTCCGAAACAGGAATCAGTGGATTACCGGAGGGCTCAACAGGTCCTTCGTCGACGGCTTCTACGGTGCGTGTAACGAGCACACGAGGGAAGCGCCGTTCGTTCTCGATAACGACGAGCCGCCGGTCCTTCTCGGGGAGGACAGGGGGCCGAACCCTGTCGAGCAGGTTCTCCACGGGCTTGCGGGATGCATCACGACGACGCTCGTCTACCACGCCGCTGCAAAGGGCATAAGGATCGACGAGATGGAGACGAGCTTCGAGGGGGACCTCGATCTCAGGGGCCTTCTCGGAATTCCAGGGGCGAAGCGTAACGGCTACGAGGAGATAAGGATAAAGGTGAGGATAAGGGCCGACGGCGCCACGAAGGAGGAGATAGACGAGCTCGTAAAGCTGGCGGAGAGGCGCTCCCCGGTATTCGACATAGTGTCGAATCCGGTACCTGTGAAGGTAACGCTGGATCCCTGAGACGGTGTGCGCGTTACATCCCGGTCACGGCAGTGACGCAGGGGTGTAGCGCGCAGCCTCTTTTGCGAGTGGAAAATTTGCGCTTACGCTTTAGAGGCTCGGAAACGTGAGGCCGAACCGCTCGCATAAAGCGGGCACGCTGCCGAAGTCCATATCCAGCGAGTACTTTTTGTTTATCTCGGCGAACTTGCCGAGGTCGCCCCAGGCGGCGGCCACCTCGCGGAAATAGTTCTCGAACCCCGCCGGGGATATGACCTCGATTATAAGGCACGGCGTGTCGCCCGCGTTCCAGAACGTGTGCCACTGCCCGCGCGGCTTGAATACCCACGAGCCCCGGCCGGCGGTCACAACTTCGTCGCCCAGGAGTGCGCCGAGCGTGCCTTGGACGACGTACGAGTATTCGTCTTCGTTGTGATGATAGTGAAGAGGCGCTGCCAGCGCGCGGGGAGCAAGCGGGTGATGCACGACAGAAAACCTCTTCCCGGTCTCTTCACCTTCTATCTTCCAGTGTACGCCGAACCCGCCGAAGTCGAAGCTGTCGCCGCCGTCGGGCGGAATCGCCATTCTCTTGTTCATCGCATTTTCTCCTAGTCTACTCCGGGGCCGGATCGTGTCCGGTGCTTTAGGCAAATTACTTTTCAGGGCTCAAGGGTAACCGTGGAGAATACTTGCGGCAAGGTTCAGATCGACGATAAGAATTTAAGGAGCTCGTCCGTAACCTCTTCCGGTTTTTCTTCCGGAAGGAAGTGCCCGCAGTCGAGCGGCCCGCCCCTGACGTCAATGGCCTTCTCTCTCCACGTGGCGAGGACGTCGTATGTCCTGTGTACGAATCCCTTCCCGCCCCAGAGTACGAGCAGCGGGCATTCGATCCTCTTTTCGAAATCGGCCTCGTCGTGGACGAGGTCTATCGTCGCGGCAGCCCTGTAATCCTCGCAGCTCGCGTGTATCGCCTCGGGCGAGCCGAAGCACCGGACGTATTCCCTGACGGCCTCTTCGTCGAACACCGCGCCGGGCGCGCTCCATCTCCCGAGCTTCTCCCTTAGATAATATTCGGGGTCGCACCCTATCATCCTCTCGGGAAGGCCGTCCGGCTGAATGAGGAAGAACCAGTGGTAATATCCGGTGGCGAAATTCTTGTCGGCCGTTTTGAACATAGTATGCGTCGGCGCTATGTCCATCACGCATGCGGCTTTCACTCTGTCCGGATGGTCGAGCGCAAGCCTGTGCGTCACGCGTCCGCCCCTGTCGTGCCCTGCGACGAAGAATCTACCGAAGCCGAGCGCCTCCATGACCTCGACACAGTCCTCGGCCATGGCGCGCTTGGAGTACGTATGGTGGTCCGGCGTCGATTCGGGTTTCGAGCTGTCGCCGTAACCCCTGAGATCAATGCAGACGACGTGGAAATGTTTTGCGAGCTCGGGCGCGGTCAGGTGCCACATGACGTGCGTCTCGGGATAGCCGTGAAGGAGAAGCAAAGGCCTTCCCTCGCCCCCGTGGACGAGGTTTATCCCTGCGCCTGAGGTCTTGATGTAAGCCTTCCGGAATTTATCTCCGAACATCAGAGTTATTATAAGCGAAAGCCCCGCGTGTATACACCCCGTTTGGAAGGCCGGCTCCTTCCGCACGGGTAATCAGAAGCTGTGAGCACCGGCAATTCGTCTCGTAAAATCAGTAGACCCACCCGAAGGCGAGGTCTATCGTGCTTTCGTTGCTTATGTCGCTCGCGGCGATCATCCTGTAGCCGTAGTCGAGCTTTAGAAAGACTGCGTTTGCGAACGTATACGACAGCCCGCCCGTGAGCACTGTTCTTTCGTACCTCGGGTTGTCGAAGAGGTCGTTCCGCGGGTCGTACATCGTGTCGTAGTAATCGACCCTGAAGAAGGGCTCGAGACGGTGGAGATGATCGAGTCCGACGTATGTGTTTATGTTGTAGCCGAGCTCGGCCCATGCCGAAATCGCGTTGTCCGAAACGGCGGTCCTCGGTACGTCGAGGTTATTCGAAAGTCTCGCGTTCCTTTCCGAGATCTCGGCTGCGTCCCAGAGGTGCCCCCATACGAAGAGACCGCTTCCGCGCCATCTTCCGTAGTTGAATATGGCGTGAGCGTCGAGCAGCAGTATCGGAGCGTCCACGTTTGGAAGATCGTCCTTGGGCCTGTTGGCCGATGTGTCGAAGCCGTAGTAGGCCGACGTGCCAACGAGAAGCCCGTAGTCGAGGAACTTGTAATCGATCCTGCCCACCATCGCGAGCCCCGTCGCCTTTATGGTTTCGAATTTCCCCTGGTGTCCGCCGCGTATCCAGTTAAGCGACCCGAAGCCCGTCGAGTCAAGCCCGTTTACAACCTGGAACGTGAGATTGAGGCTGTCTGTCGCGTAATACTGGAAGCTTGCGCCCATCTCGTCCCATACGGCCGGTATGACCATCGTCTCGGATTCGGGTCTTCTAGCTGCCAGGTAATCCGTAGGCTTGCTCAGGAACGACATGAGTCCGAACGCAAGGTAAAAACGCCCGGCCTTGAGTTTCCCCCAATCGCTGAATTTTTTATAGAGGTAGAGCTCTTCGACGTACACCTCTCCGCCCTTTTCGATCTCCTGCTCGTATTCGCCGAATTCCTCGTACTCGATTTCGAATGTAGAGCCCGTGCCGCCGTGCTCGAACTCTATCTCCGCCTCGAAGCCGAGCCCCGCGAACATCTCGCCCTCGAGCTCGAGAACGAACCGTGTCATGTCGAATTCGAGCCTGTTGTCGTCGCCCGATCCGCCGGGCCGCGTCTGGTCCGGGCCGTAACCGTACCAGGAGAAGAGAATGTCGGCGTATCCCCCCCAGGTGAGTTGGAACGGCCCTTCGTCGACGAGCTTCTTATAGGGTTTTTCGCCCTTGTTCACCATCTCGAAGAAATCTTCCTCGCCGGCGTCGCGCTCTTCTTCCTCGGCCGCTTTCAGGGTTTCTTCCTCCGTGGCTTCTCCCGGCGCTACCGGTGCCGCAGGCGCGGCAGGCGCGGCAGGCTTGCCGGGCGCGCCTTCTTCCACCATGACAGGCTTCTGGCCCGAGAGATCGTCAACCTTCTTTTCGAGCGCCTTTATTTTTTCTGCGTTCTCTTTTTTGAGCTGTTCGATCTCCTCCACTCTCCGCGCGTTGTCGAGCTGGAGCTGCCTTATCATTTCCTTGAGCTCCTGCATTTCGGTACTGCTGGGCTGGGCCTGAGAGTAGGCGAAATCGCCGCCCGGCAGAAGTATCGCCAAGGCGATAAAGAGTTGGAGAATAAACTTTTTCATCTTCACGTTCCTCAAAGTGCGTTCAAGAATTTGATGAGCTTTTCACGCTCTGTTTTATTTAGGTTCATAAAGCGTTCTTTGGCGTTGCGCGCCTCGCCGTCGTGCCAGAGTATCGCCTCTTCGAGCGTCCTTGCACGCCCGTCGTGGAGAAAGTTCTGTACGCCCGAGACAGTTCTCGTGAGTCCTATAGCCCAGAGCGGCGCAGTCCGCCATTCCGTCCCGGTTGCTTCGTGGTCCGGCCTGTGATCGGCGAGCCCCTCGCCCATGTCGTGCAGCAGCATGTCGGTGAAAGGCTGTATGAGCTGATCGCTTAGCTCGGGGAGCTCGTGCTGCCCCGTCCGCAGGACGGACCTGTGGCATTGCTCGCAGCCTATGTCGTTGAAGATGCGCTCTCCGGCGGGTACGTCGGTGTCGTCGGTGTCGAGCCTGAGCGGCACGGCGAGCGTCTGCGTGTAAAACGTCGTGAGCTTGACCGTCTCCTCGTCTATATCGGGCTCGGGGTCTTCACCCGGGAGGTCAGGGTTCGTAACCCCCATGTCCTCGGAATATGCTTTCACGGCCTGCTCACGCAGGCTGTGCGAGCTCGCTTTATGCCCGAATCTCCCCAGCTCGAAGTTGGATGTAACGGTGTCCCAGACCATGTTCGGCCGCCCGGAAATCCCGTCGCCGTCTGCATCGTCGGGGTCCGCCCTTTCGAGAATGGTTTCTTCCGATACGGCTTCGAGAAGGCCGAGACCGATTACGGGCGGCGGCAGCCGTAAGGATCTTTCTATATAATCCGGCAGCGGCTCGCCGTTCGAGAGGATCACTTCGACTATGGGCCGCCTGAGACTATACGGCGTCCCGTCGGGGTAGGCGCCGGGGACTTCCTCCCAGTCGAGGAAGACCTCGCCCTCGGGTGTAAATCCGAAGGTTGCGTGATCCTGTATCTGCTCGCCGAGGCCTTCGACGGGGCGGTTACCGCCCGGGACGAGCGGCGTTCCTCCGGGGTCGGAAACCCTGATGAGCCCGTGGCTCCTGAGGCCCGTGTTGCCGAACACGGGCTGCCCCCTTCCGTTTTTCACGTGGCAAGACTCGCACGACACGTTGTTGAAAAGCGGGCCGAGTCCCGGATTTCTCGGCGCGGGAGGCGTCACGAATATGTCGCCGAACGTCACGTCGCCGTTTAAATGCTTGATCAAGGACTCCTCCGACAGATTCGCTGCGGGCACCTCGAATGCAAAAGAAGTGCGGTTATAGACACTCGTATCGCCGCCTGCCCTTACAGGCCCGGCAGTCGGCTCAGGCTCCGGTGACGTATCCGACGAATCGCCCTCCCCGCAAGACGCCAGAAAAAACACCGGGCAGAGTGCACAAAGAACAAAAGCATAAAAGAGCCGGCGGAAAACTCCCGGCTCGGACTCACCCGTTTTACACATGTTCCCCTCACCTTAAAAGAAATATGTATGCACCTGCTCCGAGCCGCTTGGGGATGGCTCGGGGCGGGCGCTCTATTTGCGGATTTACTGCCTTATGACAGGTAATACTTCCCCGTTAAGGGTGTTGAATGCTTTTATGCAGGCTTCCTGCGCCGCTACTATATCGTCGGTCGCATTGGGATCGAGAATCGCATCGCGGAACGGCTGCGGGATCGCGAGTATCGCGTCTATCGCATCGTTTATCTCGTTTTCCACCCTCGCCGCGAGATCGGGATCCGTCTCGGCTACGAGCTCGTCGAGGCCGGTGCCGTTAATGCCCAGCAGCGGCTGGTCGCCGGTGTAAGAGTAAAGAACTCCCCTTATGTCGTCCGCGAAGTCGGCCCTCGAGTTGAAGCTGAACTGGCTTTCGACGGCTTCGACGTCCTGGTTGTCAAAGGGCTCGGCGATTTTTCCGTTGGCGACCTCGTCCAGAATGATGGACATGCCTTCTATGATCTGTTCGAGCGCGCTCACCTGTGACGGGAAGACCGTATTGCTTCCGGCTGTCTTCATGACGTCGCCGAAGGGGTCGGGCCCCGCGGTCCAGTCGTTAAGAAGCTCAGTGGCCGTGATCTCGATGTCGGTAACGACGGCTATCAGGTATTCGAACTCCCTGTCGCCGAGCTGATCGATCGAGAACGCGAAAAGAAGATATTCGGCCGTGTGGAATCCCTTGAGGGTCGGGTCGAGGTTCCTGACGAATTCCGGGGTGAGGGCATCACCGCTCGCGAGGACTGCGTCGAGGTCCGTTCTATTGACCGGCCAGCTGTCGAGAGCCGGGTCGTGGCCCCTGAAGTCCACGGGTCCGAAGAGCCACGCCTCGCTCTGCTCCCACGGGATTCGGGCCGATATCCAAGCCGCCTTGGCGGCGTCGAGATTTTGCTGTGTCCTGTCTGCTTCGAGGGCTTCGCACGCCTCCCTGAGTGCTGTCGCCCTTTCCTGTAACAATCCGTAAGTTCCTACCACCACGCCGTCGACATAATCGTCGAGTATGTTCTGAATAAGCTGCTCATTTGGGTCCGGGCCCGGGCCTGGTCCGTCCGAGCTCGAGCTGCCGCCGTCACAGGCCGCCATGAATAGAAATGAAATTGAAAGAATAAGAGTCAAGACTTTCGCTCTTGTGTACATGCAATCCCTCCTTTATTCAAGCACAATTACGCCATTATATTAGTTTGATATTCAAAATCATGTTCATAATAATGAGGTATGAGAATTCTGTCAAGAAAAAAATCAATGATAATAAGTGATTGGCTGAGAGCGGATATTAGCTGGTAGTTATTAGCTTTACCAGTAACTGATTGTTTTATTTAATATAATGTAGTACTTATTCGATGCGTGTAACAGCAATAATAGGATTGAAATGAAAAAAGACGGGGCGAAAAAATTCTCGTTGGGGAGGGACGTTAGAGGGCGGTTTTTCAGGTTTTGACCCCTGTCCGGAGTTTTCGAGTGGGTTGCACAGAGGCCGGAGAGATGCAAACGGCGCCGTCGGGCGGCCTGATTTCGGCTCAGCCCCTGTCGAGCGAGCGGTATTGTATGGCTTCGGATATGTGATGGGCGAGGACGTTTTCCGACCCGTCGAGGTCGGCCACCGTGCGGGAGACCTTGAGTATCCTGTCGTACGCGCGCGCGCTTAACCCGAGCCTGTCTATCGCGGCCTGGAGTAGGCTCGCGCCCTTGTCGTCGGGCTTCGAATATTTCCTCACCATCGAGGGCGACATCTGGGAATTCGAATGGATTCTGGATCTTTTAAAGCGCGCCTTTTGTATCTCGCGCGCGGCGTTGACGCGGCTTTTTATATCGGCCGAGGTTTCTCCCCTCGTATCCTCGATAAGCTCCCTGTACCTTACCGGCGGGACTTCGACGTGTATGTCTATCCTGTCGAGAAGGGGGCCGGATACCTTCGCCCTGTACTTGTGTATCTGCATCGGGCTGCAGCTGCATTCCTTTAGCGGGTCGCCGTGATAGCCGCAGGGGCATGGGTTCATGGCGGCCACCAGCATCATGCGCGCGGGATACGTTATCGAGGTTATGGCCCTCGATATTGTGACGACGCCGTCTTCGAGAGGCTGCCTCAAGACTTCGAGGACGTTTTTCCTGAATTCCGGGAGCTCGTCCAAAAAGAGCACACCGTTGTGCGCGAGGCTCACCTCTCCCGGCTTCGGAACCGCACCGCCCCCTATGAGTCCGGCGTCGCTTATCGTATGGTGAGGGGGCCTGAAGGGCCTCGTCGCATATAGCGAAGAGTGGTCGGGAAGGAGTCCGGAAACGGAGTAAATTTTCGTCGTTTCGAGCGCCTCGTCGAAGCTCATGTCGGGGAGGATCGTAGGAAGCCTCCTCGCGAGCATGGTCTTCCCCGAGCCGGGGGAGCCGATCATGAGGACGTTGTGCCCCCCGCTCGCCGCGACTTCGAGGGCGCGCTTTACATGCTCCTGTCCCTTCACTTCGTGAAAGTCGATGTCATAGCTCCTGGCCGCGGTGAAAACGGAATCTACGTCGATTACAGTAGGCTCAATAACCCTTTTTCCCGCGAGGAACTCGACGGTGTCCTGGAGCGTTTCCACCGCCAGGACTTCTATTCCGTCGACGACCGCGGCCTCCTCGGCGTTTTCCCTCGGGAGGATTATTCCCTTGAGTCCCGTGTCTCGCGCGCGTATCGAGCTCGGCAGCGCCCCCTTTACGGGCTTTACTCTCCCGTCGAGAGAGAGCTCGCCGAGTATGACGTAGTCTTGAAGAAGGTCCTGCTCTATGAGGCCGGTCGCGGAGAGTATCCCGAGCGATATAGGAAGGTCGAAGGCCGAACCCTCCTTTCTTATGTCGGCCGGGGCGAGGTTTACCGTGATCCTCCTCGCCGGGAACTCGTATCCGCAGTTCTTTATGGCCGCCCTTACCCTTTCCTTACTTTCCTTGACCGCGCCTTCAGGCAGGCCGACCGTGTTGAATTGCGGAACGCCGAACGCGAGATCGACTTCGACTTCAACGATATATGCGTCTACTCCGAGGACGGCGCTTGAAAGGATTTTGGAAATCATAATAACGGGCTAATTATAACCTTTAATTATTTATAAATGGTAGGAGCCGGGATGAAAAACGCAGCAGCAGCCGGAATTATGTGGGAGAGGGGCTCAAGGCCGAATGTCTTTTGCCGTTTCGAGGGACGGATGCCGCGGTTAAATGATTAAACGCTATGATGCCGGCGAAAAGCAATTAAAATGTATTCGCATGAGAAGACCCGAGATTGTTCTGATGCTTCTGGCCTTGATACTCATTCCCCTTGCCGCCCGGGCCGATAAGGCCCAGGATTTTATCGAGGCCGGGATTACAAAAGCCGAGTCGGGAAATTTAAAGGGGGCCGTTGCGGATTTTACCAAGGCCATAGAGGTTGACCCGGATTCGGCCCGGGCATACTACAGCAGGGCCCTGACCAGGGGTAAGATGGGTGATCTACAAGGCGCGCTGGCTGATTTTGACGTGTCCATCGAGCTCAATTCCGAAAACTCATTGGCATATAATAACCGCGGAAATATCAAAGGCGACCTGGGAGATACGGCAGGTGCGATCGAGGATTACGATGAGGCGATAAGGCTCGATCCCGCTTTTGCCATGGCGTACAACAACAGGGGAACCGCTAAATCGAAGCTGGGTGACAAAAAAAGCGCGATAGCCGACTATACCAAGGCGATAGAGCTCAAGCCGAATCTCGAAATGGCTTACAACAACCGTGGGAACGCAAGATTGGCAAGCGGCGACACAAAAGGGGCGCTCGAGGATTTTAATAAAGCGATAGAGCTCAACCCGAAATTCATCACCGGCTACTTTAACAGGGCGAACATTAAGGAACAGGCGGGCGACTACGAAGGCGCACTGGCGGATTACACGAAAGCGATCGAAATTGATCCCAGGTATGCCGACTCGTTCATCAACCGTGGTTACGCCAAAACCAATATGAAAGACTACGAGGGAGCGCTCAAGGATTTCAATAAAGCGATAGAGCTCCAGCCCAAATCGGCGATAGCTTATTACAATGTTGGGCTTACCTACTATAAAATGGGTAAATACCGGGATGCTGTGGCGAACTATGATAAAGCGATAGAGTGGGACCCGAGGTTTGCGCAGGCCTACGAGAGCAGGGGGACGAGCAAGGCTCTCCTCGAGGATTATAAAGGAGCATTGTCCGATTTCACCAGGGCCATCGACCTCGATCCTGAAAATCCAAAGCCATATTACGGCAGCGCCTTTGCCAGGATTATATTGGGCAATACGGAATCAGGCTGTAAAGACGCCAAAAAATCATTCAACATGGGGTATTCCAGGGCAGAGGAATTATTGACCAAATACTGTCAGAAATAGAGGATGCTGTGGACTCCTTATCTGGCAGCGCCCCGGATATTATAGTAAGGTTAGGGAGCTAGTACCGCGCTTGGCGCTCGCAGCTGTTCCTGTATAGAAGATTCGTGATCATTATTTCCGAGCTAAACGGTGAGAGGGCGTGATAGAACTGAATTGGTAGGCCCGTAATTCTCAAAGAAGAACTGAATGACCTCGGGCACACTGAAAGGATAGTGCCAGAGCGGATATATCTTCTTCGTAAGTATTATGTGGCTTACGGTGTTGCCGAAGCGCGTCTTTACGACCTCTTCGTTTCCCCAGAGAAGGGGAGAGGGCACGTCAGAAGGTGGCGGCAGATGCTTGCCAATCGTTTTGAACATCTGGCCGACGAATCCCTCGGGCGTCCAGTTGACCATGAGTATTCTGCCGCCCGGCTTCGTCACCCTGACAAGCTCCGAAGCCACCATCTCGGGCCTGGGTGCGAACATCGCCCCGACGAGGGTAGCGGCGACATCGAAAGTGTCGTTCTTATATGGAAGGCCCTCGGCGTCCCCTTCGTCGAAACTGGCGTCGAGCCCTTCGCTTGCCGCACGGGCGCGGGCCGTGGCGACCCAGTTGGGGGCTATGTCGACCCCGGTAACATTGATACCGGCGCGGGACGCCGGTATGGATATCTGCCCGGCCCCGCAGGCGACGTCGAGCAGTTTTTTGCCCGGAGCTATTTTCCATTCGTTCAGGATTTCGACGGCGCCCGGCTCCATGTACGTTGCGAACTTGCCGTAATCCCCAGAATTCCAAACATCCTTCATTCTCGATTTAACTGTTTCTATGTTCTGTATGTTGCTCATTGTTCTCTCCTTATGATTTAGTTTGTTAAAAGCGGGAGCCTTTCGGCCCCCGCCATTTTAGCGCCGTCTTAAATTCTGACGCTGAATACGAGAAGTGTGTTCTCATCGCTTTCGGTCCTCGCGGCGGTTTTCGTGGAGTCGTGCTGGATGCGCGCCTTGGCAGGAGCCAGGTAAAAGCTCATCGGGCTCGACTCGACTTCGCCGCCCCTCGTTTCGGTCTTTACATCCTTCACGGCCGGGGCGTCCGTGTAGAGCCCCATGGAATCCGCAGCCGATGAAAGAGACGCGAAACCGAGCGTGAACCCAAGCGTCATAACCGCGATCAATGTCTTCACTTCAATCACCTCCTTTTGTTTATTTGCCCGGGCTTAAGCGCAAAGGGCGTGCCAGGCGAGGCGAGATCGAAAAAATGCAGGTATGACAGAGCCTTAGGGAGTCAACGAGAAAAATTCTCGTATGTCGGAATTTCGCTATTCGCGATTTCTCGCTACTCCGGGAGGCGGGATTTCAATAGAACGGAGTCGAGCCGGTTACTTGGAGGGTATCTCGATGCCGAGGGCCTTTATCTTCGAGTTAAGCGTCGAGGAGGGGATGCCGAGCATTGCGGCCGCGCCGTCCTTGCCCGACACCTTCCATCCGGCTTTCTTGAGGGCGCGGAGTATGTTGTTCTTCTCGAGCTCTTTTAAATCACTGTCGGAGAGTACGACGTCCGGGCCGGCGTCGGCTCCGGGTGCGGTCTCCGGGGTGGCGGACCTGTCCCTCAGCCCCGGGAAAGCCCTTTCGAAATTCGCTCTACCGCCGGCGGACGTGATGACAGCGCGCTCTATAACGTTCTGGAGCTCCCTTATATTCCCGGGCCAGTGGTATGCCCTGAGCCGGGCGATGTCGTCGGCAGAGAGGGGGGCGAGCGTTATCCCGTTCCGGGCGGAAAATTTGTCGGCGAACGCGCGGGCGAGTTTCTCTATGTCTTCGGCGCGTTCCCTGAGAGGGGGAAGCTCTATCTGAAAGACGTTCAGCCTGTAGTAGAGGTCTTCCCTGAACCTCCCTTCCTTTACCTCTTTTAGGAGGTCCCTGTTGGTCGCCGAGATGACGCGGACGTTTACCCTGACGGTCCCGGAGCTGCCCACGGGCTCGAACTCACCCTCCTGGAGCACCCGCAGGAGCTTCGACTGAAGGTCGAGCGGAAGCTCGCCTATCTCGTCGAGGAAGATCGTTCCGCCGTCTGCTATGGAGAAGCGGCCCTCTCTCTTTCCGGTGGCGCCGGTGAACGCGCCCTTCTCGTGTCCGAAGAATTCGCTCTCTATGAGGTTGGAAGGTATAGCCGGGCAGTTGACCTTCACGAAGGGTTTTTCTGACCTCCGGCTCGAAGAGTGGATAGACCTGGCTATGAGCTCCTTGCCCGTCCCCGTTTCGCCCAGTACGAGGACCGTCGCATCGGTAGCGGCTACTTTCTTAACGTCTTCGAGGACGTTTTTAAGGGAGACGCTATCGCCGATTATACCGTTTTCTTCGGTGAGCGATTTTATTTCCTCTTTGAGATATTCGGACATGCTGGCAAGCGACCGGATTTTCTGCTCGGCTTCGAGCCTCTCGTTCACGTTACGGAGTATGAGCGTGTAGAACCTGTCGCTTCCCATGACGTAGCTCGAAAGCGTGGCCTCGGCCGGGAACTCGGCCCCCGCTTCGCTTACGGCCCTTATGCCTTCGGGTATCCAGATGAATTTTTCCCCCTCGGGCTTCGCGTCGAGAAACTCGGATATGCGCAAGAGCTTCGCGCTGCTTTCCTTTGTCAGGAGCAGGTTAAAGAGCCTTCCCTGCATTCTGCCGCTTCCGTATCCGAACAGCTTCGACGCCGCGGGGTTGAGACTCGTCACCTTGAAATCGCTGTCGAACTCGATTATCGCGTCCATGGCGCTGTCGAACAGCCTTCGGAGCTTCTCTTCCCTTTGGAGTATCTCCTTCTCCGCACGCACGCGCCTCATCTCGGCGCTGGCGCGGTTGGCGAATATGCGGAAGACGTTAAAGACCTGCGGGTCCTCGGGTATGGGAAGCTGGTCTATGACGGAGAGGTGTCCGAGTATTGTCCCGTCAGTGTCCTCAAAGGGTATCCCCAGGTAGCTTACGGCCCGGAAATTTGGGAGGGCCTTGCCGAGCTCGGGGTTTCCGTGAAACCTTTCGAAAAGCCTGTCCCGTATGTGTACGAGTCTTCTTTCCTCGACCACGACCTCGCAGGCCGTGCCAGTGACCGGATATTCGAAGCTATCGATCCGGTTTCCGCCGAGGAAGAACGCTATCGACCGGAGGCGTTTCGTGTCTTCGAGGTATTCGGTGACCCATGCGCCGTACGTGTGAAGGACCTTGGACAGGTTTTCGACGAGCGAATCGAAGAACGCCTCCCCGACTTCGGATGAGGTGCCCTCGAGAATGGAGCGTATCGCCTCGTTTTCCTCTACGCCCTTAAATGGGACTCGCTGTGTTTCCATATACGGCCGGCACGAAGGCTCGGAATATCCCTAGATTATAATCCATGGAGAGCCCGGATTCCTAGGGCCTACGGTAAGGCGGCGAATGCGTCGAAGCGCCCGACCGGCGCGCGTGGAATACAGGCTCAGCCGAGTATGTTCCTGACGACGACGAAGGCGGCCACGAGGAGTATGGCGAGGGCGAAGACCTTCTGGAGGGAAGGGCCCGACAGCCTGCGCCCGGCGGCCTGTCCCGCGAAGAGCCCGGCGACGCCGCCCGCGACGAAGAGGAGCGTGACCTCTCCCGAGACGATTCGCCCGGCAAAAATCTGCGAGATGACGCCCGCCGCGCTTATGAGAACGATGACCATGAGGGACGTGCCCACGGCCCGGTGGATGGACATGCCGCTGAAGAGCACGAGGGCGGGGACGATGATGAACCCGCCGCCGACCCCGAAGAGGCCGGAGAGGACGCCGGTGATAACACCGATTACGACCAGGAGGACGGCGCAGCAGGAGCTCATTATGAGGACGCCAGCCGGGTCGCGCTCGCACGAAGGGCCGGCGGCCATGCAGTCTTTTCCCTCCATGATCCGCATCTCGTTCTGGACCGCCCCCGCCTTCTGCCAGAGCCTGACGGCGACGACCGCCATCAACGCGGCGAACAGGAGAAGGAGAAGGGTTTGCGAGAGGAGGCCCGCGATCCACGTCCCGACGGGCGCCCCGACCATGCCGGCCGCGGCGAAGAGGAGGCCCGTCTTTAGCTCGACGTTGCCCCTGTGCCAGTGTGAGAGGAATCCGACCGTCGAGATGGCCCCCACGGCGGAGAGGGATGTGGCCACGGCGTCCTTCGCGGAGAGGCCCATTCCGTATACAAGGAGCGGCACCGCGAAGATCGCGCCCCCGCCGCCCGTGAGGCCGAGGGAGAGACCGACGAGGGCTCCGAATATGAGGCTGGTTATCGGCATGCGGTTCCTTTACCTTGTGAAATCAGCCCCTTTCGGTCGGGAACCCGGCCGCCGTCCAGGCCCTGTATCCGCCGCTCATATCGACGACGTCGTATCCCGCGCGCTGAAGGAGGCTCGCCGCTATAGCCGAGCGCTCGCCCCCGAGACAGTGGACGACCACGGGCTTCGATTGTTCGACCCCGTTCATTTCGCGAAGGAGCTTGCCCACGAGTTTGTGCCCGGCTCCGGGGATGTGTCCTTCCCCGTACTCGGTCGCCGCGCGGACGTCGAGGACCGTAACCTCTCCCCTTTCGATGTCGGGGCGAAGCTCTTCGGGGGAGGCGGATTCGTAGAACTCCGTTCTGAGCCCGGCTTGCCCGACGGCCCCGGCGTCGAAATATCCGCCGACGTCGTCTATGCCTATGGAGCGGAGGCGGCTAAGGTGCGCCGGGATCGAGGCCTCGTCCGCGAGGAGGTAAACGGGCCGCGAGTAATCGACCAGAAATCCCGCCCACCTGACGAGCGACGCGGCAGGGATGTTTATCGTCTCCGGAACGTGGGCCTCCGCGAACTCCGCCGCGGGGAGGGTGTCTATCACGACGTACCGGCCGGCAGCCTCGGCCAGGAGGTCGGGGTCGAGGGCCTCTACCGGCGGCAGCGTGCGGATGAGCGCCGGGCCTTCTTTGTTGACGCGCTTCATGACGGCGAAGTAGTAAGGCGTCTCCGGCTGGTCGGAGAGGATATAATCGACGAACTCCTGCTCGTCCTCGAACCGGAGCCCAGGATTAAAGCGTTTTTCGTAGCCGACGGTGCTCGACGGGATCGCACCCAGGCCCTTGCCGCAGGCGCTTCCCGCCCCGTGAGCGGGCCATACCTGGAGGTGGTCGGGGAGGCCCCTGAAAATGTCAAGCGAACGATAGAGCTGCCGCGCGCCTTTCCCGGCGCTGCCGACTACGCCGGCCGCCGTTTCGAGGAGGTCGGGCCTGCCTATGGAGCCGACGAAGACGAAGTCGCCCGTGAAAATCCCCATCGGCTCGTCCGCCCCGCCGCCTTCGTCCGTAAGGAGGAAGGATATGTGCTCGGGCGTGTGTCCCGGCGTGTGGACGGCCTCGAGCCGGACCCTGCCGACGCGGAACGAGTCGCCGTGCTTCAGGAGCTGCGTGTCGTAGCGGCCGGCGAACAGGTATTTCCACTCGGCCGGACCTTCGTCGGAGAGGTAGGGCCTTGCCCCGACCCTGTCGGCGAGCTCGCACGACCCGGAGACGAAGTCGGCGTGTATGTGCGTCTCGGCGGAGCCGACTATGCGAAGGCCTTCGAGTTCCGCGGCTTCGAGGTATTGATCTACGCTCCTGCCCGGGTCGATGACCACGGCTTCGCCGGTTTGCCGGCAGCCGACGAGGTAGGATGCATGGGCCAGCCCGGGATCGTAAAAGTATTTAAGCAGCATTTGATTTCTCCTTTCTATATTTGTTCGCGTAAATTCGTTCCTCAAATTCCGGCGGCGCTATCCCCCGAGGGCGGACGGGTTCTTCCCGCAGGATGCGCCGCCGGGGTTTTCCCCGACCTGGTTCCACGGCATGCGGGCCAGGAGCATGGCCATGCCGCAGGTGTCCGTTACGCCCGCGAATACGAGCCCCGCCCCCACGAATGCCGGCAGTATTATCCAGTAAGGGCTTACGAGGACGGACAGCAGAGCCCCCAAAAGGACGAGAGAGCCTGCGGCAATCCGCACCTGGCGGTCGAGGGATATGGTCTTCTTCCCGCGAACGACGGGGAGCCCGGCTTCCTCCCATCCAAGCACGCCCCCCTCGACGTTTACGACGTCTACTCCGGCGGCGTTAAAGAGCTTCTCGCAGGCTTCCCTGCCCCTGTTTCCCGCCCGGCACATGACGTATATACGGCCGCCTTCGGCGAGGCCGGACGCATCCAGCCGGTCGAGCGGCACATTCCGGGCGAAGCCGACGTGTATTTCGCGGAACTCGGCGGGGGTCCTGACGTCGATAAGCTGGACGTTTTCCCCGGCAGCCTTCAGCTCGGAGAGCCTCTTCGGTGTAATCGTTTGTACGCTCATTTCGTTCTCCTTTCGAACATCGTTTGGTTGCTGATTAGTCGATATATCGGAATATTCCCGAATATTACGGCAAAAAAATATCCCTTCACGCGAGGGCCTCCCCGCAGCGCTCCTCGACGCACTTCATGAGGTTTTTAATGTGAGGGTCGGATACGCGGTAGAACACCTTCCTGCCCTCCTTTTCGCTGCTTAGAAAGCCGCAGCGCTGCATCAGGCGAAGATGCTCCGAAGCCATTGCCGTCGGCAGCTCGCACGCATGGGCGAGCTCACCTACCGTAAACCTGCCGGCCAGCATCATCTGGATCATCCTCAGGCGATGGGGGTGGGCAAGCACACGGAGGCATTCGGCGGCCTGCGCCAGCGAATCGAGACCGGTCAGGCGCGGAAAGTCCGCATTTTGTGAAGTTATGTTTTCCATGTTCATAATATATCGCAATATTCCGAACTGTCAATAGTATTCGTACGGTCCGGATTCATTTCCGCCTTCGGGGAGGCGCGGCGGCGCAGAGTTACGCGCGGCTGAATCGAAAAAAATACAGCCGGTGCTTATGGATTCCGGCGCGGGGGTTAACGACAAATTAATTGACTTCGCGCGGATTGTGATGCAGTTTTATCTAGTCTTGGTAAGCAATTACTTACAGCGGGCAGGTTTGCCGACGCCTGTATGAGAATGTTAATCATACCAGTGGCTTAAGGCTCCCGGCGGGTCGGGCACGGCGGAAGGAAAGTCCCTACGCCCATTGTCCGGGATGCGCGGCGAGGCCGAGATTTCAGATTATAAAATGGATAACGAGGAATTTGCACGCGATCACGGGAGGAAAACCCGGATGCCCCGCGTTTTCAGGCGAAGCGGTCTCCTTTTTTTCACTTCGTTAGTGGCGCTGGTCTTGTCCCTTTCATGCGACAGAGGAGACTCGAAGGCGGAGGGCTCCCCGGGCGGGGGACAGGGTGAAGGGGTGCCCGTGACGGTCGCCCGCGCTACGAGCAAGGACGTCCCCGTAAGGCTGAGCGCCATAGGAAACGTGGAGCCGTACTCGACCGTCGAGATAAAGCCCCAGGTCGAGGGGCAGCTCTCCCGCGTTTACTTCAAGGAAGGCGAGAACGTTAAAAGCGGCGACCTTCTTTTTCTAATCGACCCGAGACCCTATGAAAACGCGCTCCGGCAGGCGGAGGCCAACATGGCCCGCAATACCGCAATGATGAAGAACGCGGAGCAGAACGCCGTAAGATACGAGGACCTTATAAACAAAGGGGTCGTATCGGCCCAGCAGTACGACCAGGTGAAGGCGGAGTTCGAATCCCTCAAGGCGTCCGTCAACGCCGACAGGTCCGCAGTCGCTAACGCGAAGCTTGAGCTCGAGTATTGCTCGATACGCTCGCCGATTGACGGGCGCATAGGCGAGATACTCGTTCACGAGGGCAATACAGTCGAAACCCGCACGACCCTCCTGGCTGTTATAAACCAGACAAAGCCCGTGTTCGTCGATTTCTCCGTCCCCGAGCATTTTCTGGCGCTCATTCGCGAATACCTCGCGGCCTCGGGCGATCTCAAGGTTTACGCTACCATACCCTATACCAGCCGGAAGGACGGCGGGAGTGCGGCGATGGATAAGGATACGGAGGCTGTCGGCGTGAGCCCGGGCGACAGGCCCCCGGCCGAAGGGACGCTCAGCTTCATAGACAACAGGGTGAACGAATCGACGGGAACCGTGAGGCTAAAGGCCGTATTCGAAAACGACGACGAGGCGCTGTGGCCGGGGAAGTTCGTGAACGTATCCCTTAACCTCACGACGCAGGAGGACGTGACCGTCGTGCCCGCGCGCGCCGTCCAGTCGGGCCAGAGCGGGGATTACGTTTTTGTCGTGAAGCCCGATTCCACCGTCGAGTCGCGTCCTGTCGTCCCGGGCGCGAGGGTGGACAGGGAGGTCGTCATCACGAAGGGGCTGAAACCCGGTGAGATCGTCGTCACCGAGGGCCAGCTGAGGCTCGTCACGGGGATGAAGGTCAGGGTTAACGACAGTCCGGAAGTCCTTTCGCGGGACGGCTCGGACGTAAGCATGAAGTAGCCTGTAATCGCAGGATCACGTACAACGAGGTAGCTTGCCCTTGAACCTTTCCGGAATATTCATCAGGCGTCCTGTTATGACGTCGCTCCTTATGGCCGCCATACTCCTGTTCGGCATAATCGGCTACAGGGCCCTTCCGGTGAGCGACCTCCCGAACGTGGATTTCCCTACCATACTCGTTTCGGCGAGCCTCGCGGGGGCGAGCCCCGAAACAATGTCGTCCACTGTCGCGACGCCGCTCGAACGGCAGTTCTCGACAATAGAGGGCATAGACTCGATGACGTCCGTCAGCTCGCTCGGCTCGACGCAGATAACGATACAGTTTAATCTCGAAAGGCAGCTCGACGCGGCGGCGCAGGACGTCCAGACCGCCATAGCGCGGGCGAGCCGGCTCCTGCCGCGGGACATGCCGGAGCCGCCCACTTACAGGAAAGTAAACCCGGCCGACCAGCCGATACTGTATTACGCGGTGACGTCGCCGACGCTCCAGCCCTGGGAGCTTACGGAGTACGCCGACACCATACTGGCCCAGCGTATTTCGATGGTGAGCGGTGTCGCCCAGGTGCAGATATTCGGCTCGAAGAAATACGCGGTCCGCATACAGCTCGACCCCAACGCGCTCAGCAGCAAGGGGATAGGGATAAACGAGGTCGAGGCGGCCGTCAACGCGTCTAACGTAAACATGCCGACGGGCTCGCTCTACGGCCCGGACAAGTCCTACACCATACTGGCCACGGGGCAGCTCCACAACGCCGAGGCGTACAGGGATGTCATAGTCGCTTACCGCGACGGCTCTCCAGTCCGTTTGAAAGAGCTCGGGAACGTTATGGACAGCGTCGAGGACGACAAGAACGCCGCGTGGTTTGTAAACAAGAATTCAAGCGAGAGGGCCGTGATCCTCGCTATCCAGCGCCAGCCGGGGACGAATACCGTAGCCGTCGCGGACGCCGTAAAAGCCGTGATACCCACGCTGAAGGACTATATACCCCCGTCCGTCAACCTTACCCTTCATTACGACCGCTCGCAGTCTATAAGGGAGTCGATGGACGAGGTCAACTTCACCATGGCGCTCACTCTCGGGCTCGTCGTGATGGTTATATTCCTCTTCATACGGAACGTTTCGGCCACTATAATACCGAGCCTCGCGCTCCCGCTTTCTATCGTCGGCACCTTCATAGTGATGTATCTCTGCGGCTTCAGCCTGAACAACATTTCGATGATGGCGCTCATCCTGGCCATAGGGTTCGTCGTGGACGACGCCATAGTCATGCTCGAAAATATCGTGAGGCACATGGAGATGGGGAAAAAGCCCCTCCAGGCGGCCCTCGACGGCTCGAAGGAGATAAGCTTCACCCTCGTGTCGATGACGCTGTCCCTCGCGGCCGTATTCATACCGGTGCTCCTTATGGGCGGGGTTATCGGCAGGCTCTTCAAGGAGTTCGCGGTATCCATTACCGCCGCGATTCTCATTTCCGGGGTCGTTTCGCTCACCCTGACCCCGATGCTTTGCAGCAGGTTTTTGAAACCGGAATCGGGCAAGAAGCACGGACGGCTTTATAACGCCGTCGAGCGCTTTTTCGACGGCATGTTCGGGGCGTACGAATGGAGCCTCGGGCTCGTGCTCAAGCACCGGTTCATGTTTCTTATGCTGAACGTTCTCATACTCGTAGTCACTGTTTACCTCTTCGTGATAATCCCGAAGGGATTTCTGCCGAACGAGGACCAGGGCTCGATATTCACGATGACCGAGGCCCCGCAGGGGACATCCTTCGAGAAGATGGTCGAATACCAGCGGCAGGTAAGCGACGTCATAATGGAGAGCCCTTACATCGACAGATTCTTTTCGAGGGTCGGCGGGGGCGGCGGGACCACCGGGACCAACCAAGGCAGGATGTTCCTCCGCTTAGTGCCCAGGGACGAAAGGCCGAGCTCGTTCGAAATAATAGACGAGCTTCGGCCGAAGCTCGCGGAGATACCCGGTGTGAGCGCGTTCATGCAGGACCAGCCCGAGATAAGGATAGGCGGACAGCTTACGAAGAGCCTCTACCAGTTCACGATACAGAGCCCGGACATGGAAGAGCTCTACGAGTACGTTCCGATACTCGAATCGAAGATGAGCGAGCTCCCCGAGCTCAAGGACGTTACGAGCGACCTCGAGATCGCGAACCCCCAGGTGAACGTAGAAATAATGAGGGACAAGGCGTCGGCCCACGGCGTTACGGCCGCGGAGATCGAGAACACGCTCTATAACGCCTACGGCGACAGGTGGGTATCCACCATATACACGCCGACGAACCAGTTCCAGGTCATCATGGAATTGAAGCCCGAGTACCAGGACGACATAAACGCCCTTTCGAGACTATACGTGAAGTCGTCGAGCGGAAGCCTGATACCCCTCGATACCGTCGCCAGGTTCACCGAGAACATCGGCCCAAAGACCATAAACCATTACGGCCAGTTCCCGGCCGTCACGATATCTTTTAACCTTACGACGGGCGTGTCGCTCAGCCAGGCCGTCGGCAAAATCGACAGGATAGTCGAGGAGACGCTGCCCGCGAACATGAGCACTAATTACCAGGGCGTGGCGCAGGAGTTTCAGAGGTCGCTCAAGGGGCTCGGGCTCCTTCTCGTCTTCTCCATACTCGTAATTTACATCATACTCGGAATCCTGTACGAGAGCTTCATCCACCCGATAACGATTCTCTCGGGCCTTCCTTCGGCCGGGTTCGGGGCGCTTGTAGTTCTCCTTATTTTCGGGATAGAGCTCAACGTGTACGCGTTCGTCGGTCTCATCATGCTCATAGGCATCGTGAAGAAAAACGCCATTATGCAGATAGACTTCGCTCTCGAAGCCCAGAGAAAGGAGGGCAAGAGCCCCGTGGAGGCTATATACCAGGGGTGCCTCATAAGGTTCCGCCCGATCATGATGACGACGATGGCCGCTCTTCTCGGTGCGGTGCCGCTCGCGCTGGGCCACGGCGCGGGAGCGGAGTCGCGCCAGCCGCTCGGTCTTACCGTCGTGGGCGGATTACTCTTCTCGCAGCTTATCACGCTTTACCTGACGCCCGTCTTTTACGTATACATGGACAGGCTACAGACCTATATCCCGAGCCTCTCGCTCTCACGGCTCCGTAGGAAGGGCGCGGAGGAGAATTACGCCGGGCGGTAGCCGCCGTTACGAGCCGGCGATTTTAGCGGTAATTGCAGCGGGGTGCGAAGCACCCTCGCAGTGACGGAATGGGCCTGGTAACAGAGTAGATTCTGAATCTAGCCTAAATCCCCCCAGACCCCTCCGGCTACGCAAAGCTTCGCCGCGACAAGCGCAGGAATGGCAGATTAAATCCCCCCTACGTTCCCCCCTTTTTCTAAGGGGGATGAAAGCCAAAAGCAAAGGCTGGATTCCCGACCCGGCTTCGCCGCGACAAGTAAAAGCATGATACTAAAGAAGGCAGATTTCGAGCGGTACTGGATAAGCGTTTGCACTTCAAGGTCGGGGTGTCCGATTCCTCGCTTGCTCGAAATCGTTGGGAATGACAGACCTGGATTGATTTGTTTTAAGGTACACTCTCACCCTTGACCCGGTTTTAGCTGTGGTCACTTTCGACCGGTACCGGACGGGCTTCTCTGCAGTCGGGCCGGGACGTCTGAATGCTCACTCGTTCGCATCCGTTCCCTCAAGGGATAGAGGGGCGATAAGACCTATCGCGTCACGCCCGGGCCGACTTCGAAGGCGGCCCATTCGTCTGAATCCCTCGCAATTCGCAAAAAGCCGAGCCGTGAGAGCCTTTCCCTGAGCGCGGAATCCCTCACGATTATGAACCTCGTCTTCTCTTTTTTCACGCGGGCGAGTATTTCGGCGTCGCTCATGGAGAGAAGGTCGGACGGCGTGCCGGCGTACTCGTCGGTAACGGGCCTGTCGAAACGAACGAGGGCGAAGTGTTCCACTGCGAGCCTTATATAGAGGAAGTCCCAGTACGCGCGCTCGATCATTATCGTGCCGTCGCCGCCTGGCCATTTTCCGTCCATCGCGTCCCTGACGAAGAGGCCGACGTTCACCGCCTCGCGAGCGTTCTTCGTTTCGTAATCGGGCAGCTGGAGGAAGCTCGTCCACAAGAGATAGCCGACGAGCGCCGCCGCCGCGCCGCGAAGGAGCCACGAAACCGGCGCGCGGAGATCGAGGAAGGAGACGGTGTAAATGCCGAGGGAGGAATAGGGGGCGAAGAGTATGAAGAACGGGAGGCCATAGCGCCCGGGCGCGGCGGACGCCGGGACGGAGAAGACGTTGTAGACCGAATAGACTGCCAGGGAGACGATACCGACGGCGAGCGGTAATAGTAGCACGGCGGCCCTTGGCCGCGCTCTCAGGGCCGCAAGTATACCCACGGGGAAGAAGAGCCACATCAGCCAGTTTGCGGAATGGTACACGAGCCGGGGGTAGTAGGTGAGCTTCTTCCAGAGGGAGACGTCGTAGTCGGCGTAGTAGGGGAGGGTTCTCGCCGCGTGGTCCCTGAACATGTAGAGCCATTCGCCCGTGACGGCGTGCTCGATAGGCAGATAGATAATGATGAAGAGATTGCCCAGGAGAAAGAAACCGGCGAGCTCTGAAACGGCTCTCCAGCTCCTCTCCCTTATGGAGCGGACGGCGAAGCCCGCGATGAAAATATTCGCCGCGTTTACGAGAATCCACGCCTGGCTGTGAAAGCCGGTCGAGAGGAAGAAAAGGAATCCTCCCGCGAGGAGGAAAGCGCCGCGTCTTTCCTCCATCCACTTCGCAACGTAGTAAAGCCCCGCGACGAACGGCGCGAGGTAGTAGACGTCGAGCATGGGCGTTCCGCTGAGCCAGACGAACCAGGGTGTGAAGACGAGAAGGAGGCCGGCCGTGATCGTTGCGACGAGCGATCTGAAAAGGTATTGGACGAGCTTGAGGAAATAAACGAGGAGGACGCAGGAGAAGATGAATACCGTTATGCGGGGGGTCCAGATGACGTCGCCCCACGCCTTGAGCGCGAGCCCGTTGACGTAAGCCTCGAAGGGGAGCCACGCGTTCATGTATATTCCGAGCGGGAGGTCCCCGTCGAGCGCCCATCTCGCGGCCGTCATCCCGCGCGAGTACTCGTCCGCCGAGAGGCTCAGAAAACCGAGACTGTAGAGATAGAGGGCCAGCGCGAGCTTCACGCAAAGCAGGATCAGGGCCGCGAGGGTCAGTCTCGAAAAATGGGACCAGGGCGTCACTTCGGCATCCGTTTCAGGTTGACATGTTATAGCGAATATCCTAAACTTTAATTCGACTCATGCGAAGTAATTATTTAAATGATAGCGAATTATGAAAGACCCTGATCCCCATTTGTGCGGCCGAAATCAGAATTCCGTTAAAACATCTCCTGAAGACATTACTATAAATTCCGGATTATTCGATCGAGTATATTTGCCCCCGGACTTTGATCTGAAATGATAAACGAGCTCGACGCTCTCCGTTTGATCGGCGAGCGTTTCTCCGGCAGTCGAAATGGCATAGAGGTTGGGATCGGCGACGACGCGGCGGCTCTCCGCACGGAGCCCGGGAAGCTCCTCCTCGTAACGACCGACTGCCAGGTGGAGGACGTTCACTTCGTAAGGTCCCTCATCTCCCCCGAAGACCTCGCGCGCAAGTCCGTCGCCGTCTCGGTGAGCGACGTCGGCGCCATGGGCGGGGCGCCGAAATATATACTCGCCTCGCTCGGCTACACGAAGCGCGAGGACGGCGCTTTCCTCGAAGGGCTCATGCGCGGCTTCGAATCCGCCGAGGAGGAATTCGGCGTCAGGCTCGTTGGCGGGAACCTGAGCTCATCGGAGAAGATTTTCCTCGACATGACGGTCCTCGGCTTCGTCGATCCGGAGTGCGTAGTCACTCGAAAGGGCGCCTCGCCCGGAGACGTGATATACGTGAGCGGCACGCTCGGGGATTCGGCCCTCGGGCTCGGGATACTGAAGAAGGGCGGAAAGGAAGGGAAGGGCCGCCTCGTCGAGAGGCACCTTCGGCCGAAGCCGCGTCTCGAGCTCGGCAAGGCGCTTGCCGACGGGAAGCTGGCGACGGCGATGATAGACGTGAGCGACGGGCTCGCGCTCGACCTTACGCGCATAACCGTAGCGCACGGCGTCGGCGCGAGGGTCGGCGTCGAGCGAATTCCGCTGTCCGGCGATTACCGCGCGCTCGCCGGTGAGTATACGGACGATTTTTACGGCCCGGCGCTCTCGGGCGGCGAGGATTACGAGCTGCTTTTCACGTCGCCCCCCGAAAGGCGCGGGGAAATAAAGAAAATATCCGATATGCTTAACATAGAAATCACCGAAATAGGGGACGTCTCGCATGACGCCGCGTTGACGATAACCGATTCGGGCGGCAACGAGATAGCCTTGAAAGACGGAGGTTTTGTTCATTCCGGAAGTTAAATGGGCGAAGCTGCGCTGACATATCATCTTTTTCTCATAGTGTTCCTTCTCATAGCCTCGGGCTTTTTCAGCACGTCTGAAGGCGCTTTATTCTCACTCGGGCGGCACCAGCTCGAAAGCCTGAGGAAGGAAGGGAAGAAGAGCTCGAAGTATATAGAGAAGCTCCTTCACGAGCCGTACAAGCTCATAGTCACGATACTTTTCGCGGACGAGGTGGTGAACGTCGCTTACGCGAGCGTAATCGGGATAACGGTGAGCAGGCTCTTCGGGGGGATGTCCGAAAATACGATCACCATACTTTCCATCGCGATAGCGTCGCCGAGCCTTCTCTTGCTCGGAGAGATAGGCCCGAAGACGCTCGGGGTGAAGTATCCCCGCATCATATCGAGGCTCGTCGCGTATCCGCTTAATTTCTTTCACACCGTGATAACGCCGATAAGGTGGGTGCTGGTGATCCTCTCGATGGGATTCACGAGGCTCTTCGGCGGCAAGATGGAGTATCAGCATACAAACGGTTTTACCACGGACGAAGTGAGGGCGCTCGTGGACATAGGGAGCGAGGAGGGCGTGATAACGGACGAGGAGATGAATCTCGTCATTAGCCTCTTTAAGCTGGAAGAGGTCCCCGCGTACAAGCTGATGACTCCGAGCGTCGACTGCTTCGTCCTGCCGCTCGACGCCGCGAGGAAGGACGCCATATACGAGATAAAGAAGAGGGGCTTTTCGAGGACGCCCGTTTACGACGGGGACAAGGACAATATCGTAGGGGTTCTCTATTCGAAGGACCTCCTTACGTCCGAGCTCTCCGGCGGGGGGAATCTCGGAAGCCTTTTAAGGCCCCCGTACTTCATCCCGAGGACGAAGATGGCGTTCGACCTGCTGAAGGAATTTCAGCACGAGAGGAATCACATCGCCATAGTCGTCGACGAGTACGGCCGGTTCGACGGTATAGTGACGCTCGAGGACATACTGGAGGAGCTCTTCGGGGAGATAGAGGACGAGAGGAGCGTCTTGAAAAAAAGCGACGTGAGGAGCGAGGGGGACGCGTTCATCATACCGGGCACTATGAAGATAGAGGAGTTTAACGATACGTACCTTTTCATGGTGCTGAGGTTCGGCGGGCTCGACAGCCTCGGAGAGGGGCTCGAACAGTCCGTCCTTCCGCTAGAGGAGGACCACGAGACCGTGGCCGGGTTCATCTTCGACATGTTCGGGAAGTTTCCCAAGGAAGGAGAGAGCGTCACGTACGGCGCGGTTACGTTCCAGGTGAGCAAGATTTCGGGGAAACGCATAACGGAGATAAGGGTGCAGAGAAGGGGCGAGGAGGTGGCCGATGTCGCTTGAGATAGTCATAGCCATAGTCGCCGTTTCGCTCGTCGTCCAGGGGTTCTTCGCGGGCTCGGAGATAGCGCTCGTCTCGTGCGACAAGATAAAGCTTAAGTCGCTCGCCGACCGCGGCTCGCAGAGCGCAAAGCTCGTCATGAACGCTTTCTCCGAGATAGAGCGGTTCGTAAGCACGACCCTCGTCGGCATAAACCTCGCGCTCATAACGAGCACGGTCGTGATGACGCTCTACTTCGAAAAGGAATACGGCAAGGGGTCTGAGCTCTACGCCATCGCGATCCTCTCCCCTCTCATAGTCATATTCGGGCAGATAGTCCCCAAGGCGGTATTTCAGAGAAAAAGGGACACTGTCATCCTCTGGGCGATATATCCTCTCATCGTAGCCTCGTGGATTCTCTACCCTGTTCTTGTGGTGGTCAACGTTTTCACGAAGAAGATTCTCACGCTCATCGGGAGCACGAAGAGCGTCTTCGTCACCCGCGAAGAGCTCATAGGGGTTATAGAGGGCGACACGACCGTCCCCAGGGTCGATTACAAGGACAGGATGATAAAGAGGATATTCAGGTTCTCGGAGACGACGGTAGCCGAGATAATGATCCCCCTCATTCACGTAAGCGCGCTCAGCGAGGACGCCACCGTCCGCGACGCCATACGCATGATAAACGAGACCGGCCATACGCGCATACCGATTTATTCGTCGAGGGTGGACAACATCACGGGCATGCTTCATTCGTTCTACCTCCTCGGCGAGAGCCCGGACGAAAAGGTGAAGAGCTTCGCCCGCCCGCCTTATTACGTGCCCGAGTCTAAGTTCGTAGACGAGCTCCTCGACGAGATGAAAGAAGGTATAGCGGGCCTCGCGGTCGTCGTCGACGAGTACGGCGGGGCCGTCGGGATCATCGCCCTCGAAGATATCCTCGAAGAGGTCGTGGGCGAGATAGAGGACGAGTACGACAAGGGGGTCAAGCTCTGGAGGAAGACGGGGGAGAACGAGTATCTCGTAAATCCGAAGATAGAGATAGACGTAATAAACGACGACCTCGCGCTCGGCATACCCGAGAGCGACGACTACGAAACCCTGGGCGGGTTCCTGCTTACGCAGTCGGGCACTATCCCGAGGCCGGGGGACAAGATAAAGCACGGCGGGTGGCAGTTTACGGTTACGAAGGCGACCTCGCGCTCTATAGACGAGGTGAGGGTGGTTCAAAAAAAGAAGAAATAGCCCGGTCCGCTAGAGCTCTCTTATTTCCTCCAATAGCTCCTCTTCGAGGCCCCGCATTATCTCTTTTTCCTTCTTTTTTTTGTGGTCGTGCCCGAGGAGGTGGAGTATGCCGTGGACTATGAGCTTTTTTATTTCCTCGTGAAATGTGTTGCCGTATCTGACGGCGTGACGCCTCGTCGTATCGAGCGAGATCACTATATCGCCAAGAAGCGGGACGGGGCCTTCGCCGTCCTGGGGGAAGGAGAGGACGTCGGTTGCGCGGTCGATGCCCCGCCAGGATTTGTTGAGCGCCCGCATTTCGGCGTCGCCGATGAACGTGACTGAGAGCTCGGAGGCTTTGTCCACATCGAGACTCCCGAGTACAGCACCGGCAATCTTTTTGACCCGTGCCCTGTAGCTCGCGTCGAGCTCGCCCGTCTCGTCGGTAAGAGCGATTTTCATGGGGCTATATTGTACTCGGTGCGGCTTTCACGCGAAACACCCCGGCGGTTTTAAGTGCGCGCAGGCATTGGACACTCACATAATTTCTGATATGATTCTTAGCAATTATGGCCGACAGGAAAGCAAGGACTGAAAGAGTAACCTCGGAGGTAAAGGTCGAGGTCGAGATAAACCTCGACGGCGAGGGAAATTTCGACATAGACACCGGAATACCGTTCTTCGACCACATGCTGGCGCAGTTTTCGAGGCACGGCTACTTCGACCTCGACATAAAGGCGGTCGGGGACATAGAAGTGGATTTCCACCACACGGTCGAAGACGTCGGCCTCGCGCTCGGGGACGCCTTCCTAAAAGCCCTCGGGGACAAGAAGTCGATCACGAGGTTCGGGGAGGCCTTCGTCCCGTTCGACGAGACGCTCGCCTTCGCGTCGGTCGATCTCAGCGGGCGGCCGTATCTCGTATATAACGTTACCGTGCCGAAGACGAAGGTCGGGGAGTTCGACATCGAGCTAGGCGAGGAATTCTTCAAGTCATTTTCGAATACGCTACTCTGTAACCTCCACATCGAGCTCAGGTACGGGGACAACCTCCATCACGTCATAGAGGCCGTATTCAAGGCCGTCGGGCGGGCGCTCGACAAGGCCTCCGGCATAGACCCGAGGTCGTCGTCGGTGCCCTCGACCAAGGGCACGCTCTAAATAAAGCAATGATCGTCATAGTAGATTACGGAATGGGGAATTTAAGAAGCGTCGGGAAGGCGTTTCTCAGCCAGGGTATCGACGCGTCCGTAACGAGGGAGCCGCACGAGATATCACGTGCTGACGGGCTCGTCCTGCCGGGCGTCGGCGCTTTCGGCGACTGTATGAGAAACCTGGCCGGGTACGGGCTCGTGGACCCCATAAAGGAGCACGTAGATTCGGGCAAGCCGTTCCTGGGTATCTGCCTCGGGCTACAGGTGCTGTTCGAGGGGAGCGACGAATCCCCGGACGTTCCCGGGCTCGGCATCCTCGAAGGGAGAGTGGTGAGATTCTCTCCTTCCGAAGAAGAGAGGCTCAAGGTCCCGCACATGGGATGGAACAGGGTCTTTATAAGGAAGGAAAGCCCGGTGCTCGCCGGAATCCCGGACGGAAACTGGTTCTACTTCGTCCATTCCTATTACCCGGTACCGAAGGACGCGGGCGTCGTCGCGGTCACGTCGAATTACGGCGTCGAGTTTACTGCCGCCGTCGCCGGGGAAAACCTATTCGCCTGCCAGTTCCACCCCGAGAAGAGCAGCGCCGACGGCCTCCGCATACTCAGGAACTTCGCGGCGCTCACGGGCGGAAAGATTAAGGCCGCTTCGGCCTAGTTCACGGGATATTTCGCACCGCTCGTCCCGGGCGCCGTTTTTGCCGGGGGCTCCGCCGCCGAGGCCGAGCTCCCGTAGATCGCCTTGTACGCGCCGTAGCTTCTCAGGATCCTTCTTATATAGTT
The DNA here is from genome assembly GCA_035325995.1 of Thermodesulfobacteriota bacterium. NCBI lineage: Bacteria > Pseudomonadati > Thermodesulfobacteriota > Thermodesulfobacteriota bacterium. Next base: position 91,915 of record DAOKYU010000003.1, on the reverse strand, counting down.
CCTCGTTTCGCGGAACGGAATCTCTTCTATGAATTCGTCCTTTTCGAGCCCGTAGTATTGGGTCTTCCAGGTGGCGGCGCGGTTGGGGCCGGCGTTGTAGCTAGCCAGGGCGAGCTCGACGTCGCCGCCGAACTCGTCCAATACCTGCTTCAGATAGAATATGCCCATCTCGATGTTTATGCGCGGGATCGTAAGCATCTCGACCGTAAAGCCGCTGAGGCCTATCTGCCTCGCGACAGTCCTCGCCGTGGGCGGTATGAGCTGCATCAGCCCTACCGCGTCGGCGGGCGAGACGACGTCCTTCTGGAACCTGCTCTCCTCCCTTATGACGGAATAAACCAGAAGCTCGTCGACGCCGTACTTTCTGGCGTAGGGGCCGACTATATCCTTGAACCCCCTCGGGAACGAGAGGCTGTTGGCCTGGGGGAGACCGATGTCCTGAGCGACCTTTATCGAGCTGTTATAGTCGTCTACCTTCGCGTAAAGGAGGCTCACGGCGACGAACTCTTCCTGCGTCCCGGCGGCGCTCTCCATCTTCTCTATTTCGAGTCTCGCGTCATCCGGCAGCCCGAGCTCGATAAGGAGCTCGGCCTTCTGCTTCCTTGCGGCAGCCTCGGGGCCGAGTGCCGTCGTCTCGGGATTTACGTTGGCGAAGGCGGGGGTGACGCCCGTTTTCTGCTGCGCGAGGTAGGAGTGATACGTCGGGGGAGTGAGCGCGGCGAGGGCCGTGTATTCTGCAAGGGCCTCGTCCCTTCTGCCCTGTTTTTCGAGGGTCCTCGCCTTCCAGTAGCGGGCGTTGGAGGCGTTAAAAGAGGACGACGAATCGGTGAAGGCGGAGAACGTCGCGAGCGCCTCGGGATACATTCCCTTCCTGTAATAAATCCAGCCGAGGTTCCATGCGCCGTCCTCGGCGTACTTGTTCTTGGGGTAGGTTCTTATGAGGACGTCGTAGGTCTTGATCGCGCTCTGGTTCTGGTCGTTGATCTGGTAGAGCCTTGCTGCGTTGTAAAGCCCCTCGGGAGCGAGCTCGCTCGACGGGAAGCGGGTGCTTATCTGTGAGTAGAGCGACGCAGCCTCGCCGTCGAGCCCTTGCTTGGATTTAAGCTTACCCCTCCAGAAGAGGGACTCGGGCGAGTTGATCGTGCTCAGCACCGTCTCGGCCTCGTTAAGCCTCCCGGCGTTGACCATGGCGATTCCCATGTTCGTCCTTGCCTGCGTGCTTTTGGAGGTGACCATCTCGTAGTTCTGTACCGCAGAAGACCACCTCGAATATTTAAAAAGGGTGTCGGCCCTTTGGAGGTAGTCGGACTCCGTGGGAACGAACGCCACCCCGCCGGCGGTGCTCACGCGGCGGGCCGCCGCCTGCGCCGGGGACGATTCTTTGGATTCGGGGTATTCCACCCAGACCTGTTTGTACGCGGTCACGGCCTCGGGGTAGCGGCCCTGCTTTTCGAGGGCCTCCGCGAGGCTGTAAAGATACGCAGACTTCGAGCCGCGGGATCCCTCCTCGGCGTAAAGCGCCCTGAAAATCCTCTCGGCGTTGGCGTAATCGCCGGACTGCATGTAGATGTTGCCCAGGCGCTCGAAGGCCTTCTTCCTGACGCCGCTTCCGGGGTATTCCGTCAGCACGCGGTTGAAAAGCAGCGAGGCCTGCGGATAATTCCCGAGGTTTTCGTATCCCGCGGCCTGGTAGTAGAGGACGTAATCAGCCACCGTCGGGAGCTCCTTTTCGACGCCCTCGAGCCTCGTCACGCCTTCCTGGAACCGGCCCACCTGGATGAAGCAGTAGCCCTTTTTGAACCTGTCTTTGGCGTCGGGCTTGGCGGGCAGGTATATCTCGGACTGGCAGTTTATCTGGGCAGACGAATCCGGGCCCGGAACGATAAACGAAAGCGCGCAAAGCGCCAGAACGGAGGCGCCGTACTTTATATATGATTTCGAATTACGGGTGTACATCGGAAAGTTACCTCCTTACTCTCTGGGGGTCGAGATAATCCCTTATACCTTCTCCAAATAGGTTAAATGAAAAAGCCGTAATGAAAATAGCGAGGCTCGGAAAGACGATGAGATGGGGGAACGTCCTTATGCCCTGCCATCCCGTGCTCGCGAGAGTCCCCCAGCTCGATTCGGGCGGGGCTATCCCGAGGCCGAGGAAGCTGAGTGTAGATTCGGCCAGGATCGCATAGGGAACGGAAAACGTGAGCGTGATAATCAGCGGGCTAAGTATGTTCGGGATAATGTGGACCCCCAGGATTCGCGCGGGAGAAGCGCCGAGGCTCCTGGCCGACTGGACGTATTCGACTTCCTTTAGCTGAAGGACGCTTCCGCGCGCTATCCTCGCGACCCTCATCCACGCGGTGAGGCCGAGGGCGAGCACTATTCCGAGGACGCCCCTTCCTATGACCAGCGTGATGAGAACGATAAGAAGAAGGTCGGGAAGGGAATAGAATACGTCCACCACCCTCATCATGAGCTCGTCCACCTTGCCCCCGACATAGCCCGACACGGCGCCGTAAAATGTGCCGATTACGAGCGCTATGCCCGCCGTCCCGAGCGCTACGGCTATCGAGACACGCGAGCCGTAGATGATCCGGCTCAGCATGTCCCTCCCTTCCTGGTCCGTGCCCAGGAGGTGTTTTCCGCCTGGCTTGCTGAGCGCGTTCCGGAAGTCCGTCTCGTCGTATTTATAGGGCGCGACGTAGGGCGCGGCCACGGCGATCCCGATTATTGTCAGGATTATGACGGCCGTGATTATTATCTGAGCCTTTAAAAGCAAGCGTTCGGCATCCTCCGGGTGGTATATAAAGATATTAACCCCACGAGGATGAATTGAGAAATAATTTCGGCCGGGATTCCTAAAAATCCGGAACGGGAGGCCTCAATCCCTTTCGTAAGAAGCCGTGACGACGGTTTTTATTCCGCCCCTCACGTTGAAGTCTCCCGTGACCTCCGCCCTTACGGGGCCGCACGCAGAGACTATGTCGTCGAGGATTTTGTTCGTCACGTGCTCGTGGAACGTGCCGACGTTACGGTATGAATATATGTACAGCTTTAGCGACTTGAGCTCTATGCAGAGCCTGCCCGGGACGTACTTTATCCTTATAGTTCCGAAGTCCGGCTGGCCCGTCTTGGGGCAGACGCAGGTGAATTCCGGGCAGGATATATCTATCTCGTATTCCCTGTCCGGGTACCGGTTCTCGAACGTCTCCAGCTTGTGAAATTCGGGCTCTGCCATGTCCGGGCGAAATCTAGGAATGAACTTCTATCTCGATTTCATAACCGCCTTTCGATTTTTTTACCTTGTCTTCCCTGTACCCCGACTTTACAAAAATAAATCCCTGCCTGGCGGCGTCCTTTACGGCCTTGTCGACCCTGGCCCTGAGCTCCGTTTTCTTTTTGGCGCTTATTGTCAGCGTCTTTGCGGGCATCGCCTTTCTCCTTGCCTGACTGAATATTCCGTTACTCTATTGTATCGAATACATGTGGTCATTCAAGGCACTTGACTCGATATGTGTTATTATAAATACTAATTATCCTTCTGCTGGGGCATAGTATAACGGTAGTACTATGGACTCTGGATCCATCAGTCTAGGTTCGAATCCTAGTGCCCCAGCCATTACCTTTATCCCTCTAATCCCCTATTGAAAGGTCTCAGGGGTCTTCCGGTGCGGCGGTTGGCAAGGTTTCGAGGCCGATTATTTATTACCCCACGGCACGGCCGAACCTGTTCCGTCGGTAGATATTGGAATGGGAGATCGAGGGTTAAAACAGTGAAATGGGGAGTCCGCTGTAAACAGCTTCTCTCTTTTCCCCTTTAAGATTCCCCCGGCTGCTCCCTCTTTCCGGAAATCTCTTTTTCCCGTTTTTCTATCCCGCACTTGCTTCGTAGGCCGCCCTTTTTCGCTGCAATCCTTGCGAAAATGGGTTTCGCGCCGCAAAAAAAGTCTACATCGACAATTTTTCTCCTCATTGACGTAAATAACAATTAACAATGATAAGATTTGGCACTTATTTTTTGTTGTGGTATAATTGCCTAGATAGTGAATGAGCTAATGTAATCTCTAAATAGCGGAATAGAATAGCCCCAATAGACCCACACAGGAGGATGAGATGAGAACTCTGGGATTCTTTAGCAGAAGCTTCGTATTTTCGGTTTTATTCGTTGTGTCTTTTCTTTCACTCGCGGGCGGCGCCCTCGCTCAGACCGAGGGGAACAGCTCGGCTTACGGCGTATTTGCAGAGCTCGATTTGCTGCCGCTGATCGGACCCGCGGTCAGCATAGACCTCGGACCCGTAGCCCCGTCGGCCGGAAGCGCGCCGCCGGATTATACCGATTCGGATACTGTCCTCAGCGCGAGCCTGTCTTCAGGGCTCGTGGGCAGCATACTGAGCACAGGTCTCTTGTCGACCGAGGCGAGCTCGGACATCGGAAACGATACCACCTCGTCGAGCTCGACCGTGGACGGCCTTAACCTGAGCATAGTCGGCCTGCTGCCCCTTCTCACGATCGGTGCCGATACGGTGGCGACCACGGCGGAAGTCACGGGCAGCTGTGCGGACGAAACGCTGACCGCGACCGGCACCACTACGATCGAAAACGCCGGCGCCGGGGGGACGCTCGGGCTGGGTTTGACGATAGACTCCAGTCCGACTCCGAATTTCGAGCTCATTAACCTCCTCGGAATAAGGGTGGTTTTAAACGAGCAGATAATCACGGGCGACGGCGTCAACAGCCGCGGTATAACCGTAAACGCGATACGCATCGACCTGACGGATACCGTGCTATCCCTGATCGGCGCCCTGAGCGGGGACATCGTAATCGCGCAGTCGCAGGCGGAAGTCGTGTGTAACGAGGTGGAGGGCTCCTCGGACCTTTCGATGGTAAAGACATCGTCTCCTAATCCCGTCGTAGTGAATAACACCCTTACGTATACGCTAACTGTCACGAACGACGGGCCGGACGATGCGACGGGCGTCACCGTGACGGACGTACTGCCGGCCAGCTTTACCATAGGCACGATTACGCCGAGCCAGGGGACCTGCAACCCGCTCGTCGGAACGACGCTTACCTGTAGCCTGGGGACGATAACGAACGGCGGAAACGCGACTGTCACGATAGAGGCGACGCCGACCCAGACGGGCGTTATAGCCAACACGGCCGTCGTCTCCGGCGATCAGCCCGACCCCGACCCGACAGACAATTCGTCGACCGAGTCGACCACCGTCGAGGGCTCGGGAGGCGAGCCGACGGACGCCGATCTTTCGATATCCAAGACGTCGAGCCCCAATCCCGTAATCGTGAACCAGGACCTGACCTATTCAATCGCGGTTTCGAACCTCGGTCCCGACCCGGTCACCGACGCGGAAGTGGTCGATACGCTTCCGGCGGGGGTGACGTTCGGCTCGGCCAATCCCGGACAGGGGACCTGCAACGAGGCCGCCGGCGTCGTAACGTGCGCTATAGGCGCCATGAACCCCGGCCAGACCGTAGTGATTACGATGACCGTCACTCCGACCGCGATCGGGGACGCCGTCAACAGCGTGACAGTCGGCAGCAGCCTTAACGATCCGAACACTGCCAACAACAGCGACACCGAAACGACGGCCGTCGAGGCCGAGCCGGAAAGCGCGGACATTTCGGTTACCAAGACGGGCTCGCCGAATCCGGCCACCGTCGATCAGGAGCTTACGTACACGGTTACGGTATCCAATTCCGGACCGGACGTGGCGGCTAACGTAGTCGTGACCGATACGCTCCCGGCCGGGGCGATATTCATTTCCGCAAACCCGGAGCAGGGGTCTTGCGAGCATGCGGGCGGCGTCGTGACGTGCGATCTCCAGAACATAGCCGGCGGCGGCGACGTCGTGACGACGATAATAATCATACCGACGATACCGGGGGTAGCTTCGAACAACGTTACCGTTACAAGCGACGTGGACGACCCCGACCCGGGGGACAACTCCGACGAGGAGAATACAGACGTGAATCCGGCCCCTCCGGGGCCTACGCCTTCGGACCCTCCGTCGGAGCCTACGGAGAGTCCGTTCCCTCCGCCGGGTGGACCCGGGGAGGCGACCGCCGTCCCGACCCTTTCGGGATGGGCGATGATGATTCTGCCGATGCTTCTGATGATCGCGGCCGTTTATCTCCTGAGGAGGCAGGAGCGCGGAAGAAGAAGCCGCGGCATGTAGGCTGAAGGAGAGCTCAAATAAAAAAGCCGCCCCGGGGACGAAAACCCCTCGGGGCGGCTTTTTTTTATCCGGAGATAAGGAGAATATGTCTTATACGGTTATCTGTTCAAGGCGTAGGACTCGTTACGCTTAATCTGGTCGAGGGCTATGAAGCGTACCCTGCTGTCGAGCCTCTCGGTATCCACGCTCCTTACGAGCTGCATGTCGTAGATGTTGCACTTGTTGGCCGTGATTATTCTCTCGGGCCCGACTCCCTGATTCACCATGTAGTCCTTTACGCTCTCGGCCCTCTTGATCCCGAGACTCGAAGCGGAGGATTCCCTCGAATCACAGAGCGCTTCTATAACGACGAACGTGTCGGGCTCGCTCCTGAGCGCCTCGGCGTTTTCATCGAGGACCGGCTTTGCGTCTTCCCTTATAAGATGGCTGTTCGTATCGAAGAATATGTCCTTCAGCTCGGGGGTGTACGGGTCGGACGCCGCGGCGCCTGAAAGGGCGTCGTATGACGGCGCCTCGCCCTCGGGCTCGGAGCCTATCGACTGCTGGGACAAGACCGAGGTCCCGACCCCGTATATCATGAGAACACCCAGGGTTCCCGGGACTATGTATCCAGTAATTTTGTTCCAAATCGCTTCCAATGTGTTAACCCTATCCATTTTTATGCCTCCTTCCAATCATGGCAGTATGTTTTGCGATGACTATAGTGCAACCGTCATGCCAGAATGGTAACGCGGCAAATGTTTAATAATGGAAGCGGCTTAGCGATACAGCTCGAGCCGTGGAAAGCCGTATGGTACGGATGAAGACAGTGGGAATTGTACGAAAAGGTACAGAAATTACCGCCCCGGGCTATTCGGAATCGATACTTTTCAGCTCCTCACGCGCCCTCTGCGCTTCGGGGGTGTTCGGGAACCTCGTTATGAGGGTCCTGAAGAAAAACTTGGCCCCGTCCTTTCGGCCGATCCTGACGAGCGAAAGGCCCTGTTTCAAATAGGCGTCGGCCACGCGGCTGTCGTCGGGGTATGTATCTATGAATACCTGGTAAGCGAGAATGGCGTTTAAAAACTGGCCCTGGTTGTAGAGCTTTCCGGCCTTGAGGTAAAGGTCCTTCTCGGCCTGCACCGCGGTGGGCGCCGGCGGACCCACGGCCCCCCCCTCGGGGGCGGATGCGGGGGGCTCGCTTGCGGGCGGCTCGGCCCGGAGCTCGTCCAGCTTCAGGTATATATCGGAATAGTTCTGCTCGAGGTTCCGGATCCGCGCGCTCTGTATCTCGAGCTTCCGCTGGACGTCCGTGAGCGTATCCGACATGCGGCCTACTTCGGCCTCGAGATTCTCCTGCCTTTCGCTGAGCTCCTGTATCGTTCCGGGGGCCGTGATACACCCGGTAAGAAAACACGACAACGCAAGCGTCGTATATCGGAAATATTTCATTCTCAGCTTTTCCTCCCCGGATCGCCTTTTTATTCCGGAAACCCGGAGAAGAAATTATTTGATATAAAGCATGGGTTGTCAAAGTTATGCGCCCGGCAGGGCGAAAATGAAAAAAAGGGCCGACATGGGTTTGTTGCCCATGCCGGCCCGTATCCGGGCGATTCGATTCGCCCCAGAGGATGAAAGTGTGAGAGTCTTTCTTTGAGCGCTTCTGTTATCTGGAAGCGGTTCTGTCTACTTTCTCAAGCGAAACTACCGTTCCGCCTTCAATCTCGGCCTTAACGAAGTCGCCTACCGAAACCCCGTCGACTATGCCTTCATCTTCGAGCTTGAGATTATGCGTCATTCCCTGCTCGTCTTTAAGGGTGACGGACTCGTTGCCTGACGCTATTTCCGTTATCTCACCCCTGATTTCCTGCTGCTGGTCGAGGGCGGAATCGTTCTCGGCTGCAGGGTCGTTTACCTTGTCGCTCTCGAAGTCGCGAGCCGTTTCCCCGTACGTTTCCTGATCAGGTTCCGCAACGTTCTCGCCGCCTGGAATGGTCGCACTGTCAGGATCATTCATGTCACCGCGGTTTTGTATACGGTCAGGGTCGTTCATATCACTGGCCTGTAAATCGGAGTTGTCAGGGCTGTTCATGTCGTTCGCGCTCTGCATGGAGGAGCTGTCGGTGGAAAGGTTCCCGGTGTCCGACCTCTCGCCGCTCGCCGGTATGGTCAGAGTCTGTCCTACCTCGAGCTGATCGGGGTTGCTTATATCGTTCGCCTGGGCAATCAGCTGCCACTGGTCGGCCGAGCCAAGATGCTCCTCGGCTATGCTCGCGAGCGTATCGCCTTCCTGAACGGTGTACTGGCTGCCCTCGCCGGAAAAGTCCGAGTCGGTCCTCGGCTGCGTCATTTCCTGTTCGGGGGCGTTCTTGTCGTAATTGCCCTCGGCGTGAACCGCGCTTACACCGCCGAGCGTAAGTCCCGTCAATAATAGTGAAGTTACTAGTAAATGTCTCATAGTAAATGCCTCCTGTGCATTGGTTTTGACCGTGATAAAGTGCAAGGGGCGTGCCAATTATGCGGAGGCATTCCAAAGATTCAATATTCATAGTTGGTTGCTAATGTTTTATACTGTTTACTGTAATATGTGGGGTTGGGTTTTAGTAATCATATAAACAATCGGCAGTGTACCGATTTGTACACTTCGCATCTGACCTGATAATTCGCGGGGAACGCGTCTCTTCCGGGGTATGCGGATTCGAAAGCGCGCGGGAAGAGGCGGCGGAAGTTTGCGCTTCATTATATATAGAGGAGCGGGGAATTGAATTTAAGTACTCAGATAAGACTCGGTTTCGCGCTGATGCTTACGCTCATGCTTATAGCCGGAGGACTATCCCTTTATAACGCGCACAAGCTGAACGAGGCGGCGGAGAATCTAGAAGGCCGCTATTCCACGCTCTATAAGCTCTTTGCGAATCCGTCTTCCGATGTGGATTCGGAGGCCGGGTTCGGAAAGGAGATGGTCGAGCAGGCCGTTACGATCGTAGGCGAGCAGGTGAAGTACAACTATACCTTTCTCCTGGTCATAGTGGGGGCGGCGCTTCTTTTCGGCGGCATGATAGCGGTTCTTTTCCCCTGGAAGATCACGAGGCCTGTCGAGAGGCTCGTCAAAGCCACGCAGACCGTGAAGAAGGGGGATTACTCGTACAGGATAACTGGCCTCGAAGGGACGGGGGAGATATCGAAGCTCGCAGGGTCCTTTAACGACATGCTGAGGAATATAGAGGATACGCACAACAGTAACCTCGAGCTCCTGGAGCAAACGAAGAGGTTTAACGAAACGCTGAGGGAGAAGATAGACGAGGCAACGCTCGCCATAAGGGAGCAGCAGAACGAGCTGATACGCGCCGAGAGGCTGGCGATAATAGGAGAGTTCGCGACGAGGATAGCCCACGAAATAAAAAACCCGCTTTCCGGCATTACAGTCGCGCTCGAAATCATGAGAGGGAAGGTGGGGAGCGAGGAGCAGGAGCATTCAATAACGGAGGTGCTGAAGGAGGTTCGAAGGCTCGACGGCATACTGAGGGACCTTCTGCAGCTGTCCGTGTCGAAGAAGATGGATTTCCGGGAGATCGACCCCAACGAGGTCGTGGAAAGGTCGGTCGTTCTGGTAAGGCCACGCGCAGAGGGGAAAGGGGTATCGCTGAACATAAAGCACGGGGCCGCAGCGCCGTGCCGTCTGGATTACGAAAAATGCCAGCAGGTTTTAATCAATCTCCTCATAAACGCGATCGACAGCACCGAGCCGGGCAAGGGCCCTGTCTCGGTCGAGACAGAGAGCGTGGACGACACGCTCCGAATAACGGTACGGGACGAAGGCTCCGGGATTCCCGAGTCGGAGATCGAAAAAATATTCGAGCCGTTTTATTCGAGCAAGAAACAGGGCACGGGGCTCGGTCTACCCATATCGAAAAAGATTATCGAATCCCACTCGGGCCAGATCGTGGTTTCGAGCGAAGAGGGAAAGGGCTCGCAGTTTACGGTTATAATTCCTTACACGCAGCGGGACGAAGAGCTCCCGGCGATGGAAACGGGTTCCGCGTAGATTTTGAGAGTCATGTCACAGGAAATAACGATGGCTGCGAGGGGTGAATGAGCGAAACGATACTTATTATAGACGACGAGGAATTTCTCTGCGCCGGACTTAAAGAGGGTCTGACCGACGAAGGATACGTCGTGAATACGGCCGGCATGGGCGACATGGGGGTACTCATGGCCAAAAGGGATAATCCTTCACTCGTCCTTCTCGATTACAAGCTCCCGGACATGGACGGCCTCGAGGTCCTCGGGCAGCTAAGCGCCGTCGATCCCGCCCCGGTAACGATTCTCATGAGCGGCCAGGGGAACGTGGATACGGCGGTCGAGGCTATCAAGAAGGGGGCCTACGACTTCATAGAAAAGCCGTTTTCCCTCGACAAGCTCAAGGTCATCGTAAAAAACGCGCTCGATAACGCGAGGCTCAAGAGAAACCTCGACATGAGGCTCAAGACCGAGCAGAAGGAGTATGGATTTCATTCCATCATAGGGAAGAGCGAGGCCGTTAAAAATATAATCGAGCTTTTCGAGAAGCTGGTTACGACGGACCCCAAGACGATTCTCATAGGTGGGGAGAGCGGCACGGGCAAGGGGCTCGCGGCGAAGGTGCTCCATCATAACGGCGTCCGCGCCGAAAAGCCCATAATAGAGCTCAACTGCGCCGCAATACCGGAAACGCTTCTCGAAAGCGAGATATTCGGGTACGAGGCGGGCTCGTTCACCGACGCCAAGAAGATGAAGACCGGCATACTCGAAGACGCGAACGGCGGCACCATATTCCTCGACGAGATAGGCGACATGAGCCCGACGCTTCAGGCAAAGCTCGTGAAGGTGGTAGAGGAAAGGACCTTCAGGAGAATAGGCGGGAAGCGGGATATAAAGGTAGACGTCCGGGTAGTCGCCGCCACCAACAAGGACCTTAAAACCCTCGTCGAGAATAACCAGTTCAGGGAAGACCTCTACCACAGGCTGAACGTCATTAATTTCGAAATGCCGACGCTCAGGGAGCGGCGGGAAGACATCCCGCTTCTCACGAAGCATTTTATAGATTTCTTCAACGTCGATTTCAACAAGACCATAGATACGGTGCCGGAAGAAGTCGAAAAAGCGTTCATGAGCTATCACTGGCCGGGCAACGTCAGGGAGCTCCGCAGCACCATCGAAAGGGCGGTTCTCCTCAGCACGGGAAACGTGCTCGACCCCAAGTACATTCAGCTCGACGAGCAGGGGAAGGGCGTCAAGATTCACAACGACGATAGCAAGATGTTCTTCGAGCTCGACCTCGACAAGATGACGCTCGACAGCGTCGAGGAGATGGTCATAAAAAAAGCCCTCGAGCTCACCGACTGGAACCAGACGAAGGCGGCCGAAATGCTCGGCGTGACGAGACAGATTCTCCGGAACCGCATGATAAAGATGGACCTTTTGAACTGAGCTGAAAAAGGTTTAAACCGGCTGCCTCCGTGGTGACGTATATTATAGTGCAGGGACGGCGCCCGGCGGGTATGCGAAACTCCCGCCGGGGCTTACGGCTATTTCTGAATGAGGCACCTGTTCCTGCGAAGGGAATTCGAATATCGATTTGAAATCCTGAATTCGGAAACGTGGAGGAAAACGCCAATGCTCTTGAAAAACATCGCGGAAAGCGGAAACCGTCTCGCACTTCTGTTTTTCGCATTCGCTGCAGCCCTTCTGGTTTTTGCCGCGCCGTCCCGGGCGCAGACGCCGCTCGCCTATATAACCGACCTCGGCAATTCGATAACCGTCGTCGATACCTCGACCAACGAGGTTAAAGGCAGCCTCGATCCTACTATAGCTTCGAGCCTTATGGGCATAGCCGTCAATCCCGACAGCGGCACCGTGTACGCGGTCGATCTCAATAAGACCGTTCATGTTATAGATTCGCCGGACGATAACCCGTCGTACTCGATGATACATCTTCCCGACGTAAATCCATTCGGTCTCGTCATAACCCCGGACGGCGGCACGCTCTACATAGCGAACGCCGGGGCGAGCAGCGTTACGGTAGTGGACCTCGGAACGAGCGCAGTTTCGAGCATAGACATAGGGTGCGACAGCGACGGGACGAACAACTGCTCGTCGACACCGTCCATCACGGTGACGCCGACATCAAGCGCGGGCCCGGTTTACGTTTACGTTGCGACGAATACAGGGGTTTCGGTTATAGATACGTCTGATAATACGCTTAAGGAGAACGTCCCGGTTACGTGCGGACACGACCAGGCGTGCGGGCCAATTTGGCTTGCCGCGAGCCCCGACGGTCAAACGCTCTTCATATCGATATTCGGCGAAAACCAGGTGCTCGGCATGAACATATCCATGGAGAACCTCATCGAGGATATCGCCGAGGTGGGCATGAGCCCCGAGGGGCTCGCCGTGACCCCCGGCGGGAAGACGGTTTACGTCGCGAATATGAACGGCCAGTCCGTATCCGTGTTCGAGGTCGAATCGTGCGGGCCCGAGTGCACCGTTTCCACCGTGTCCGGCACGGTCGTCAGCGAGCCGTCCATAATCGCGCTCACCCCGGACGGCGGCAGCGCCTACGTGGGCGGCGATGGCGATTCGCTTTCAGTCATCGATACGAAGAGCAGCTCCGTTACCGCGACCGTGAGCGGCCTTCCGGGGAGCCCCTTCGCGATAGCGATATCGGACGGCGACAGCGACGGTGACGGTATTCCGGATTCAGTCGAGGGGAGCGAAGACACGGACGGGGACGGCGTCAAGGATTCGCTCGATACGGACTCCGACGGCGACGGCGCAACCGACGCCGAAGAAGCGGGACCCGACCCGAAGAGCCCTGTCGATTCCGACGGCGACGGCATACACGATTACAAGGACCCGACTATCGGGGGCGATACGGGCGGAAACGGGGGCGGCGGCTGCTCCCTATCCTCGGGAGACACCACCGGAACGGCGTTCTCTTACCTGCTTTATTTTATAATCCCCGCCATGATGCTGGCGAAGAGATTCTACAGGAAAGCCTCTCCAAATAAAGCCGAATAGCGGTACTTGCCGAATTTTACCGGATGCCCGGCCCCCCGTGGATTAAAGCGGGGCCGGGCCATATACGTTCAGATTCTCCTGTATCTGCGGCGCGCTGCCGACAGCTGCTGCCGGTGGCGAACCGATGGGTGGGGGGCGAAAGTGCTTGGACCTTGCAATGAAAAATTGTAATATCTATTTAAACGCTCTTAAGGAGGTTAAAGGTATGGGGATTCTATCGTGGATAATATTCGGCCTCATAGCGGGCGCCGTCGCAAAGCTCCTTATGCCCGGCAGGGACCCGGGCGGGTTCATCTGGACCATTATCATAGGCATAGTCGGGGCGTTCATCGGGGGGCTTATCGCGACGCAGGTGCTGGGAGATGCGGATTTTCAGCAGGGGTTTAATCTCCGGAGCTTCATATTCGCCGTCATAGGCTCCATAGTGCTCCTGCTCATATACCGCATGGTGAAGGGCAAGTCGGCCTGAGCGGCCCACAGCTTGGAATCGGGCGTTAAGCGAGTATCATTTCACCTATGCCCGATATTAAAGAAATCACCCGGTTCCTGGACGACTATCTCAGGACCGGCGACATCGACGACACGTCGTGGAACGGCCTTCAGGTCGAGGGGAAGGAGAAGGTCGAAAGGGTGGCCTTCGCCGTAGACGCCGGGATCGAAACATTCGAGCGGGCCGCCGAAGAGAAGGCGGATATGGTCGTCGTCCATCACGGCCTCTTCTGGACCAACCGTAATCCGTCTCTCGCCGGATGGATGCTGGACAGGGTCGGAATCCTCCTCGAAAACGGCATGTCCCTTTACTGCAGTCACCTGCCCCTGGACAGGCACGAGGAAGTCGGCCATAACGTCCAGATTTTAAAGCTCCTCGGGGCGAAGGTCGAGGACGAGTTCCTGCCTTTCCGCGGGAAGAACGTGGGATGGACGGGGCGGCTCAAGAACGCCCGCACGGTCGCCGAGATAGAAACCAGGCTCGCGGAGGGCCTCGGCGCCGAGTGCAGGACGCTCGCCTTCGGGCCGGAGCAGGTGAAGACGATAGCCGTATGCACCGGCGGCGGAAGCTACGGCGGATTCTACGAGGCAATGGACGCAGGGATCGATCTATACATCACCGGCGACGCCGTAGAAGTTTACTACACCGCTAAGGACGCCGGGATGAACGTCGTATTCGCCGGTCACCATGCGACGGAGACCATAGGTTTAAAGGCCCTTTCGAAGATCGTCTCGGGGCAGTTCGGCGTAGAGACTGTTTTCATCGACCTCCCGACGGGACTCTGATTTCGCGCCCTCAAGGGACGGCGGGGCGCGGTTTCCCAACATTGACAGAACTCTCCCGCATGCTTAGACTATCTTAAATCGAGGAGGTTTCAGAAATGGGAAGCGACAACGTCGTTAGAATATTCGACACAACTTTGAGAGACGGTGAACAGGCCCCGGGCTGCGGCATGACCGCGGAAGAGAAGCTCAGGGTGGCGCATCAGCTCGAAAAGCTCGGCGTCGACATAATCGAAGCGGGGTTCCCCATTTCGTCCGAGGGGGATTTCCAGTCGGTCAAGATCATCGCCGAAAAGATACGCGGCTGCGAGATAGCCGGCCTTTGCCGGGCGAACTTCAACGACATCGACAGGGGCTGGGAGGCCGTCAAGGGGGCGGAGTATCCGAGGATTCATACCTTCATCGCCACCTCCGACATTCATTTGAAGCATAAGCTGAGAAAGTCGCGCGACGAGGTGCTGGAAATCATAAGCACCGCCGTGAAGCATGCGACTCACTACACCGAGAACGTCGAGTTTTCGTGCGAGGACGCGACGAGGACCGACCTCGACTACCTGTGTAAGGCCGTGGACGTCGCCGTCAGGTCCGGGGCGAAGATCATAAACATCCCCGATACCGTGGGCTATACGGTTCCCGAGGAGTTCACCTATATAATAAGGACGCTCAGGGAAAGGGTGTCGGGACTCGATAATGCTGTCCTGAGCGTACACTGCCATAATGATCTTGGCCTTGCCGTCGCCAACTCAATCGCCGCCATCAAAGAGGGGGCGAGGCAGGTGGAGTGCACGATAAACGGCCTCGGCGAAAGGGCGGGCAACGCATCGCTCGAAGAGATAGTCATGGGGCTCAAGGTCCGTAACGACCGGAACCCGTATAAGACGAGGATAAACACCGAGCACCTGTACCCGACGAGCAGGCTCGTTACGCAGGTGACGGGCGTGAGCGTACAGCCGAACAAGGCGATAGTGGGCGCGAACGCGTTCGCCCACGAGGCCGGGATACACCAGGACGGCGTGCTCAAGGAAAGAATCACATACGAAATCATGGACCCCGAGGAAGTGGGCATTCCCTCGAACAAGCTGATACTCGGAAAGCATTCCGGACGGCACGCGTTCAAGGACCGCCTGGAAGAGTATGGATACTTTCTCGAAGGCGACGCCCTCGAACAGGCGTTTAAGAAGTTCAAGGACCTCGCCGACAAGAAGAAATACGTCTTCGACGAGGACATCGAGGCGCTAATCAGCGAGGAGTTCGTAAGGTCCTCGGATTTTTACAAGCTCATATCCGCCAACTACTCGGGCGGCTCGGACATGCATCCCGTTGCCACCGTGAAGCTCCTCATCGACGGGAACGAAGTAACCGTTTCCGAAAGCGGCGACGGCCCCGTGGACGCGGCCTACCAGGCGGTGTCGAAAGCGACGGGGCTTTCTCCCGTACTCGAAACCTACGTCGTCGCCTCCATTACCGAGGGCATCGACGCGCAGGGCGAGGTGACGGTGAGGGTCGCCGACGAGGGCATAATCACGCAGGGGCAGGGCGCCAACACGGACATTGTCGTCGCGAGCGTCAAGGCGTACATAAACGCCCTCAACAAGCTCCGCTGGCGGAAAGAGCACCCGAAGAAGGTCGTGTCTCAGGGTATGTAGGGCGAAGCGCCCCGGTTTTATAATTAGCCGGGTGTTTACCGCGCGGTCTGCTATATACTTAGACAGGTATGGCTTTCCCCACAAAAACAATCGAAACCTTCGTGAGGGCAGGGTACCCGATTATCTATCTCGTCTCGTGGGAGGAGGAGCGGGTAGAGAACACGATAAGGTCCATCGGGAAGGGTTTGTACCCGGACTCGCCGCGGTTTTCGGTCTGGTCGTGCACGGACGGGCTCAGCGACGGCTCGGGACCTTTCAGCGAATCGAAGGGACTTATCGAAGCGCTCGACAGGGTCCTCGAAGAGCCGGGAAAGGGATTTTACTTCTTCAAGGACATCGGCTTTTACCTCGGCGATCCGCGTGTGGTCCGGAAGCTGAAGGACGCGTACCAGAAGCTCAGAAAAACTCCGAAGACGCTTTTTATCCTCGCAAGCAGCGTCGCCATCCCCCCAGAGCTCGAAAAGGAAATGGCCGTCATAGACATAGACCTTCCGGACAGGGCCGAGACGGGGAAGATCTTCGACTACATTATTAAATCGCATGCGGGCGAGGCGCTCCGGAATTCGATGAGCCCGACGTTCAGGGAGGCTTCCATAAACGCGCTCCAGGGTTTGGGTGCGCTCGAAATGGAGCTCGCCTTAAGACGTACGCTCGTCGGAAGGGACGGGCTAGGGGACGAAGCGGTCGATGCGCTTCTCGAAGAGAAGGCGCAGCTCGTACGGAAGACCGGCACGCTCGATTTCGTCAGGAGCCGCGTCGATATAGACGAGGTGGGCGGACTCGAAAACATAAAAGAGTGGCTCGACGTGAGGAGGCTCGCGTTTTCGAGCGAGGCGAAGGAGTTCGGCCTCGACGTCCCCAAGGGGGTTTTGCTCATGGGTATAAGCGGTTGCGGGAAGAGCCTCTGCGCGAAGGCGATAGCGACGTCGTGGAACCTGCCGCTACTCAGGCTCGACCTTAACCAGGTGTACAGCGAATCGCAGGGGAGCCCGGAAGAGGCCTTTCGAAAATCGATCAAAACTGTAGAAGCGACGTCGCCGTGCGTCCTGTGGATAGACGAGATCGAGGCGGGGATAACGAGGAGCGGCGAGAAATCCGGCGACAGCCCGACGTCGAGGATATTCGGATATTTTCTCACGTGGATGCAGGAAAAGAAGTATCCCGTATTCGTCACGGCGACCGCGAACCAGATAGACCTTCTTCCGCCGGAAATCCTGAGAAAAGGAAGGTTCGACGAAATCTTCTTCGTCACGCTCCCGAACCAGAAGGAGCGGAGGGAGATATTCAGGATACATCTCCTTAACCGCGGCAAGAATCCGGACGACTTCGACCTCGATTCGCTCGCTAAAAATACCGAGGGGCTGAGCGGGGCCGAGATAGAGCAGGCCGTCATATCGGCGCTGTTCGAATCATTCTCGCGCGAGAAGGAGCTCACCGACAGGGAGCTCATCATAGCGGCCTCGTCCATAGTGCCGCTTTCGACGACTATGCGCGAGGAGATATCCAAGCTCGAGCGCTGGGCGTCTAACAGGGCGGTGAAGGCGTCGAGGTAAGCGCAATGGTTCGCTCAATTCCCCTCCGGGTTTTCAGTCGTTTCAATGAAGTTAAGACCCCGGCAGCCACGTGAAGGCGTTTCGGACAAAGGCCTTGCCGTTCGAGGCCGCGGGTTTGCCGTGGGCTATCAGCACCCGTTCGATCGGCCAGTCGAGAATTCGTCCAAGCGCGGCGCGGGCTCTCCGGCGATCGATGAAGCTCGCGCGCCATTCCCGCGGAGCGCCGGGATTCGGCTCTATTATTCCGTCGAGGCGGGCTATGTACTTCCGCCAGCCGCCGAACCAGTCGTGCGGCAGGTTTTCAATAAGGTCGGCGAACATTGCGGTGCGGCTGGCGCGATGGAAGAAGACGGCCTCCGTCATCACGAAGCTGCCGTGCACAAGGACCTGATCCAGGTCGGCCGCCCAACCCTCGTCGGGTGTATCGGCCAGGTCTCCGTCGAAGGTGAGGTCCTTCCGACGCTTGCGTAGTCCCGGGGAGGCGAAGAGGCGGGCATTCGGATAGGCGGACTTCCATTCCCCCAGAAAAAGGTGGTGGAGGAAATTGGGGGAAACCAGGTAGCGGACTGGCCCCAGGGAATCGACCTCGCCTTTCAGCTCGTCCGAAAGCGCTATAGGTGACCATACGAACAGGCTTCCGTCGGACAATCGGATCGCCGCCATACGGGTCGGGTACCGGAAGCCGAGAAAAAAGGGCACCACCGGGCCTTCACCCACCCAGATGTCCGATCCGAATTCAAGCAGAAGCGCGCTCATTCTTATGCCCACGGTCTGAGTTTATATGCCATAAATTTAGTGTCAAAAAATCCGGGAAGCAGTCAACGTCGAGAGTACCTCGATACGTTGAATTATATGGCATGTAATCCTGCCAAGCCACTTCCTACGTAGGATTGTATCGAAAACTTGTCTGAATATGGTATAGGGGGCAGGCTACGACAGAGCAAAAGTCTTATGCAGTATTTATACCGAAGTCCCATTGCGGCTCGTACTTTTTCTGGAAGCTCCTCTCCTTAGGCGCGTCAGGTTCTTTTTTATTCGTGATTGCCTTTGCCGGTATTTATACGGGGGCTCATTTCCAGAAAAGAATGCGGGAGCTTGTTTATCCCGAGACCGCGGTTGGGGATGAAATTCCTTCCGGCCATGCCGGCGCATGCAAGGAGGGAGGTCTCCCGGGGTTAACTTGCTTTTTTAGTAACCTCTCACTATTTATTTCTGGTAATTATTATGTATGCTAGTAGCTTACATGGGAGATATGTAAGTATCGGATTTCAAACCATCGTCTAATCCTAATTAGACTCAATTCGCATGATAGAGCAGATATCTAGAAATTTTTTTTGAGTCCTTTCCGTGGGGATGTAGCTCAGCCTGGGAGAGCGCCGCGTTCGCAACGCGGAGGTCGAGGGTTCGATTCCCTTCATCTCCACCAATAATATCAGTGACTTACATCACCTTCCCCTGATTGTAAATCTCCAACCGTCCAGGGATGTGTTATTCATGCTTTCGCGTAAACGGCATTTAGGCAACGAATTCCACGCTCTGTGAGCCGAGTCCGTGACAATTGATTTATCCCGGGAGCGGCTCAAGAAACGATAGAGGGCCTTACTAATTCCAAACGGGCGTCGAATAGGCCAGAGTTTTCCCTCCAGCCGCCCCCGTTCCTATAACTATCACATCGTAATGGTTATTCGCCGGCATCACCCAGGCTCCAAGCGTCAGTTCTTTACCGTTAATGGAGCCGTACCGAAGTTGACTGCGAATCTTTTGCACCAGATAGTTACGGAGTGGTATTTCCCAAGGTCGGTATCCGCGGGTATGTCGTAGTTCTGATCTCCAACGTTACCCTTCAGGGCCCCAAGCTCTATATAACCTGCATTCGTTACGGTGTCGTTGTCGTTGGCATCCTCCGCCCGGCCGAGATATACCCGCACGTCGGGGCCGTTCGAGGTCTCAAAATCTGTGAGCCTGAGCACATAGCTTCCTTCCGGCAGCCTAAAGATAGAGGCTGTTCCGCTGGTCTCATGAGCCACGCCGTGGAATTCGCCTTCCGATACGACCCGAGGGGAATCATCACTCTGCTCGGAGTACCGAGAGGGGAACCCTTCATTTACACTTTCGTCGATGAACAGCTTCTCCGGTCTGAACAGATACCAGGCGACGATGATTACGATTATCCCTCCGATTACAAATACTTTTTTCATGATGAAAAGCCTCCTCTCGATCCTGCCTGAAGAGCACTGTCCGGTTTTCAGGCTTTGTTGCAGGATTAGATGACCGGTTGTTAGCGAAAGATTTAAGAAACCGTATAATTGCTTTATTCACATAAGAAGCTCGGACCGGATATTCCTGTCGTACAGATACAGATTGCAAATCAAAAACCGGTTACACGGGCTTAATTTGTACCTATTACGCGGCCGGGGCATGGGATGACATCCTGCCCGGACTCGTATATAACGGGAGTAGGGCGGCGTATCCGACCAACGGGATGTCAACACTCCAGAAACGAATGGGCATGGAAATCACGGCCACTCGAATGGTCACTTGCTTTTTAACGCTGGCCGGCGCTATAGCACAAATCGCACGTACCTATGTTTTCACAATTTCTAACTTGCTATCGCTATATCACTCTTTCACCTTCGCAGCGCGTTTGTATGGAGCGTGAAGGAGCAAAAACAAGCATTGATAGCAAGAGTACTTATAGTTTTGGAGGCAGCAGGTCTTCGAGGAAAAAGGCTGATAACGAGGAACGGCCCGGGAGCCCGGACTTGAAATAGATAGAATTCGCCTGTGTGCGGACGGTTTTTTCACTTGTTTTTCTCAAATCTGCTATTTCCTTTATGCTGAGCCCTTTTAACAGCAGGAATGCGACCCGTTTCTCGGCGTTGGTAAGCTCCCATTTGTCCAGCTGCTTGTTAATTTCAACACTCAATCCGTCCACATAAGCCTTCGATACGCGCTTCCATTTTTGAGCTTCGATATTAAGCTCATTCGAGAATCGTTTCTCCTTCTCAAGCGTACGCTGCATGGTAAAATGGCTTTTTATCAGATAGTAAACCCCTGCCAGCGCCGCTAACCCTATTATGGTTTCAACCGAGATATGCCAGAATGCTACCCCCTCCAGATAGTCATTGAAGATATCTATAAAAGTCAGAACGGCTATAAGGACCAAAATAGCGGATATTACAAGTCGTTCTTTTTTGGTCATTTTATGCAAATTCAGTCGTCATCGTGCTCTTCGCCGTGTTCTCCATAACCGCCCTCTGCTCCATGTTCCGCTTCTCCGAGTCTTAGCTCGGTTCCCAGTATATTCAAGGTCCGAGTGCTGCTGTCGTAGTTAGCAGCCAAATACCCGAGCCACGATACAAAAAGAACCACGAGAAGCAGCCCCGCAACCGGCCTCGTGCCGGCAATACCGGGGGCGCCCGAACCTGTCTTCTTTTTGCCGTCCAGCATGCTCGACCATAAAGAATCTCTTTTCTTAAGATGGTGAAAGACGATGCCGGCTACGTGAATAATAACAGAAATCAGGAATATGTTAGCCAGCAGCTCGTGGAGCTCCTCAAGTGTATCGTTTTCGCCGCCGTTAGCCATTAATATACCAGAGACGGCCAGTCCGATAGCACAGGCAAACATGATCACCGCCGCGTAGCTGGAAGCCGGGTTGTGACCGAGATATGATTTGGTTCTGGAGACGACCGCGTCTTTAAAGTAGACGATCAGCTCGATGGGATTTAGTTTGAAGGATGAAAAACGCGCGTAGGTCGTGCCTATAAATCCCCATATAAACCTCAGCACCAGTAAAAACGCAATGGCTATACCCGCCAGCATGTGGTAGCTAAAAAGCGGGCTTTCGTCGTCCACGGTTTTTGCAATGGCAAAAGCCGCCACGAAAAGGAAAGCGAAAAGCCAGTGAAAGAAACGCGTAGGCAGGTCGTAAACAAAAATCTTTTTCATTGTAAGCCTCCCGATATTCAAATTTCACTTTTAAATATATGGAAGGAGGGGTAATTCCGCATCGGTCATATGGTGTATAAAGCCGTATTTACAGTTTTTAGTGTATAGAGGTTGGGACGTTGGGAGGAGTTAAAGCTGGTACGCGTTCAAATCCGAACTAATTGATGCAATACAATTAATCATATTCGATATTGGCGGACTGAATAAAACCAATCGATGCGAATGTGTGCGCCTGCACGCACGACTCGCTAAATTGGCCTTCACAACATGGAGGTCGAGGGTTCGGTTGCCCTCATCTCCACCACGTTTTTCCTCTATTCATTTATTCCGGACTCCCCTTTCGGTTAGCGCTTAAAGCGCCCGTTTTTTCGGTGTAAGTCCCTTCCGATTCATCCAATTTGGGTTGACGTGTAGTGTTTGTATTACGCGTTGTAGCGCTAATGCTACAACATATGTTGCATTGCAGCTACATTATATGCGATAATGTGACCAATCCGGTCTATTCTAAAAACTCCAAAAGCCAAGGCCGATTTATAAGGGAGGGTCTGCCTGATGGTTTACTTTTTAAATACGCGGCGCGTAATCGTGCATTTATCTCTGCTGGTTCTGGTCGCTTTTCTCAGCATATCGGGATGCAGCGGCGACAATATCCTTTTGAACGGGCCCCCGGTCGAAGAGCCTTCGGCCGAGATAAAGCCGGCTAACGAAAGGGCCCCGCTGAGCCGAGTGCTCGAAGTGAATACGCCCGTCGAAACCAGGATAGCGATAGACATCAGCGACGGCACGAACACGTCACACGTGGAATTCGAGGGACTCGCCGCCCACCACTCCCTTCCGGTGCTCGGCCTCAGGCCGGGCAGGACGAATACGGTTCTCGTAAGCGCGGTGGACGAGGCCGGCGAGACGGTGTTCCAAAAATCACTCGAAGCGGTAACCGGCCAGTTGCCCGAGAATTTCCCCCGGCTCGAAGTTACGAGCGATCCCGGGCTCATGGAGCCGGGCGTGACGCTTTTCGAGTCCGGCGGGTTCCTGATAATGTTGGACGAGACAGGCGAGGTCGTATGGTACTACAGGATACCGGAGGGTTCCTCGTCGCTTGACCGAGACGTGAGGAGAATGCCGAACGGGAATCTGCTCCTTCTCCTCCCTATTCACGACATAATCGAGATCGACATGCTGGGAAACACAGTCAGGAGCTGGTACACGGCACAGACGTCGGGGGGTTCCCCGGGCGGTATACCGGTAGACGCAGCGGCGTTTCACCACGAGGTCTTTGCGATGGAGAACGGGAATTTCCTGACGCTGAGCGGCGAGCTGAGGGAGTATCCGGACTATCCTTCGAGCACGACCAATCCCGCCGCTCCCCTCGAAACAGCGAACGTCGTCGGAGACGTTATAGTCGAGTTCGCGCCCGACGGGACGGTGGTGAACGAATACCATCTCCTCGACATAATCGACCCGTACCGTATTAACTACAGCTCTCTACTCGGTCATTGGGACTGGTTCTTCCACGATTATTTCGGCGTCGAAGGCCCGACGAGGGACTGGGCTCACGCAAACGCCGTCATCCACGACACCAGGGACGATTCGCTCATAATATCCATGCGGCACCAGGACGCCGTGATAAAAATAGACAGGCAGACGGGCGGGCTTATATGGATTCTCGGCACGCATTCGAACTGGGACCCGGACGTCTTCGGCCCGTTCCTCTTAAACCCCGACACGGACGACGAGCTTTTCTTCCAGTATCATCAGCACGCACCGATGATCACGGAAGAGGGGAATATAATGCTCTTCGACAACGGCAATTTCCGTTCGAGCCCGTTCGAGCCGGTATATCCGGAGAACTTCAGCAGGGCTATCGAATACAGCATCGACGAGTCTTCGATGGACGTCTCCATAGCCTGGGAGTCCACGGGATTTTCGCCGGAGCCGATCTTCGCGGGCTTCCTGGGAGACGCCGACAAGCTGCCGCATACGGGAAACGTGCTCATAACATTCGGAGGGCGCACGCCCGCGGTCATCGCCGAGGTGACGCACACGACGCCGCCCGTGAAGGTATTCGAGATCAGCGACCCGAACAACTTTATATACAGGGCCGAAAGGCTCCCGGGGGTTTATCCGTAGGAATTTCCGGAGGTATTATCCGAGGACAAAGACACTGAAAAAAACCGGGCGGCTCTACGCCGTCCGGGCTTTCTTCTGCCTCTTTTCCATCTCTGATTTGAGGTAGGCGTTGGGGTCGTGGTATATCCCGTCTTCGGGGAGATAATGCCAGAGCTTTCCGAGGTCTTTCTTTATCATGTCCACGTAGAACTGCGGAACGACGCGCGTCTCGCCCTCGAAGAACGCCCTGAACTGTATGTCTTCGTCGAGGAATTTCCTGATCTTCCTGTAGAACTTGAGCCTGCCCGAGCCTTCGGTGGATATCGCGCGCATGAGGTTCATCCACCGGGGTATCCTCGTCCGTGTCGCGCGGAATCGGTTGTATATGGCGCGCCACGAATAGGAATACTGTGCGAGACCTATAAGGAGATCGTAGAATTCGGGCCAGGAATAGTTCTTCGGCTTTACGTTAGAGGCGTGGTTGTTGTTGAGGAAGTGAAAAGGGAACGGGAGCACCCTGCCGTCGCTCTGGTATTCGAGGTTAAGGGGGGCGGCCCTGCCGAACGCCGTTATGAGCGGATACGCCGGGAAAGCGGCCGGCGCCTTGTCGACGAATCTCTTTGTCAGCTCGAAGGATTCTGGGCCATTGTCGCTGTCGAGCCCCACGACGAAGTTCGTCTGCACGTAGGGTATATAACTCAATATCAGGTTTATGTGCTCTGAGACGGCGTTTACCTTGTCGATGCCCTGCTTCGCGCCGGTCTTGGATTTGTTCCCCATGTCGAACCACGATTCGATGCCCGGGAGAAGGGCCTGAAAGCCGTTCTGCCGGAGGCGCTTCAGATGGGGCTCGGACAGGAGCGAGAGGCTGCTCTCGGCTATGAAGTCTATGCTGTTCTGGGGAACCGCTTCTTCTATGGCGTTCATGTAATCGTCGAACCGGACGCCGAAGTTGGGGTCGTACCAGCTCACCAGCGGGCGCTTAATTTTTGTCAGAATGAATCTCAGGTCTTCTTTCAACACCTCGAAATCGAGAGGCTGGTAGGGCTCGTTCGCGTCGATGCAGAAGCTGCAGGTATAGGGACACCCGAGGCTCCCTATCATCGGGACCACCCTGAAAAGACGTGTCGTCTTTTCGAGCGCCTTCGATATGAATTTCCAGCGCTCCCTCACGCCGGGAAGGTGCCGGGGCGAGCTCTTCGCCGCGAGCTGCACGCCTATGGGCCTGTACTGCGAGCAGTTGGCCAGGACCTCCCTGCAAAGCTCTTCGTCCGTAACGCCCATGACGTAATCGAAATACTTGACGGCGTCTTCGGGATAGCACCTGGCGTGCGGGCCGCCGAGTACCGTGACGACGCCCTCTTTCCTGTATTTGCCGCTCAGCGCGTAGGCATGTATGGCGGATTGCGTGAAGGCGCTTATGAAGACCATGTCTACGTTTTTTGGGGCGTCCTCGGCGAGGTCTTCGAGACCGGTGAAGATGAAATAATCAACTTCGTGTCCGGCGTTTTCGCACCATCTGGCTATGACCTGCGGCATGATGCCCATGAAATTCGCATGCATTACGCGTGCCCAGAGAGAGTGATTCGGTGATTTGGTTATGAAATCGACAATTCCTATCCTGAGTTTGCGCATCCAGCTCCCATACAACCCGGCAGTAGGTCCAATCTGGGTCAGGAAAGGTATAGATTCAGAAAGGTCTACCAGATATTTTTCTGCAGACCTCAGAAGAAGATTGGATACAATCCAAGGATCCCATATAGCCCACGTTGATTAAAGGAAACCATACACTATCCAACATTATAAAGCAATGCGAATTTCCCCCCCCTGCCGGGCGAATGGATTTCAATCTGTCGGGTAAGGCATTGTCCGGACTGCCCCCGGTTCGGAGAAATGTCAGGGACGTTTCGCTATTTCATAATGACGCACCTTCGCGCCGGCCGGCTTCCAAAAAATGCTTGAGATGACGTGTGCGGTCATTTAGCCTTGGGAATAAAGGCATAAGGAGGCAGTTTATGTTTCGCAAGATGTTTTACACGTTTGTTTTGATGCTTGTCGTTACCGGAGCGTATTCGTTACATGCGGAGGAAGCTCCCCCGGCCCAGCAGCCGCCGGCGTTACAGCAGCAGGAAGCCCCGGACGCCGGCATAAGCGATCAGGAGCTGGAGAGCTTCGTCAAAGCGGCCGTTAAGGTCGAAGAATTACAGAAAGAGTCGGAAGGCAAGATGGTAAAGGCCATTCAGGACGAGGGGCTCGAGCCCAACCGCTTCGTAGAGATAAATACTCTGCAGCAGAACCCCGCCGCCGACACGGAAAATGCAGTATCGGAGAAAGAACTGGACAACTACAATAAGGCGATGAAGGAAGTGCAGTCCATCCAGCAGGGCGCGCAAACCGAGCAGATTAAGATTATCGAACAGGAGGGGCTGGACGTAAACCGGTATGTGCAAATAGCAAAAGCCGTGCAGCAGGATCCGGGCCTGATGAAGAAGGTTCAGGACATGCAGAAGAATTAGCCGCTCGAGAAGTCGGGCCTGCAATTCCGGCATTCCGGGAAACCGGCGGCAGAGCCCCGTTCTTCTAAGTCAACCTGTAAATATCCCCCGCGGCGTATGCGCACCGCGGGGGATATCCATTCTATCTTCGCGTTCAGTTAATCCACGACAACATACTGTGGGTAAACGAAGCTGCCCTTGGTCCATATTGCCCAGACCGGGTCACCCTCGGGCTTTATCTTGCTCAGCGGATGGTCTTCGGGGACCGAGAAGGTGATCTTCGGGTTCTTTATATCGACGGTGCCGCCGTTCCAGGGTATCGGATACTTGACGACCTGTTTTACGGTCTTCCCGTCTTTTTCCGTTTCGAGGAGGCCGAAGTAGTTGAGGTGACCCCCGCCGAAATTACCGAGCTCGCTCCCGACCTCGGCCGTGGATTCGATGAATTTCCGGCCGCCTACCGTAAGCGTAGCCGTGAGCTTGCCGTCCTCGACCGTCGTCGTGGTCATGCCTTCCTCGGCCGGGATGCCTATACGCTTCGTGTAGTCGCGCATGAAGGGCGAGCTGTTGAAGTAGTAGACGAAGTACCTTCCCGGTATCGTCGTATCGGAGTTCATTATGTAGGAATCGTGCCCCTTGAGCTCCACGGTGAGGTATGTCAGCGTATACGCGCCGAAGCCGGATGTCTGCGCCGCCTCGGGGACGGTGTACATATTGATGACAATGTTGCCCGTGGTTTCGAGGCCCTCGGGAAGGAGCGCCTTTAAGGCCTCGGGGTCGGCCTTGTATGCCGCCATGAACATCCATGCGCCTGTCACAAGCTGGGGGGCGGGCAGGTCGGCCACGTCCATGGCGCCCGCAGTCCTGCCGCCCGGAACGGACACGGCGGCGAGCAAAACCAGTAACACGAACAGATGCGTTCTTGCTATTCTCCTCATCTCATTTCTCCTATGTGGCGGGAATTACTGTGTAACTACAGTCAATCTTAATACGAGTGGGGTGGATATTTCAAGGGTGTTTTTGATACGGGCGTACAGGCGCATTAAGGCCGCACCCGGATAAAACACACACACTCCGAACGGGCAGTTCCAAAGAACCCCCCGTGCTATGCAGTCTCCAATCCTTTACATGATTGCCCGGAAATAAATGGAAGGTAAAAAACGCCGATATTGATCATCCTCCAATCCTCCTTTATTCAATCGAAGAAAGGTCAATCGGCTACACAAATATTCTTATCAAATTTTGATGGACATGTCAAGACTTATCTATACGGGCCGTGAAAAGTTATTCGGCCGGCGCTTTCTCGCATATGTAGATGAACGCGGGGGGGATATTGCTCCATACGATGCTGCTTTTGACCACCTTATCGAATTTGCTTTTAAGAAGGCGTCTTAGCCTCCACGCGGACGGGAAGAGGAGACCGAGCGAGTAGGCGTACGTCAGGAATTTCCCGCCGGGCTTTAGGGTTTCGTATATAGAGTTCAGGATGAGCTCCTGGGTTTCGTAGTCGAAAGTCGACCAGGGGAGGCTGCTTATTACGCGGTCGCACCCGCTTTCGCCGTGGAGCTCGAGATGATACCCCGCATTTTCGGCCGAGGACTGGTAGACGGTGGCTTCCGGGCAGCGCCTTTTGGTTGCCTCGACGAAGGTGGGGTTGATCTCCATTGCGAAAAACTTCGTTTCGGGCCCCTTTTTTCTCAGGATTTTCTCGGTGATTACGCCCGTACCGGAGCCGAGCTCGACTACCGCGGAAACGTCGTTGAGGTCGGCAATATCCGTCATCAGCTCGCAGAGCTTTTCGTTCGACGGCAGTATGGCGCCTGTCTTGGTGGGGTGAATTATGAATTGTGTAAAGAACTTAAGGTTGTATTCCAGATCTGTTTCAACACCCATATTCGTCCGCTTCATATAGTTCTTCCCGGAGATGCAGTGGAGTCCCAGCGTGTGTAACCGTCAGGCAGCCAACATTTCAATAAGCCATGTATATACACCGGGCAAAATAAAATGTCAATTTCCGGAATCGAAGATTTTCCTCTCGATGCAAAGCCCTTTTTCTTTGACAAACAATGAGCGTATAATTACAATCCCACTTGATTCACGGAGATAATATTACCCTTTTCCGTAAATTCAAGCGGCCTTTACGGGATTCTCATGCCGGACGAAATAATAATCGACCTAGTAGACGTTTATAAGTCCTTCGGACCGAAGGAAGTCCACACGGGGCTTTCTCTTTCTATAAGGCGCGGGGAGAATATAACCGTCCTCGGGGGCAGCGGCTCGGGAAAGAGCGTGCTGCTTAAAGAGATAACGGGGCTTCTGAAGCCCGAATCGGGGAAGGTGATAATAGAGGGCGAAGATATAGTGCCGCTCGAAGAAAAGGACCTCGTCCACGTGAGAAAGAAGATGGGGATGCTCTTCCAGGGGGCCGCCCTTTTCGATTCGCTTACGGTCCAGGAGAATATCGCCTATCCTCTCAGGGAAAATACCGAGCTTCCCGAAAACGAGATCGAGGAGGTCGTGGCGCGTAACCTCGAGCTCGTGGGCCTCCCCGGGATAGAAGACAAGATGCCGTCCGACCTGAGCGGCGGTATGAAAAAGAGGGTGGGGCTCGCCAGGGCGTTGGCGATGAACCCGAAGATTCTCCTTTACGACGAGCCCACGACCGGCCTCGACCCGCCTAACATAAGCAGAATAAACCAGCTTGTCAGGAACATGCAGGCGCGGTTCGGCATAACGGGCGTGATAATCACCCACGACGTTCAGAGCGCGTTCGAGATTTCGGACAGGGTAGCGTTTCTCTACCGGGGAAAGATCATTTTCACGGGGACCGTCGAAGAGGCGAAGAATACGGACATCGAAATACTGAGCGATTTCATCAACGGCCGCATGGACAGCGCCGACGATTAGCCGCCGCGCGCGGACTGCGGAAGCGGGGGCCCCGTTCAGGCTTTATGGACGCTCGCCGTCGAGGCCTTCGACGGCATCTATCTTCCAGCCGCTTATCGCCGAGTACTTAAGGGTTACGTTGATGCGCTCCGGCCGGCCGGGGCTGCCGAGAAGCTCCCTCGTCTCGCCGTTATCGGCGGCAGTCACAACGACTCCGACGCTGATGTAGGCTTCGGGATTACCGTGCTCGTCGGCGCTCAGGAAGGCTTCGAAGTCCGAATATGCGGCGTCTATCTCGCCGTACTTTTCGAACGTTTCGGAGACTATATTCTTCACGACGGGGTAGCTCGCCCCGGAGCCGTCCTTGTACTGGAGCGAAAACCCCTCCATCACTCCTTCGAGGTCTTTCGCCCGCGCCGCTTCGGCCATCCTGTCGAATAGCTCCTCTATGTCGCTCGGGTCGTCGCCGGGGCGGAACATCATATAGCCGAGGGCTACTGCGAGCACTATAAGCGGGAACAGGAATCTTCTCATGCCTGAAGTTTACTCAAGGCGTAAGGCCCTTTCATCCTCGTACGATTTTACCGTGATCGCGTCCCCGTCCGCCGTTACGGTTACGGCCCCGTCCTCGGTAATGCTGTAAGTCTTTGGGGATTCCGGCGCGGCCGACTCTCCGCCTTCCGTAATGAGGATGCGCGGCTTGACCTGCCCGGCCAGCACCGTACCGGAACCGCCGTCCGGCGTTCCCGGGATGAAAAGGACGGTGCTTTCGATCTCCCCGCCGTATATCTCCCCGAGGGATCTCCCGTCTTCCCCGTCCAGCGATTCCGCGAGAAGAAAGCTCGCCCCGGCGGCTTCGAGCCTGAGCGCCAGAGGACGCGGACCGGCGGAGTCCTCGACGGCTTCCCAGCCTTCGGGGCGCATCACGCTTATACTGTAGCCGCCGGGCACGTCGATCTCGCCGATGCTTCTAAGATTCTCCCACTCGGCGCCGCTTTCCCTGATCGCCTCCCAGAGCGCGCCTTCGAGCCTGTCGCCGTCCGTAACGACTTTGCCTACGCCGAAGTTCTCGACGATGTACGCCCCGCCGCCGAGGACGTCTTTCCCGGGCGAGGTCAGGACGAGGCAGTCGATGGTGTTGACGCCTCTCCCGTGGAGAAACCCGCCGATGACGGCGCTGTCGATGAAGCCGCTCCCGGCCGGCTTCGCCGGGCCGCCGCTCACGAGGACGTTCCGCCCGCCCGGGAGCTCGAAAAGGACTGTGCTCCTGTCCCTGCCGGTGTCGAGGAAAGTTACGGTCACGCCACCGCCGAAATGCCTCGACACCGCGGGCCAGGCCGCGCTGATCAGAAAGAGAATAGCGAGCACCGGAACGGCGTATCTCGCCCTCGCGCGCCTTGCCGCGAGGAGGGCCGCCACGCCGAGCGCCGCGTAGAGCGTGAGCTGAACGGCCCCCAGCGGCCGGACCGATACCGACGAGTACGGGATTTTGAGGAAGAGCCCTATGCCGAAGACCATCATCTCCGTAAACAGCATGTTCAGCCATATGAATAGCGACGCGACGTACGGTGAGAGGAGGAACAGGGCGAACGAGACGAGCCCGAGCGGGACTATCAGGAGCTCCACCAGCGGCACGAATATGAGGTTAGCCGGGATGGAAACGACTGGCAGGACGCCGAATGAATTCAGCACTAGCGGCAGGGTCGCAAACGTGGCGGCGCACGTGGTTTTGACGGTTGTCAGGACGAAGTCGCGTGTGGTTCCGAGCCCAAACGGGTAGAACCTGTTTACGAGGAGTATTCCCAGGACGGCCAGGAACGAGAGCCGGAACGAGAGGTCGAAAAGCGCCTCGGGCCGCACGAGGAGGATTACGAACGCGGCGACGCCGAGGGTGTTTATCTTGTTCTCGTTCTTCCCGGCTATTATAGCGACGAGGAAGATGGAAATCATGATAAACGCCCTTACGGTAGGCGTCGAAAAGCCCGCGAGGGCCATGTAGAAAAAGAGCGGGAGTATCGTGAGCGCGGCCGCGATCCTGGAAACGCTCCACCTCAGCATCACGTATTCGGACCTTTTGAGGAGCCATTTGAAAAGGAAGAAGAAGACGACGGCGACGGCCGCCACGTGGAGCCCGGATATCGAAAGCACGTGCGCGACGCCGGACTTCGAGAACTCGGCCCTCAGCTCATTCGGGATGCCGCCGTCTTCGCCGATTGTCAGCGCGTTCAGCACTTCGCTCGCGGGCTGACGGAAATTGGACCTCACGAAATTCCCGTACCTGTGCCGGAGCCTGTCGAGGCCGTGGAGAACGGGCCCGTAATCCTCGCCCCTTCCGAACGAGATTATGCGCTCCGCGCCCTCGACGTATCCCGTCGTATAGATCCCCTGCCTCCCGAAGTGGGCCTTCATGTCGAAAGCCCCCGGGTTCCGGAAGTTCTCTATCGGCCTCAATTTGACCCCTATGACGCGCACGCTGTCGCCGTAGGAAAGGCCGGGGGCGAGCGTGTCGGAGTATATCGCCGTCCGTCCCGTCGCGGGCTTTACGACGCCGTCCTCTATCACGTAATCGACGTCGATAAACATCCGCGAGCCGCGCTCCCTCTTCTCCGGCGAAGAGTATAGCGAGCCGCCGACGTCCACCTTCCTCCCTGCGCAGGATTCGATCGTGTCCACCGGGTGATAAGGGGCCGGCGCGGCCAGCACCATGCCGACCGGGACGAGCAGGAGGAACCTGAGCGGGGGTACGAACAGGGCCGCGGCCCCCGAGAGCGGCGCGAGTATCACGATCCAGGGCCAGGGGTTCTGGAAATACCCGGCGAGGAGTATTCCGAAGACGAGACCCGCGAGGGACGGGATTATCGGGAATCCGTACGAGAATCTCCGGAGGGCGTTTTTGTCGGGGCGTATCATGGGCGCGGCCGTGGGCGAAGGTAATCAATTATATGACGAAGTGGGGCCGTTACTCAAATACCTGCCTAACGTGCACGGTGGATTTCCCGGGCGGCGGGTGAGCCTGCAATCAGGTCAGCGGCGTCCGGACGGGCTGCGCTTCAGGCGGATTCCAGCAGCACGGTGGCGTAGGAGGCGATGCCCTCGCCGCGCCCTGTGAACCCCATGCCGTCGGTCGTCGTTGCCTTTACGCTGATGACGCCCTCCGGAAGGCCTGTCGCTCTTGCGAGGGAGCTTCTTATTCCGGCCACGTGGGGCGATATCCTCGGCTTCTCGCACACGATGACTGTATCTATGTTTACGACGCTATAGCCTTTGGAGCCAAGGAGGGAGAGTATTTCTTTCAGGAAGACGAGGCTTGAAGCGCCCTTCCACTTGGGGTCCTTGTCGGGGAAGTGTGTGCCTATATCGCCCTCGGCGGCCGCGCCGAGGAGGGCGTCGCATATGGCGTGGGTCAGCACGTCGGCGTCCGAGTGGCCCCTGAGCCCGAGCTCGAAGGGCACCTCGACGCCCCCGAGGACGAGCCTCGTCTCGCTCGAAAACCTGTGCGCGTCAAAACCGAATCCTATCCTCTGCATCGTGCGTCAGTATACCACCCTCGCGTGTTTACTCCGAGCCGTCTTCGGCCCTGAGCTTAAGGAGAAGCTCGCCGAGGGCGAGGTCTTCCCTCGTCGTAATTTTTATATTGAGAGGCGAGCCCCTGACGAGCCTTACACGGGCTCCGATCCTCTCCGCCAGGAGCGCCTCGTCCGTGGCGAGGAAGCCGTCCTTACGCGCCCTCTCGAACGCCTCCCTGAGGACGCCGTACCTGAAGGCCTGGGGGGTCTGTGCGAGCCAGAGCGTGTCCCTGGGGACCGTAGACTCGACGAGTCCCGTCTCTCCGGCCTTTTTGACCGTATCGCCCGCCGGCAGTGCGGCGAGCGCGGCCCCGTGCGCGCGGGCCTCGCGTATCACCTCTTCTATGAGCGCGGCCTCGGCGAAGGGCCGCACGCCGTCGTGAATCACGACGACTTCGGGCGTGCCGGAAAGGGCGCTTAAGCCGTTTTCGACGGAATGCTGCCTTTCGGGACCCCCCGGGACGACCCGGCTCACCCGCGAGCCCGGGATACCGGCTATCATTTCCTCGACGTAGGGAACCCAGTCATCGGGCGCGACAAGCACGATTTCGCCTATGATGTCCAGACTTGAAAAGGTCTCTACGGAATGAGCGAGGAGCGGTTTCCCGCCGAGCGCCGCGAACTGCTTCGGCGCGCCCGAGCCGAACCTCGCACCCCTTCCACCGGCGGTTATTATCGCCGAGGCGGTCATCTCAGCCACGCGAATCCGACACCATCGGCCTGCCGTCGTCGTCCTTCACGCGGGAAAATATCATCCTTCCCGTGGGGGTTTGGAGCACGCTCGTGACGGAGACGTCTATCTCGTCGCCGAGATATTTTCTCGCGTCGTCGACGACGACCATCGTACCGTCCTCGAGGTAGCCCACGCCCTGGTTCTCTTCCTTTCCTTCCTTGACCACGTGGATGTGCATCGTTTCGCCCGGAAGGACGACGGGCTTGAGGGCGTTGGAGAGCTGGTTCAGGTTGAGGACCTTTACGTTCTGAAGGCCGGCCACCTTGTTCAGGTTAAAGTCGTTCGTTATGATGATGCCGCGGAGCCTCCTGGCGAGCTCGACGAGCTTGAGGTCGGCCTCCTTTATATTCGGGAAGTCGTGGTTCGTTATCTTGACCGAAACGTTGGGGATGTCCTTCTGCATACGCTTCAGGACGTCGAGCCCGCGCCTTCCCCTGACGCGCTTTATGGGCTCGGAGGAGTCGGCGATGTGCTGGAGCTCCTTGATGATGAACTTGGGGATTATCATCGGGCCCGTTATGAACCCGGCCTCGGCGACATCGGCTATCCTGCCGTCGATGATGACGCTCGTGTCGAGTATCTTCGTCTCGACCGCCGCCGTCCTTTGCTGCTGGGAGCGCTGCTTCGAAGCGGAGGACTGCTGCTGGTCGATTTCCTTCCCCTTCCTGTAGCCCACGGTTATCGCGATGTTAAAGAGCGTGAGTAAAATGACTGCCGATACGAAGGAGACTATCCCCTCCGGCAGAACAAGGCGCGCGAGAACGCTGTTCACGGCCATAAAGGCGAAAGAGGCGGCTACGATTCCGACGGCGGCCCCGAGGAGCGCCTTGGTGCCGTAGTGCCTGACGTACGGCTCGAGCGCCCATGCGGCCAATACTGAAACCACGCCCAGCGCGACGCCAGCCGCCGCGGCTATTATCAAATCCTGCCCGGGATAGGCTATGATAAAGCCTATTACGGCCCCGAGTATAAAAAATAGAGTTTTCAGCTTCATTTCTACCTCACCACAACCTCTCCCCCTTGCCGGAACTGACAATTTTCGAGTTTAGGTAATCGTTTGAGATTCACAAGGCAGCCGCGCTTCCGGCGCGGCCTTTAAATGCGGGGAATCCTGTTTGCCTCTTAGAATCCGGGCAGTGGCCGATTACGTGAACCGTGAACCTGCAAGGGCGGGAGATCGTTATAGTATTTTTATGCAGTAATCAGGACTTTCCGTCGTTCACGGCGTCGATTACCTTAACGATTTCGTCTACTACCCTAAAGTACTTGCTGTTCCCGGTGCCGGGGGGCTTCGCCCTGCCGTCTATGCCGACGTCGGCGAGTATATCCCCTGTAACCTCATCGACCAGCGTAACCCTGACCTGGACCGACATCTTGCCCCGGTCGTCGAAACCCATGAAGGCATATTCGCAGTATTTGCACCCGCGCTTGTACCCGCTTACGATACCGTCGACGACGAGAATCCTCTGGTTCCCGAAGTCACCGGCGTCTTCCGCGCGGCTTATAACCTTGAATTTGTTCTGGGTCCTGAGCTCCTCGGCAACCATATCCGCAATGACCGTGCCCGAATCGTAGGGCACCCATTCGAGATCCGTCTTTCTGAAATCAGGAATGATTATGACGTCATATTGTGTATACGTCGCCTCGGGGGCCTTGAATACGTTTACGTTGGTCGGACCTTTACACCCGATTAATAAGAGGAAAAATAGAATTACGCTTGCCTGAAATACTTTTGCAACCATTAAGTTCCTCCGTATTGTGGGATATATTGTATACGAAATTGAGATTTGCGAAAGGGCGCCGGCCTCCCGTCCGTCCCCGGCGCCTGTCGTGCCGCGCCGGAAATAAATAATCGTTAAGTATAGCCGACGGTCTCCACCCCCGGTTTTACGGATTCCGGAAGGACGTGGAACCGCATTGGCGGATTTCGGACGGCTTGAATAACGATGAAAGTAAGGAGATAGATTAAGGTAGTGGGCATTTATAATCTCGTCAGTTTCCTTGGCATTTTCATGCTTCTCGTCGTGGCGTGGGCCATTTCGACCAACAGGAAAAACGTCAATTTCAGGGTCGTGATATGGGCCGTAGCGATCCAGCTTGTTTTGGGGGCGTTCGTCTTTCAGGCGCCGGCGGGAACGAAGGTCTTTTTATACGTCAATGACATTGTCATAAAGGTGCTCGATTCGGCCACCGCCGGGGCGGAGTTCCTCTTCGGGAGGCTTGCCCTTCCTCCGGGGCAGAAAAACCCCCAGGGAGAGGAATCACTCGGGTTTTTCCTCGCGTTTCAGGGCCTCCCTACCATTATCTTCTTTTCTTCGCTGATGTCGGTGCTCTATTTTTATAACATCATGCCACGGATAATAAGGGCGTTCGCCTACGTTTTCACGAGGCTTATGCGTATATCGGGGGCCGAATCGCTGAGCGCGGCGTCGAACATCTTCGTCGGCGTGGAGTCCACGCTCACCATAAAGCCCTACCTCGCCCGCATGACGCGCTCGGAGCTATGCACGGTCCTTACTGCCGGGATGGCGACGGTGTCGTCCAATATAATGGCCGTCTACGTCTACAGCCTCCAGGCGGAGTTCCCGACCATAGCCGGGCACCTCGTATCGGCGTCCATACTCTCCGCCCCGGCCGCGCTCGCCATGTCGAAGCTCGCACTGCCGGAGGACGCCGTCCCCGAGACGCTCGGCACGAACGTCGAGCCCCACTACGAAAGGGAGGACGGGCTCTTCGAGGCCATAATCAACGGGGCCGAGAGCGGCGTCAGGCTAATAGTCGGCATCGCCGCCCTTTTGATCGCCGTACTCGGCCTCGTGGCGCTCCTCGACCTTTTTACGGGCGGCGCGGGGGGATATATAAACGAGCTCTTCGGCATAAGCGTGGACTGGTCGCTAAAGGGGATGCTCGGCTACCTCTTTTATCCCTTCACGCTTATCATGGGCGTGTCGCTGGACGACGCCTACACGGTCTCGAAGATCATCGGCGAGCGCGCGGTGCTGACGGAGGTCGTCTCGTACCGGGACCTCGCCTCCGCCATGAGGGACGGGCTGATAACGGACCCCCGCTCGCCCGTTCTCGCCTCCTATGCCCTCTGCGGCTTCGCCCACGTGGCCTCGCTGGCAATATTCGTGGGCGGGCTCGCGGCCCTCGCTCCCGGGAGGAAAAAGGACATAGCCTCGGTCGGCCTGAGGGCGCTCGTCGCTGCAACCCTCGCCTGCCTCATGACGGCGTGCATCGCGGGGATTTTTTACACGGGTCAATCCGCTATCCTCGGAGCCTCCGTAGTTTCATATTAGAGCCCCTGGGCATCCCGGGGCTCGAAATTGTGATCAAGGAGGCTGTCATGCAGAGAGGACCCTCGTTCGAAGCGATACCAACCGGGCTCGGCCACGACTCTCACGGCTTTCTCGACGACGGCTACTATGACGAAGGGGGCGGGGATTACGGTTTTATCGAAGACGCCGAAGCGGAAGAGAGCGCGGCCGGGGATGAAGCCGATACCCGGGAGGAAAACCCCTACGAGCACAACCAAAAGCTAAGGCTCGTAACCGCCTATTTTAAGGAAGTCGGGATGGAATCCCTCATGAGCGCCGGGGAGGAAATCAGAAACGCGGCGAAGATAAAAGAGTGCGGGGCCGAGAGACTTCGTATCGAAAAGAAGATAGGGGAGATATTGGGGAGGAAAACCAGCCGGGATTCGGGAGAGCTCCTCTCGGAAGCGCTGGAATTGATAGAAGGGGATGCGGACACTCCGGACCTGTATAAACTTAGAAGGCTCGTCTGTCTTTACAACGTTTATAACGCCGCCGAGGCGCGGCTCAAAGGGAGGTTCGTCAAGGCTAACCTCCGGCTCGTCGCAAGCCTCGCCAAGAAGTACACCGGAAGGGGCGTACCGTTTTTAGACCTGATCCAGGAGGGGAACCTCGGCCTCATGAAGGCGGTGGACAGGTACGACCACACGCGGGGATACAGGTTCTCGACATACGCCTGCTGGTGGATAAACCAGGCCATGATAAGGGGCATATTCAACCAGAACAGGACGGTCAAGATACCGGCGTACGTACTCGAAAGGGCGGGGAAGGTGTGGTCCGAGCGCGCGAAATTCGTGGAAGAAAAAGGAAGGGAGCCGCTCCCGGCCGAGATAGCCCCCGCGGTCGAGATGAGCGCCGAGAACGTGAAGCAGGTGCTCGAGTCTGCGACGACCAGAAA
The DNA here is from genome assembly GCA_035325995.1 of Thermodesulfobacteriota bacterium. Taxonomy (NCBI): domain Bacteria; kingdom Pseudomonadati; phylum Thermodesulfobacteriota; species Thermodesulfobacteriota bacterium. The sequence goes on along the minus strand of DAOKYU010000003.1, from coordinate 54,265 downwards.
CACAGTCAGGCTCGACTCCCCCGTCTGGAACGGGAACAGGGCTACCTTCGCGGACTACATCGCCGACGAGGAGAGCATGCCGGTCGATTCGCTGATAGCCGAGTTCTCGATTCCCGAATGCGTGGGGCATGCGCTTCATGTGCTCGAAGCGAGGGAGAGGGAGATACTGAAAATGAGGTTCGGCATAGGGTACGAGGGCCGTCTCACGCTCGACGAGATAGGAAAGAAGTTCAACCTGACGAGGGAGAGGATAAGGCAGATCGAAAAGAGGGCCCTTTCGGCCATAAGGAATTCGAGCTCCGCCCCCGCTCTCAGGAGCCTTATAGAGCAAAACTGACTGTATGGGAACCGCGGCGGGCCGGGGCGGGGTGAGGCACGAAAAAATCCCGGCCCGGCCGCAATCCTGCAATCTTCAATCGTAAAGGCTGCTTAGACGGCTTTTTCACCGATTCCAACCTGGAGTACGCACGACATTCGGGAAAATTTTCTTGACAACCTTCATCCGCAGGATATATTTTACCGTACGGTCAACTATTCAAGGGGTTACCGGGAATTATCATGGGAAGAACGAGCGACGCAAGGGAAAATCTGATAGAGAGCGCGATAGAGCTTATCGGCAACCGGAGCTATAACGCAGTCGGCGTGCAGGAGCTCTGCGAGCACGCGGGCGTAAAGAAGGGGAGCTTCTATCACTTCTTTCCTTCGAAGAGGCACCTTACCCTGGAAGCCATAGACGCCATATGGCAGAGCTACAAGGGGGAGATGCTGGAGCCCATATGCTGCGCGCGCGTTCCCGCGCTCAAAAAGCTCGAATCGATGCTGAGAAGGTCCTACGAGTCGCAGTCGAAGTCCAAGGAGTGCGGCGGGTGCATGACCGGATGCGGATTCGGGAACCTCGCGCTGGAGCTCAGCACGCAGGACGAGGTCATAAGGCAGAAGATAGCCGACATATTCGAGGATTGGGCGCGGTCCCTCGAAAGGGTGATCGCCCAGGCGGTGAGCGAGGGCGACCTGCCCGCGGACACGGACACGAGGGCGACCTCGCAGGCGATTATCTCCTACATCGAGGGCATATTCGTGCTCGCCAAGGCGTTTAACGATCCGGGGATGATCCCGAGGCTCGGGGAAGGGGTTTTCAGCATATGCATCAGGCGTGAAGAAGATGCCGCCGCTGCAGCCGAGTCCGGTGCTAGGGGCTAGGGCGCTCCGGGCGCATTTTACAAGAAGACCGGTCAACTATCAGGCCGGGGGAGGTAGTAAAGAATGAAAGGCCATAACGTCAACACCGGAGAAGGATACGGAGGTATGATCATGAACGGCGAGTATCTGTTAAGCGAGGGGCACGACGTAGAAGACCTTCGGGACGAGGAGCTGGTCGCGCTTTTCGTCGGAGACCGCAACGAGGACGCTTTTAACGAGCTCGTAAACAGGTACTCGGACAAGGTGTACCGGCTTGCCTATAGGCTTACCGGCGATCCGAAAGATGCGGAAGAGGTTCTCCAGGAGGTCTTTATCATCCTTTCCGAAAAGCTGTCGTCGTTCAGGAGCGAGGCGAAGTTCTCGACGTGGCTCTACAGGGTGGCGTCGAACGCGGCCTACATGTATCTCCGTAACTCTTCCCGCTACAGGGACAGGAACATAAGCCTGGAAGATTACAAACCTTACAACAATTACGGCATGATCGAGGGCGTAAAGGAAAAGGACTTCAGCGACGCCCCCGATTCGAAGCTGCTCGGCAGGGAAGGCGCCGAGCTCATAGACAAGGCCATCCAGGAGCTGCCGCCCGATTACAGGATCGTCTTTCACATGAAGGACGTCGAGGGGATGACGAGCAAGGAGATCGCCGAGGCCCTTAGCCTTTCGGTCCCCGCCGTTAAGTCGAGGGCCCTCCGTGCGAGGCTCTTCCTCAGGGACAAGCTTTCCGATTACTTTTATGAATGGAGGAATAAATGAGGAGGGACTATTCCCTGAAAGCCTCTTTTATGAGCCCGCCCAGCTCGCCGCTCTGGTCCATTTCGACGCAGATGTCGCAGCCGCCTATAAACTGCCCGTTTATATAAAGCTGGGGAATTGTCGGCCAGTTCGAGTAGTCCTTTATCCCCTGTCTTATATCTGGGTCCGAGAGAACGTCGACCGCTTCGTAGTCGATGCCGTAGGAGTTCAGGATATTGACGACCCTGGCCGAAAAGCCGCACTGGGGCATGTCCCGGCTGCCCTTCATATAGAGGATTACCTTGTTGTTCGCTATCTGGGATTCTATTTTTTTCGCTACGTCTTCCACTGTTACCGCCTCCTGTACGAATTAAAAGAAAAACCGGCCGCCCGCCTCAGGCGCCGGCCTTCATGCTTTCCCATTGTCCCGGGGTATAGGTCTTGAGAGAAAGGGCGTGTATGCGTTCTTTCATTGCGTCGCCCAAGGCATCGTAGACAATTTTGTGCCGCTCAAGAAGCGATTTCCCCTCGAATTCGGGAGAGACTATCACTGCCTCGAAATGCGTGCCGTCCCCGTCTACTTCGACGGAAACGCTCTGCATTTTCGTTTCTATCATTGCCCTTATTTCCTTAGGATCCATGAAACATAGTATATATACTTTTGGTATCCTTTCAAGGAAGGGACGGGGCTTTCGGGGGCGGTTGAAGTGCATATGCAAGAGGCCTATAATTGAAGTTTATGAGCCTCCGGATCGCGGCTGCGATTGTCCTGATTGCGCTACTCCTTTTGGGCGCGTCGAGACTATTCGAGGGCCTTCAGGCCAAAAGGGAGGGTACGCCTTCCTACATCGGCGAGGCCGTAGGGACAACAGTCGAGCTTCGAGAAATGAAGGCTAAGAGCTCGGAGATGATAAAGAGCCGCGAGGAAGCCGTCTCGGGCGAGTACGAGTAGTGCGGGAAAACCCCGCCCGGCCGGGCGCTTCACAAATTTAACCATTCTCTTCGGGGGTATGTACATGTCTATTAAAGCCAAGGATGTAATGTCACAGCCGGTTGCGGTCCTTTACGAAGACCGGAACCTCGAAGAAGCCGCCCTGCTCATGCTGGACAAGCGTGTGAGCGGGCTTCCGATCATAAGCTCGAAGGGGAGCATCGTCGGAATAGTCACCGAGTCGGACTTTTCCGCGAGCAGGCATACGGTGCCGCTTTCGCGTATCTTCGCTCCGAGCCTGTTCGGCGAATGGATGACGAAGCCCGAGCTCGAAAAGGCCTACGAAGAGGCCCGGAGCATAAAGGTGAAGGAGATAATGTCAAAGCCCGTCATAACGGCGACCGAGGACGAGCATCTGTCCGACGTCGTGGTCAAGATGCTGGAGAACAACATCCACAGGGTGCCCGTCGTGCGCGACGAAAAGCCGGTGGGCATTATCTCGCGGCACGATCTTTTGAAGCTCGTGGCGGGGAAGATGAAGTCCAGGGACTGGGCATGAGTGTTTTCGGAGTCAATCCCGGCAAGGAGGCCGCGCTCAGGGGGCGCATGGCCGGTTGCGGGATACTGGAAAGCGACCTCGAAGAAAGCTTCGTAAGGTCGCGGGGACCCGGGGGCCAGAACGTGAACAAGGTCTCGACGTGCGTCAGGCTCAGGCACCTCCCTACCGGCATAACCGTCAGGGTGGACAAGGACCGCTCGCGGGGCGTGAACCGCTTCCTCGCCCGGAGGGAGCTCCTTTCGAGGTATGAAGAAACCGTTCTCGGGAAGAAGCCGGAGAAGGAAATCCTCCGCGAGAAGATACGAAAGCAGAAAAAGAGAAGGGCCCGCAGGGCGGGCGCTAAAACCTCGCCGCCGGGACCCGGCACGGACGGGAACAGTTAACGTACCATCCTATATACCGCCGACTATCTTGCCGTACGCTTGCCTGAATCCGCCTCCTGCGCACTCTTCGGGCGCTTAATGATTCAAAGGGGGTTACAAATTACCATACTGCGCTTTTTTTGAAAAAAATTCCTCCAGCCGTTCCATAGTTTTACAGTGGTTATAATGTAATTATGAGGCTAATTGACAAAGCTTCTAAATGAACCGTAAAATTAGCTGTCGATCCTTCTTTTTTCGGGGGGAGAGCTTTGCCGGTTCTTTTCCGATTTTAGCAAAAGCGATGGAGGATATTCATGTGTAAATTGAAGGGGAGAAAGCGTTTCTATGTTTTCCTTGTACCCGCACTTGTATTACTTCTGATTCTGATTCCGATCAGCCTTAACAGGGCCGTTGGGGGGCCGACGAGCGGCACCCTGAACGTCCGGACCGAAAACGATTTTGCCGCAAATCCCGACATATTCGCCATACCCGGTGAAGACCTCGTTGCCGTATTCCTCGAATCGCTCGATTGCATGACGCTGACGAACGACACGGGGAAGAAGGGAAGCGACGTCATTCCTTATAGATACACGGCTAAAACGGAGCAGACATTCTGCTGGCAAGACCCTGACGAGACGGCGTATCATTACATGAGCCTCGTGGACAGCGAGGGCAGCGAGACGCTCAGGGTAGATGCCAACGGGGACTGTGTAACGAAGGAAATAGAGCCGGGCGATTACGATATGTACCTCTATCACGGTAATGGTTCCGGCAAGAACGTTACGGTGTTCATAGTCCCCGTGGACGGGAGGTCCGTCATAAGCACGGCGCCGGAAGAGACGCTCGAAAGCGTGTCGACGATAGTGGATACGGACAGGTGCGTCGGATGCGACCTCAGCGGCGCAAACTTCTTCGACGCCGACCTGAGGGAGATCGACCTCGGCGGCGCTATCCTCGACGACACGATTCTAGCCAATTCGAACCTTTCCGGAGCGAATCTTAGCGGCGCGAGTCTCAGGAACGCGGACCTTACGAAGGCCAACCTCGAGGGGGCCGACCTCTCGGGGGCGGACCTCACAGGCGCAATATTAATAAATGCAAGGCTGAAGAATGCAGACCTCGACGGAGCGAACCTCGAAGGCGCGGACCTTATGGGCACCGGGCTCTCGGGGACGCCCGGGGCCCTCGTTTCGTCCCTGGGCGAGGACGAGCCGGTTTCGTTGTCCGGAATAGCCGACGAGGCGCCCGCGGTGGCGACGTGCACGACGGGCGCCATAGCGGCCGGGGGCGGTCAGGACCTCGAAGTGACGGGTCCGTGCACGGTTCCCGCGGGGACGTACCACTACAGGAACGTGCATGTATATAACGGCGGGTCTCTTACGTTCGAGGACGCGGTAATAAACTTCTGGGCATATAACATAGTGATCGAGAACAATTCGAGCCTCGTAGCGGGGACGCCCGCGGCCCCGATAGGGACTGCAGGCGGAAAACTGACGATACACCTCTACGGGGACGACCAGGGGAACGGGGGCCGCGGGGTAACGTGCAAGACGGACGTCAGGTGCGGCGTGCCGGAGGCCATATGGAACTCGGAAGGGGCAAGCAAGGTGTGCCTCCCGCCCAACGAAGGCGGCGATCCGACGACCTGCCAACCGTATGATTATTTCTACCACTACCACACGCTTCCTGTCGATACCGGCGATCCGAACGCCTACTTCGGTTACAAGACCCTTGCCGTATCTTACGGAGGCACTTTGAACCTGTTCGGCAAAAAGGGCGCGACCCTGCCGGATAGCCTTCCGAGCTCGAGTTCGGGCACGAGCTGGGTCCGCCTCGATGGAACCGTAGACGTCGGCGCGACGGAGATTGCCGTCGACCGCCCGGTGGACTGGGAAATGGGAGACAGGATAGTCGTTACGACGACCGATTATCTCCCCGGGCACTCCGAGCTTTTAGAGATCACTAACTTGGTAAGCAATCAAAAATTCGGGATCAAGGTGCTAAACCCCTATACCGGCGCGGAGATACCCGGCGGACTGAAGCACAGGCATAACGGGTCTACCTACCCGCTGACCACAGTTCCCGGGCGTTTGGGGCTGGATGTAAAGGTCGACGGGCAGCCGGCCGCGGAAACGAGGGCGGCTGTCGCCCTCCTGTCCCGAAGCATACGCATAGTTTCGGCGGGGGATACGTTCAACGCCGCAAATCCCACCTGCCAGTACGACTGCTTACCACCCGCTCCGTATCATTTCGGCGGGCATACGAGCGTAAGGCAGGGGTTTAAAGAGGTGCATATACAGGGCGTCGAGTTCTACCAGCTCGGCCAGGGCGGACGCATGGGGCATTATCCCGTTCACTTCCACATGGCGAGGAGCACCCCGGCCGATACTTTCGTCAAGGACTCGTCCGTCTGGGATTCGATGACGCGCTTCATGACCATACACGCGAGCCAGGGCATACTCCTGGCGAGAAACGTCGGCTTCATGTCCATAGGTCACGGGTATTACCTGGAAGACGGAACCGAGATAAACAACAAGCTCTATTCGAACATCGGGATTTTCGCGAGGGCCGCGCTCGACAACGCGCAGAACCCGCGAAAGGTGCCCGGCATTCTGGCGTACACGGCTACGAAGGCCGATACCACGTCCGTCCCCTATCATTCCGATTACGCACAGCCGGCGGTGTTCTGGATAATGAACGGCTGGAACGATTTCGAATACAACATGGCGGCCGGCGCGAACGCCTGCGGAATATGCTACTGGTGGCTTCCGAGCGCCATAAGCGGCTCGTCGCAGCAGCAAAAGTGGGAATCCTACGCGTCGCAGCAGAGTAACCGCGGGAGGGCCGGCGATACGCCGCTCAAGAACTTTACGGGGAATTACTGCACGTCGGCCATGAACGCCTTTAATACGACTGCCGATATCAGCCAGTGCCTGGGAGTCGGCGGGCCGGGCGAGCCTGTCCTGGAGCCCATTACGGTGGGCAATCTCTCGCCCGTGCCGAACGGGGACAAGGATGCCGAGACGTATTATCCCAAGCTCGGGAACCTCCGCCATCCGACGCGGTGCGACCAGACCGACTGCAGCAACTACCCGACTTGCAGCGCGGTTAACCGGAAGGACTGCATGGTCGCCGTGCTGGACAAGTTCACTACCGCCTTTAACTGGGCGCAGACGAATTTTTCGGCCATATGGCTCCGCCCGCAGTGGTACCTGGTCATAAACAGCGTCGTGTCGGATTCGCAGAGCGCGGGCCTGACGTTCGTAACGGGGGGCGACTATACGCAGTCGAATTTCCTTCCGGGCATGTGGCAGCTGGCGAGGCAGAACGTTTTCATCGGCAATACGCAGTCGGGTAACCCCTACGCCTCGAATATCGGCCCCGTGAACAAGGACACCACGCTTACGTGCGAGAACCATTCAAGCGGGGGAGTCGTAGCCAATTACTGCCTGCTGAAAGACGAGGGCATAAGCTTTCAGCTTACGTCGTTCGCAAACAACCAGCGTATGTTCAACATATACGACGGGCCGAGCTTCGAAGACTCAAACGCCTTTCTCAATATCAAGAAGACCGTTATAGACGACTGCAAGCCGACGAGCCAGGGCGGAAACGGCAACTGCTTCCCGAGCAAGTCCATGTACGGCAGGGTGCAGGGGATGCCCGTGGATAAGGCGGAAGACGTCTGCAGCATCCCGAATGCCGCCATCGCGTGGAAGCAGTCAAACGGCTTTTACTACCCGCCTGCGTTCCATTCGTCCAATCTGTATTTCGGCGGCGACGTGGAAATCCGCCATTTCGTGATCGAGCCCCTCTTTAAAGACGGCCATTTCTCGTTCCAGAGCGACGACACGCGGGTTAAGGAAGACTACTGCACCTATACGCTCAACAACCCCGACCCCCCGAACGGCGACGGCAAGGGAGGGCTTTTCGACGGATTCACGGCGATAGACAGGCAAACGATCCTGAACGACGACGACGGCTCGCTGACCGGATACAAGAACACGATATCGGTGAACGAGGACCCGTTCTTCAACGCCCCGGCGGAAACCATCGAATGCGAGTCCGAAGGGACCGCCAAGACGAGCCCCTACGAATACGTCACGACGGTGGTCTATCCCGGCTGCGTCGGTAAGAAGGACTGCGGCGGTAAATGCAGGTCGGACGGCAAGCCGTGCGCCGACGACAGCAACTGCGCAGGCATACCGAACGTGGACAACACGTGCGACGATACAGACGGGTTCTGGCAGAGCGACTGCGGGAGCTCTTTCTGCTACGGGGTCCCGCTCTACAGACAGTTCCTGAACCAAGATGAAGCGCGCAGCGAAGCAAGGCCCCAGATCCGCATGATGGGGATGAACTTCTTCCAGCGGAGCAACCTGACGGCGAACAACGGTAAATATTACATAGACACGACCGTATCGAGGGAGAACCAGAGGAACGGCTTGCTGCTGGCCCCGCTGCAGAAGCCGTCCTTCAACGTATTCACCGGTTATACCGGCGGGGAGGAATATTACGTGCTCCTTATTTTCGCGAAGGACACGACGAAACAGACGTACCAGTTATTCGTCGGAAAGGGCAGGGACAAATCGACTCCCGAAAAGCTCAACGAAATCGTTCACGCGATAAGGTCGCCTCTTAAGCAGAGCAGGCCGCTCGACGTAAACACGGAAGCGAGCTGGCCCGCCAAATGGGTCAGAGACTACGATCCGGATACCGGCTTCCTGGAAGTGACGCTTGATCTAGGCGATTTCAAATCCGAGTTCGACGCCGCCAGGAAGGACAGATGCCAGCCGGAGAGCTTCTGTGCGTGGACGGGAGACGAAGCGACCGGCACTTGCGGATGCTCCGAAGAGCTTAAGACTACGAACCCGGCCCTTTACGACGAATGTGTGAAGCCGCTCGGCGACAACAAGAACAATATATGCAGCTGGGCAGTGAGAGCTATCGATTGCCCCGAAGGCGGATGCTACGGGTTTGCCTTCACGCTCCCTGCCGGGTACACGCCGCCCGCTGAGCCCGTCACTCACCCGGCGACGACCTGCTTCCCCGAGGATGCTGACTGGAACGTGCAATTCACCGCGGTGTCGCAGGAAATAGCCGGAAGCTGCTTCGAATCCAATCCGCCTAAGCCGAATTTCTGCGCAGGCGGGGGACAGGGAGGAGATCCGACTCCACCGCAGGCTACGCCGCCTCCTTCTCCTCCTCCTCCCCCTCCCCCAACATCCACCCCGTCGCCCGAGCCCGAGCCGACCCCGGAGCCCACACCGACTGGTGAGGTCTTGACCATGGAAACGGACGAGCCGCCGGGCGAGAACTGCGAGTTCGGAGGCACGAAGATCGAGACCGGCCTCGACCTGAACGAGAACGGCGTTCTCGACGAGGACGAGATAACGGACACCACGTATGCTTGTAACGATGAAGAAGCGGGAGGGGGCTCGGGCGGCAGCAACTGCGCGCTTGCGCCTTCGGGTAGCGGAGCCGGATCGCTCGCCGGGCTCCTCGTTTACTCTTTACTCCCGGCAGGTATTCTCGTCAGGAGAAGGTTTCGCAGAGCGCATTAGACGTATGAATACAGCGATTCATGGAAGAAGATTTATCTGACATAACGGGCGGCCGGGCGTGTCCCGAGCCACCTTTTCTATATCGGCTGTACAATTCATATATCCCCCCCGGAGAGGATGTGCGGGATTTCGAGAGGCCGCGTGCCGGCGGTTTCAGTGCATGCGCCCTTGTAACGGCCGGTCTGTACGCGTAAGGTAAAAATACAAGGAGGATTTTTCATGTCGAAGCTGAAGGGGAGAAAGCGTTTCTATGTTTTTCTGGCGCCCGCTCTTATCTTACTACTCATTCTGATACCGATCAGCCTTAACCGTGCGGTTGGAGGGCCTACGACAGGCACCCTGAACGTCCGGACTGAAAACGATTTCGTCTCGAATCCCGACATTTTCGCCATACCGGGTGAAGACCTCGTTGCCGTATTCCTCGAATCGCTCGACTGCATGACCCTTACGAGCGATACGGGCGACAAGGGAAGCGACGTCATTCCTTATAGATATACGGCTAAAACCGAGCAGACGTTCTGCTGGCAGGACCGGGACAAAACGTCAACCCATTACATGACCCTCGTGGACGACCTCGGGGCCGAGGTCTTAAAGGTCGCGGCCAACGGCGACTGTGTGACTAAAGATATAGAGCCCGGGAATTACGATATGTACCTCTACAACGGCAGCAACATCGGCAAAAACGTGGCCGTGTTCATCGTGCCCGTAGACGGGAGGTCCATAATCAGCACGGCCCCCGAAGAGACGCTCGAAAGCGTATCGACGATAGTGGATACGGACAGGTGCGCGGGATGCGACCTCAGCGGGGCCAATTTCTACGACGCAGATCTAAGGGAGGTGGACCTCGGCGGCGCTATCCTCGACGACGCGATACTGGCTGACTCGAACCTCGCCGACGCGAACCTCTCAGGCGCAAGCCTCAGGAACGCCGACCTTTCGAAGGCGAACCTCGAAGGGGCGGACCTCTCGGGGGCCGACCTCTCGGGTGCAATATTAATAAATGCAAGGTTAAAGAATGCAGACCTCGACGGAGCGAACCTCGAAGGGGCCGACCTCGCGGGCACGAAGCTCGCGGACGCCGCCCCCGGGGCGCTCGTTTCACCGAACGGTGCAAGCTCGCTCGTTTCGGCATCCGGCATATTCGACGAAACGCCCGCCGTAGTGCAGTGCAGCTCGGCCGGGGCCATAGCGCCCGGCAGCGGGGAAGACCTCGAAGTGACGGCCGCCTGCACGGTTCCCGCGGGGACGTACCACTACAGGAACGTGCACATATATAACGGCGGCTCGCTCACTTTCGAAGACGCGGTAATAAACTTCTGGGCATATAACATAGTAATCGAGAACAATTCGAGCCTCATAGCCGGGACGTCAGCGGCCCCGATAGGCACCGCGGGCGGTAAGCTCACGATACACCTTTACGGCGACGACCAGGGGAACGGCGGGAAGGGCGTCACGTGCAAGACGGACGTGAGATGCGGCGTGCCGGAAGCGATCTGGAATTCGGAGGGGGCGTCGAAAGAGACGCTCCCCGGAGGCGTCTCGGACTATTTCTATCATTATCATACGCTGCCGGCCGATACCGGCGATCCGAACGCCTACTTCGGTTACAAGACCCTTGCCGTATCTTACGGGGGCACTTTGAACCTGTTCGGCAAAAAGGGCTCGACCCTGCCGGACAGCCTCCCGAGCTCTAATTCGGGCACGAGCTGGGTACGTCTTAAAGGCACCGTAGACGTCGGCGCGACGCAGCTAACCGTGGACCGCCCGGTGGACTGGGAGGCCGGGGACAGGATAGTCCTTACCACGACCGACTACATACCGGGGAACTCCGAGCTTCTCGAAATAGTCGCCCCGGCGGTCAGCACCACGACTTTTAATTTCAAGGTTATCGACAAGTTTACCGGCGCCGAGGTGTCGGGGGGACTTAAGCACAGGCACAACGGCGAGCCCTATCCCCTGAGCGCGGTTCCGGCGTCGTTCGGCATTAGCCTCGAGGTCGAAGGGCAGCCGGCGGCGGATACGAGGGCCGCGGTGGCGCTCCTTTCCCGCAGCATCAGGATTGTTTCGGCCGGAGATACGTATAACTCCTCGAACCCGGCGTGCGTATACGACTGCTTCCCCGGGGTGCCGTATTATTTCGGCGGCCATACGAGCGTGAGGCAGGGATTCAAGCAGGTGCAGATACAGGGCGTCGAGTTCTATCAGCTCGGACAGGGCGGGCGCATGGGGCATTACCCCGTTCACTTCCACATGGCGAGAAGCACCCCGGCCGATACTTTCGTCAAGGACTCGTCCGTCTGGGATTCGATGACGCGTTTCATGACTATACACGCGACGCACGGCGTGCTCCTGGCGAGAAACGTCGGCTTCATGTCGATCGGGCACGGATATTACCTGGAAGACGGAACCGAGATAAACAACAGGCTCTATTCGAACATCGGCATACTCGTCCGGGCGGCGGTGAACAACCCGCAGAACCCGAGGCAGGTGCCCGGCATCCTGGCGTGGAACGGGAACCCGGGCGCGCCCCTCGTTCCGTATAACTCGGACATCTACAACCCGACTATATTCTGGATAATGAACGGCTGGAACGATTTCGAGTACAACATGGCCGCCGGCGCAACGGGATGCGGGGTCTGCTACTGGCTCCTTTCGGGCGCCAACAGCGGCCCGTCGCAGGGCATGAAGTGGGAGTCATACGCCTCGCTTCAGAGCGGCCAGGTCGTAACGCAGGGCAGCTCTACATACGAGATCAACTTCGGAAGGGCCGGCATGACGCCGCTCAAGACATTCAAGGGCAATACCTGTACGACGGCCATGATGTCGTTCAACACCGTCGGGGCCACGGATTCCTGCATCGGCGTGGCCGACATGGGCCCCGTATACAACACGCTGGCCCCGACGCCGACCGGGGACAGGAACCAGGAGACCTTCTATCCGAAGGTCGATCCGGGCGGCGGAAGGTTCGCCACGAGATGCGACGGGACGGACTGCGGCCCGACGGCCATACCCAACAGGTGCAGCGTCGCCGACAAGAGCAGATGCATGGTCACGGTCCTCGACAGCTACGTTTCGTCGTTCCACTGGCCGCAGCAGAACTTCGCGGCCATATGGCTCCGCCCGCAGTGGTACCTGGTCATGAACAGCTTCCTGTCGGATACGCAGAACGGCGGGCTCGGCTTCGTTACGGGCGGCGACTATCTGCATTCGAGCGTTATACCGGGGCTCTGGCAGCTCGCGACTAAGTCCGTCTTCGTCGGCCATACGCAGGAAGACAATCCCCTTGCGTCGAATGCGGGACCGTTTAACCCGCTTTCAAGCAGTAACGGCAAGATTCACGGGCTCGCGTGCGACACGACAGCGGCAAACCACTGCAGGCTCCTGAACGAAGGCGTGAGCTTCCCGATAGACAATTTCGCGGTGAACCAGCGCCTCTTTAACATATACGACGGCCCGAACTACCAGGACTCGAACGCCTATCTCGACATAACCAAGACACACCTCGGCTCTACGTGTACGCCGGCAAGCTGCCCGCAGACCCAGGGGCCGGGCGTTCCGGCGTGGGTGTACACGAGAACCATAGGAATACCCATAGATAAAACGGATAACTCGTGCGTGTTGCCGAACGCCGCCATAGGATGGAAACAGCCGAACGGATTTTACTATCCCCCGGCATTCCATTCGGAGAACCTCTTTTTCCACAACGTAGACGTACGGCACTACGTGCTGGAGCCTCTATGGGAGCCGGGGACATACATCACCGACGATAATAAGGTGAAGGAGGATTACTGCACGTTCCCCGCTTCGAATATGTTCGGCAATTTCAGCAGTGTAGACAGGCAGACGGTGCTCAACGACGACGACGGCTCTTTGACAGGGCTTCTCAGCAGCGAATTCACGGAGACCATATCCGTCAACCTCGATCCGTTCTTCAACGCGCCTATCGAGGCGGGGGAATGCGAATCGTTCAACACGGCGAAAACGAGCCCCTACGAATACCTGACCACGGTCGTTTTCCCCGCCTGTGCGTCCACCGGCTCGTGCAGCAAATGGGACCGGCCGTGCACGAATGCAACCTGTTTCGGTGTTCCGCTCGAAAGGCAGCTCCTGACGATCGAGGATGCGGCGGACCTCTCCACTACGGGCGTAAGGATGGCGGGCATGGACCTTTACCAGAGGAGCATGATGACCCTCGACAACGCCGTGTATTATATAGACACGACCGTATCTGAGGCGAAGCAGAGGGAGACCGCGAGCAGCGTGAACGTCTTCGAAGCCGGAGGGACATATTACGTATTCTTCCTTTATGCCAGGCCGAATACGGAGCAAACCTACGAGCTTTACGTCGGCGACGGGCTTAATCTCGGTGACGATGTGAAGATTCAAAGGGCGAACATCGCCAGCTTCCCGATCACCTTCAACCAGGGCCCTTCGGACTGGAGCACCGTCAACTGGGAAAAGAGCTACGAGAACGGCGTCCTTACGGTTAAGGTCAACATGGAGAGCTTTGCCCAGGAATTCGCCGATACGAAAAAGGATTTCTGCCAGCCGGCGGATTTCTGCACGCTCAGCGGCGACACGTGCGGATGTTCGAACACCCTTCCGCCGGATCAGCTGGCGGCCTGTCAGGCCGGTAACATATGCGGTAAATTCGCGGGCAAGGACATCGACTGCCCGAAGAACGGTTGTCCCGGATTTTCGTTCAAGCTCCCGGCGCAATTCGTCGCGGACGACAAGGGGAATATCCTCCAGGGTAATGGCGGGCACAGGCCCCAGCCGATTTGCTTCGGAAATGAATCTCCGTGGAATATCGAGCTGACCCGAGCTTCGGCCGACGTGGCGGGATCGTGCTCGACCACGCCCATAGACACACCGAAATTCTGCGCTTCACCCACGCCGAAGCCGACGTTCGCGCCGCCCACGGGAGGCCCGACTCCCGTGCCGACTCCGGCGCCCACGGCCACGCCTCCTCCTCCGACACCGACACCGACTACGACTCCGACGGTCGATACAGACGGTGACGGGGTGCTCGACCATCTCGATTCCGATTCGGATAACGACGGCATACCGGACGAGCTGGAGCACGGCTCGAACTATGAGGGATTCTTCGCAGCCAGGGACCTTGCAGGAGTCGACCTGAACGACATCGACGGGGACGGCGTACCCAACCATCTCGACCTCGACTCGGACGGCGACGGCATATCGGACCACGAGGAAGCCGGCGGAACCGGAGACCCGAATGGCGACGGGAAGGTGGACGATTTCCTCGATTCGAACGGGGACGGGCACCACGACCGGTACGACCCTGAAACCGGGGGCTCGCCGCTTCCGCTTCCCGATTCGGACGGGGACGGCATACCCGACTTCCTCGATACGACCAACGACGGCCCGACGGACGGAGGGTCCGGAGGGTCTGACGGGGGATGCGCCATAGCGCCTCCGGGAACCGGAGCGGGCGGCATATTCGGTATGCTTATGGCCTACGCCCTTATACCGGCGGGGATATTTATCAGGAGAAGGCTCCGGACGCGCGCCGAGCTGTGACGGGCTCGTAGCAGGACCGCGGACTTAAAGCGATAACTCGTCCCCTCTGTTAACGCCAAGGTTGTTGACGGAGGGGATTCTTTGCACCGTGTAAAATCCTGCCCCCACCTTACCGGGCGTTTCGTCGGTCGTTTACACTTCCCGAGGCAAGGGGCTTGTCCCGGGCGTCGTCTCCACACGTTCCGGCTGTTTTTTCTTCTCGGACGTGTACGCGAAATAAGTCAGAAACGCGAGGAGGGAGAGCCAGACTATCATCTGGCCTGTCTGGAACAAAACCCCCCACGGGCGCGGGAGCTGGAGGAAGAATCCCGGGATCTGGAACGAGGCCACGGACACGGCGAAGATTACGCCCCCCGCGGCGCGCTCGTTTCCGGTGAGCGAGCCGTTTCTTAAGAGTCTCAGCACCACCGCCATTGGAATGATTATAAGGAGGTCGTCGTATAGTCTGTGGTAGGTCCAGAGCCGCGCGACTATGGCCGCGACGCCGAGCTGCACCCAAAAATCCGTCTTCCGGAATTTGTAGAGCCATGCAGCCAGCGCGGCGAGCATCACACCCGAGGCCGGAAGCAGTACATTCCTGTTGCCGAGGAAGCCGAGAAAGTGATATATGTTGCTGTGGCCGCCGCCGGCCGCGGCGCCGGGCGCTTCCCTAGTCCACGTGGAAATGAACTCCACGATGTTCATATCGCGGAAGTGGAGGGCGAAGAATGTCAGCAGCAGGTAGCAGGCGCCGACTATTGTCATGGTCCTGAAACCTTCCAGCGTGATGATGAGTACCAGGAAGAAGGGGGCTGTGACCGGGAGCTTCGAGCTGGAAAAAATGAAGAGCGCAATCGCAGCCGCCTGACGCCATGGCGATGGGCCGCCCTCGCCCGATATCATGAGGGCCCCGACTATCGCGGGCAGAAGGAGCAGCGTCATTTGACCGTTTCCTATCGTCACCCCGGTCGGATAAATCGTTAGCACGAAGAGGGCGAGGAGGACCGTCTCCTTCCCGCTACGTATGCAAGCCCCGGACTTCAATATGCGAACGAAAGCCCAGAAGGCGATAACATAAAGCGCGAGCCAGAGCCACCTCGTCGCCTGAAGGGAAAGCCACCCGGTTATCGGCCAGAGCGTCGGAAAAGTAGCCGGCAGAATTATATAGCCGTAAAAGGAATCGCCCTCGAACCAGCGGGCAACCCATCTGTAAAGGAGCCTGAGGTCGTTAGCTCCGTTACCGCCGTCCTTAAACAGGAGCCGCCATAGCTGGTAGGAGAGCCGCGGCGCGCCGAGCAGGACGAGGAACCAGATCGCCCCTGTCAGAAGCTTCTCCCTGTTACAGGTCAGCCATTCTTCGCTTCGGGATAAATATGAAACGATGGTCGCCGGAGCTCGGTTGAATCCCATTTGCATTCAGGTGTCCTGCAGCGAAAAACTCAGCGCTTAGAATATTATCTTCCGCGGGTTGAGTCAATTACCGGCGCGCTGTCCGGATGCGCCTCCGTGCTTTTCCGGCGGTGAAAGACGTTCTCTATCTTCGTGGAGGCCGAAGAATAATATACGAGAAAAGATAGCAGTGACAGCCATACCGCCACCTGCCCGGTTCTGAAGATCGTTCCCAGAGGAGGTTCCAGATGAAGGAAGTAGCCCGGCGACAGGAGCGCGAGCCACGACGTGAAAAGCAGGGCCCCCGCGACGGCTCGTTCGCGCGGAGAAAGCCCGCCCGATCTAAAAATTCTGAAGAGCGCGACGACGGGGATTATTATGAGAAGGTCGTCGTAAAGCCTGTGGTACGTCCAGAGCCGCGCCACTATGGCCGTCACCCCGAGTGCGATCCAAATGTCTACTTTCCTGTTCAGATACAGCCAGAGGGCAAGCGCCGCGAGGAGAGCGAAAGAGGCGGGCAGTATAAAGCCCGAAAGCCCCGCCGCGCCGAGCCACTTGTGAACGTTGCCGTAGCCGCCTATTTCGGCCAGCCTCGACGAGTCCCTTATCCATAGCTCGATGCTCGTCAAAAGACCTTCGCTCCTGAAATGGACGGCGAGGAGAGTGAGCAATATGTATCCCAGGACGGCGAGGGTTACGGGCCTGTAAGCCCTTTCGGATATTAGCGCCACGAGGAAAAAAGGCGCCGACACGGGCAGCTTGATCGCGGAAAATAAAAGGAGAACGGTTATAGCCGCCCCCCTTCGGGCGCCCGGCCTTTCCCGTCCGGGGAGTATCGCCGACAGGACGGCAGGGAGGATAAACAGCGCAAGCTGGCCGTTGCCGACGATAATGCTCGTCGGGTATATGGCGATCAGGAACAGGCCGGCGAAGACGGTTTCCTTCGTTTCACGGAGCCCGGCCCCGGACTTTATTATGTCCAAAAGCCAGAAGAACGAGATTATATAGAAGAGGAGCCAGAGCCACCTCGAAGCTGTGAACGAGAGCCATCCGGTCAGCGGCCAGAGGAGGGGGTACGTCGCGGGCAGGAGGTTATAAACCACGAGGGGCTCGTTACCGAACCAGAGCGCCGTCCACCGGTTTAACATCCTGAGGTCGAGGGCGCCGTTAGCACCGGTGTCCATGAGGAGCCTCCAAAGCTGATACGTCAGCCTCGGGGCGGCAAGAAGGATCATGAATGCGACGGCTCCCCGTAGTAACCCTCTACGGTTCCGGCGGGTCCAGTCTCCCGCCGCAAGGATCCTGTCGTAAAAAGGTGATTTAGCAGGGGATACCATTTGGATGATGGAAGCTCTTGAATAAACGAGCCTTGTTACGACCGCCTTGAAATGAAGCCGCAAACAGGCTTCGGCTCAATATCTTACTATTCGGCGCGGGCAATTCCAATACGTGTAAATAAGATTATAATGATATTTTTGTGAGCGGTGGTTCAGCGCTCGACAATCGACTGCAGGAAAAGGGAGAAATGAAGATTGGTATCATAGGCGCGGGGCCCGCCGGTCTCGCGTGTGCCTACAGGCTCATAACCCGGGAGATTAAATCCGATGTGTACGAAGCCGGCTCTTCCGTCGGCGGCCTCGCCAAATCCATAAGGCTCTGGAATCAAACCGTCGATCTCGGCCCCCACAGGTTTTTCAGCAGCGACAGGCGCGTTAACGAATTATGGCTCGAGGTGGTCGGCAGCGATTATTCGATGGTAGACAGGCTGACGAGGATATTATACAAGGGAAAGCTCTACCGTTACCCCCTCCGCCCCGCAGACGTCGTCGGGAACCTCGGCCTGAGGGAAACGCTCCTCTGTCTTCTAAGCTATTTCAGGGAGTGCGTTACCCCCGGGGCCGGAAGCGGCGGAGACGAGACCTTCGAGAGCTGGGTCGTAAAAAGATTCGGACGCAGGCTTTACGAAATATTCTTCAAGACCTACAGCGAAAAGCTCTGGGGCATTCCGTGCCACGAGCTCGACGCGGACTTCGCCGTCCAGAGGATAAAAAAATTCTCGCTCTCCGAAGCCCTTAAATCGGCCGTCTTCGGGGACAACGGCAAGAAGCATAAAACGCTGGTGGACAGGTTCGCGTATCCACACGGGGGGACGGGGATGGTTTACGAGCGCATGGCGTTCCGCGTCTCGGATAGCGGCGGCGCGGTTTATTTAAATACCCCGGTAAAGAGAGTCGTGAATGACGGGCTCCGGGTGCGCGGGCTAGAGCTCATGGACGGCACCGTAAAAGAATACGATCACGTGGTGTCCACCATGCCCGTTACACAGCTCGTATCCAGGCTCGAAGGGGTGGACGAAGAGGTTAAGGAAGCCGCAAGATCCCTTCGATTCAGAAACACGATACTCGTATACCTGCGCGTTCGTAGCGGCGATCTCTTTCCCGACAACTGGATATACGTTCACTCGCCAGAGCTCAGGTTCGGAAGGCTTACGAACTTCAGGAACTGGTCGTCCTCACTTTACGGGGACGAAGAAGCTTCCATACTGGCCCTCGAATACTGGTGTAACGAGGGCGACGAGATATGGGGCTGGGAGGACGAGAGGCTTGTCGGACTCGCGAAAGAGGAAGTCTCCCGCGCGGGGCTCGTAAAGGCGGACGTAGCTTCGGAGGGATACGTACATCGCATAAGTAAATGCTATCCGGTATACGGTGCGGGATACAAGCGGCTCTTAAAGCCCGTAGAGGATTATCTCGGAAAAATCGAAGGTCTTACGGTCATAGGCCGCTACGGCTCGTTCAAATACAATAACCAGGACCACAGCATACTTATGGGTATACTCGCCGCGGACAACATAGCCCTTGGCGCGGAGAACGACCTCTGGGCCGTGAATACCGATTACGAATATCAGGAGTCGGCGGTCATAACCGAAACCGGCCTCGTCGCCGGGGTCGGCTGAAGCAAGGAGGACTCTCATTCCCGACATCTACGATTATATATTCAGGAGGCCGGTCGAAT
Source organism: Thermodesulfobacteriota bacterium (assembly GCA_035325995.1). NCBI lineage: Bacteria > Pseudomonadati > Thermodesulfobacteriota > Thermodesulfobacteriota bacterium. The sequence continues at coordinate 34,993 of DAOKYU010000003.1, read as the reverse complement.
TCGTCAGCCGGTTCATAGAAAGGGACCGTGTGTGGAATCTCCTTCTCGGGGGGATGCTGGCGGGCATACTCGTCACGCTGGTCGTTTACTCGGCTGCCCAGGGGCTCGACGCCGACGAGGTCGAGCATATGCATACGACCTGGCTGATATCGCAGGGGAAGGAGATTTACGTCGATTTCTTCCAGCATCACCATCCGTTTTTGAGTTATATGCTGGTCCCTGTCGTAAATGCGTTCGGCCCCACGGTCGAGACGATCATGGTGAGCCGCTTCATCATGATAGCCTTCGCGCTCGTGATTCTGCTTCTTACGTGGCTCATCGCCGAGAGGGTTTTCGGGCGGAGGGAGACCGCCGCCGCAAGTGTTATACTCACGGCGACCATAGGCTCATTTTACATGAAGGCGGTCGAGATAAGGCCGGACGTCCCCCAGCTTCTCGCGGGCCTTCTGTCGGTGTATTTCCTTCTGGATTACTACGATAACAGGTCGCTCAGGAATCTCGCGGCAAGCTCGGTATTCCTCGCGGTGTCCTTTCTCTTCCTGCAAAAGGCCATGATCCTCGTCTTCGCCGTAGGCGCCATGCTCCTTTACGGCGGCCTTAAAAAGCGCATAGCGCTCAGGCACGCAGCTCTTTACGGCGCTGTCTTTCTACTCTGCCTCGCGCCGTATTACATATATCTATTCCTGTCGGGCTCGCTCGGAATGTATTTCACGATGAACTGGGTGCTGAACGCCATGATACCCGCGCAGTTCGGGAGGGTGACGTTTTTTCTCGAAACGGTGAGGATAAACGTGCTGACCTTCGTCCTGTACGCGTTCGGCGTCGTAACGCTGGCGAGGGCGCGGACCCATACGCCGTTCCTCGTGCTGGCCGTATCGGTGCCGGTCCTCACGCTCGTCGTCTTCAAGAACGTCTGGCATCAATATCTTCTACTCTCGCTTCCGTTCGTGGGAATAACGGCGGCGTACGCTCTTGATACGGTTTTCAGCCAAAACAGGCTGTTCAAGCTGATTCTGCTCCTCGGGGCGATTTACGTCCCCATGTCGTCCATGCACAACAAGGGCTTTTTCAATATGAATAACGCCTCGCTATCCCGCCAGCTCGGCAGGATCGAATACGTGCTCTCCGTTACGGAAGAGGGCGACAGGGTATATGACGGGGACGTCATCTTCAACGTATTTCGCGACGATATCGATTATTTCTGGTTTTGCATGTTTCCGGCAATGTGTCTCGACACGTACCAAAAACTCACCGGCTACGAGTACGACGTCTACGAATCGATAGCGGAGAAGAAACCGAAGGTTATATCATCCTATAAAATCGAGGACATGAACGACAGCCGCATAGCCGATCACTATGTGGAGTCACCGCTCTATAAAGGGATTTATTTAAGGGTAAGGGAATAACTACGTAGGGGGAAACCGGATTTGTATCGAGACACGGCGCTTTTTGGACTGCTTTTCATTTTGCAGCCGGGATTATTTTTCGTCTTCCACATATTCGCACTGAGGACATTCAGGAATCGAAACCTCCTTTACTGCGCGGCGGCGTCCGCGCTCGCCGCGACGGGCGCAGTGACCCTGGCCGGGTATTTCTTCCTGTCGGAGATGTTTTCGAGCCCGGGCGCCTGGGCCGTATCCCTTGCCGGAAGCGCACTCGCCTCGCTTTTCGCGTGCGGGCTTTACACCTTCCTCGGCCCGGCTACCGCCGACAGGTCGCTTGCGTGCCAGATGCTGGTCGCGCTCAGGGAGAGCCCCGGCGGCAAAGGTACCAGGGACGGGCTTTTCCGCGGATTCAATCCCGACGGCTTTATAGAAAAAAGGATCGGCGAGTGCAGGGAGGAATCCTTGTTGACAGGGGCGGGCGGCGAGCTCGTCCTTACAGAAAAGGGTCGAAAGCTCGCGGACAAGTATATATTCCTTCTAGGGCTCCTCGGATTAAAGGAGAGGGCGGGTTACGTGCAGTATTTCACGACAGATGGAAACAAGGACCGTAAATAATTCCCCGCGTAAGAGATTTATGGCGGGGCTCCGCCTGACTTCGGCGTGGTTGTTCGTGCTTCTGCTGGCCGTGTTTGTCGGCATACCGTCGCTTTATTTCTCTTACGTCCCCATATGGGACGGCTGGCAATTCTCACGGTGTTACCTGACGGCGGCAATTACCGGCTCTCTTTGGTGCTTCGACCACAGCGCATTCGTTCACACGTACCTTTTCGGGCTTACGCAAGAAGCGGCCCCGGGCAATTTTCACTACATTTACGCGGCGAACATAGTCATCGGGGTTTTGGGGCTTCTATGCATGAGGGGGCTCCTCGGCAGGCTCTACAAAGCCTCGCTCTCGCCCGTGAACATAACCCTTATATCGTTCGTTTTCGGGCTCGCGCCCGTGTTCCTCGTCCAGACCATACAGCCGTCGCTCGATTACACACTGCCCATATACCTTACGATGGCGCTTTACTTCCTCTACTCGGGGCGCTTTTTCCCGGCGGCCGTCGCGGGCGTTCTGATGGTGTTCACGAAGGAGTCGGGATTCATGCTCTACGGCGTGAGTGTTTTTCTTTACGTCCCGCTCATGCTTATAAAGGGTTCTCTTGCGTGGAGAAACAAGAAGCGATTCATTTCGGTGATAGGTGTACTGTCGGTGCCTATAGTCTCCTTCGTCGTATACATGTTCGTCACGCCGAAAACCCAGATCGGGGACTCGTGGCTCGAAGGGGTATTGAAGATGCTGAAGTTTTATCTCGTCGATCCGGTTATGGCGGCCCAGCTCGCATCTCTCCTGGCCCTCAACTTCAACTGGATACTCACGGGGATTATCGCCGCGGGCCTGGCCATGCTAGCGGTTAACCGTATAAAGGGCGGGGTAAAACCCGAGGCCGGACTCGGATTTTACGATCGCATTTACTTTTATCTACTCTTTATCCTGTTCGTCTACTTCCTGACGCGTATCCCGATGTGGAACAACCCGCGCTACATGCTCCCCGTATTCCCGGTTCTCGTGATACTGTTTGCCGACTCGCTTGCGATAGTATTCAGAAGGCAGGCCGCGGTTACCGTCGTCCTCGCCGCCGTCCTGACACTGATGACGATCTCTTCCTTCCGGACGGTAGACCCGGTGTCTAAAGTGATCATGGGCACGTTCAGGTTCGGCTCACATAAAATGCTGAATATGGCGGGCTTCGAGGGCGGCACTGCTTATTACGGGAGGGACCAGCTCGTTTACAACTTCGAGTTCACGGAGATTCATTACCTCACCGAAAAGATATACGAGACAATCGGAACGGATAAGATATTCGTCGTTGCCCCGGATGCAACGTGGTCCAATGCCCTGAGCAGTGTTAACGAAAAGACCGGAAAGCGCATGATCTATGGCGAGGGGCTTACAGGCATCAGATTGGCATTCTCCGACGTTCTTATAAAAGGGCGCCGCTTTCCCGAAGAGATTTACTTCATCGCCTACCCCTACATGGAAGAGGCAAACAAAGAGCAGCAGGCCCTGCTGTCGTATGTATACGATACGAAGGAAGTCGTAAGGGTGGAAGACGGCGGATACGCCGTGGAGGTATATCACTACGTCAAAAAGGACGATCTGAGATAGCTCATCGAATACAGGCCGGCGGATTATCCGGTCTTCCGCTGAACGGCCGGATACCCCTGCGTATACTGCGCACGGTTTCAAAATAGCGTAAGCTTATGCAGGAATGCCTATGCGACGATCTTCACCTCCCCCGTGAAGAGGTCGTAGTTGGCGCCCACGATCTTCAGCTTCCCTTCTCTGACCCTGTCGGCCAATACCCGGACCGAGCCGTTCAGCGTATCGACCCCGATGTTCACGTTGGCTACCGTCGCGTTTTCGAGGAGGTCGCCGGGCTCGTCTTTCGCCGCCGCGACGGCGGGCCCTATGGAGTAGACGATATCATCGATCGCGCCGGGGAATTCCGTGCCCTTCTCGACGGCCTCTATCGCACTGGATACAGCCCCGCAGCGGGAGTGTCCGAGGACCATGATGATGTGCGCCCCGAGCGCCAGGGCGCCGTACTCGAGACTGCCGACTATCCCGTAATTGGCGGTGTTGACTATGTTCCCGGCCACGCGGACGACGAATAAATCCCCGAGGCCCTGATCGAATATTATCTCGGGGGCGACCCTGGAATCGGCGCACGCGAGTATCACCGCGAAAGGCGCCTGTCCGCCGGCGACCTGCTCGCGCACCTCGACGGTTCTCCTGGGGCTCTTTTTTAAGGAATTGACCAAACGCTCGTTTCCTGCCATAAGCTTCTTGAGGGCTTCGTCCGGCGTCTTCGGCCTCGGGGTTTCGTCGGCGCGCGCCTCGCCCGCCGTCAGCAAGCCGTCACCATATTTAATAATGGATGCTCCCAGCGCTGCTGTACCGGTAAATTTAACGAAGCTCCTTCTCGAGATAAATTTTGAATCTTGCATTTTCTCCCTCCCCTGGAGCAGGATTTATTGGCAATATACACCCTTTTGGTTCTTATTGGTTCTTAATTGTTAATTATCGGACAGTGCGATTCCGATGAGCTATGAGCTGCGCGGGCCCTGCGGTCTCACGAAATCATTAACAACTTCGCCGGCATAACATTTTCCGTAAAAACGGCGCAATAATAAGGGCAACGTTAATCCGGCGAATGTAGGCATCGCGGTACCAAAGTTATATGTAAAGTGAGGACAGGGAGGAGCCATGAACAAATTTGTTATATCCCTCGTATTAATACTGACCGCGGGCAGCGCCGCCGCGGCGGAGAAAATCACGTTCTGCGTGGTTAACGATTTTATGCAGATAGTGACTTACAGGGGCGACAACGAGGACTGCCTTGAGTTCGAAACGCCGCTCGATGTTATTTTGGGAGAGCAGGGCCCGGCGGGGCCGCGGGGACCGGCAGGACCCCCCGGACCACAGGGACCTCAGGGCCAGCAAGGGCCTCCCAGGCCCCAGGGCGCACAGGGACCGGCGGGACCTCCTGGTCCGCAGGGCCAGCAGGGGGTTCCCGGGCCTCCGGGAGAGCAGGGCGAACAGGGCGAAGAAGGACCCGAGGGACCTGCCGGTCCGGCCGTGCAGATAATCGGCGGCTCGACGGGCGTGCTGACTCTGCTTCCGTTAGAGCAGGTTTTTATCCCGATGTTCTACGGCATGATAGGCGCCGCGTCCGATGTTGAAGTTACCATGCCGGCCTCCGGCGCGGTAACGAATTTGAATGTGCGCACCAGGTCTAACGTGAGCATGGTCATAGGGCACTACGATTTCTTCGTATGGAAGTCCGGATCCGATAGACTGGTCACATGCCAGATCGGGACGGGGCAGAACACCTGCAGCGATACGGTAAACTGTGTGGATTTCGTGGAGGGGGATACGATTGCATTGAGGGCCACGCCCACCAACGTACCTCTTCCCGCGGGGGCGGGCTGGACGGCCGTGTTCCATCCCGAAACGACCTGCGCCGATCTCGGATTCTGACAGACATCAGACGTTATTAACTACGAAAACAATGAGGCCCGGGTGGATACTCCCCGGGCTTTTTTTATTTCTTTTCTTCCGGGATGGAACACGCGCGGAAGGAGCGGACTCTATTGGTTGTGTCCCCGTAATCTTGCGCCACTATTGTGCCCGCACGTGAGGATGTAGCGATACGTTGGCTGCGGAGCGCCGCCGGAAGTGCACGAATTAAACGGAGAAATCGCAGAAACACCTCGCATTCCTGGCGGTCAGAGGGTGTTGCCCTGCGCTTCGAGCTCGGAGAGGAGGGATTCGTAAATGCCGCTCCCCTCGACAGGGTCGATGCTGCCGCAGTCGAGCGGCTCGGAGATGTTGAAGAAGGCGACCTGGTTGTAGAGGAGCAGCATGCCGTTTTCGAACTGCTGTGGGGCGTTCACACGGCCCGGCCCGTCTATAAACGTGAATTCGGAGCCGTTCCGGAGCCTGAGGCAAGCGCTGGCGAAGCTCTCGGCGGTTTCGTCGAACGCCCCGTCCATGTCGTAATCCACCGACGCCGAGAAGAGCTCGCACGAAGTTCCTGCCCCTGTCGGAATCCCCCTGAAGCCGAATATGGATGAACCGTCGTTTACGATGACGAACACCGTAGAGCCGTCTGAAAAGAGCCTGGTGTCGAGTGTGCTCCCGGTCTGCGTGAAGGAATAGAACTCTTCCGTCGTTCCGTCGACGTAGGGGGTGTCCAGCGCGGGTGAATTACAGGCGCCGGGCCGGGGGGTCGGCTGGGGAGTCGGTGTAGGCGCGGGCGTAGGCTGAGGGCCGCCTCCGGACCCTCCGCATCCTCCGTACATCGACAACAGGATCAACGGGGTAAGGAGATAAATTAATATTATTTTCGCTGCTTTCATCCTCTTCATGCTGCCTCCGGCATTCTGTCCATTAAATATACGTCCGAATTCCGGAATCGTGATATTTTAATGGAAGACTTTTCGGACACATGCTGCTTGTCTACTGAAGCGATGCTCTGCCTCTGGAACCGATGAAAAGAATGTTATAAGGACGCAAACATTTGGAATGAAAATACGGTGGGGGATTTTTATAGCTACAGACGGTATCTGGGTAGCCCCTACGGGATTTGAACCAGTATTTTAGTAGCCTTGAGAGGGCGATTTAATGTGTGTTCTCAACCGGACCGATTGGACGATGGAAGGTAATAATGGAGCGGCCGGGATTCCCGGTATGCACCCGGCGCGCTTCGTTTTCGCATGAGAAAATCAGGAATTCATAGGTCCTATGTAAGCTCTCGCCGGTTCTTGATTTTACTTGGAATGGCGGCGTGTCCTTCATTCAAAAGAACAAAACCTTGTCCAAACCAACCTGTCCCCTATAATACTATTTATAGGCCGGATTCCTGGCGAAAGATACCTATGCACTAAATGTCTACGAAACAGCCGAAAGGTACTACATTCCGGAACAGCCAATAGGGCATTTCGTGAGTATTCCTTTACAACACGTAGTAATGGTTACATTACATGTTCGATTTCACTAACTTAGGCGTCGTGAGGGAATAGTTGTGAAACGTTTAATGAGCAAGCTCAAAATTTACTCGGTTTCAGGTTTGAGACATTAAAAAGTAGCGGGGGAATTAATGGACACAAAGTTTAAAAGGCTAATGGAAGCTTTAAGCCACACTAGGATTTCGGATGATACCGTGGAACGCCTGAAATATCCCAAATCGAGTTTAAAGGTTTCTATACCCGTGCGTATGGATAATGGGGATTTGAAGAATTTTCAAGGGTATCGAGTAATTTACAATAATTCCAGAGGGCCGGCGAAAGGGGGGATCAGATTCCACCCTGATGTTTCGATCGAGGAAGTCGAGCTGCTTGCCTATTTGATGACTTTAAAATGTGCTGTTTTAAACTTGCCTTTTGGTGGAGGGAAGGGGGGCGTAACGGTAGACCCGAAGAGCATTTCAAAATTCGAACTGGAGAGATTAAGCCGCGGCTATATAAACGCAGTGGCTGATTTTATCGGTCCGGATGTAGATGTACCGGCGCCGGATGTTTACACAAACCAGATGATTATGGGCTGGATGATGGATCAATATAGCATAATCCACAGGAAAATTACTCCGGCCGTTATCACCGGAAAACCTTTGAGCATGGGGGGTAGCGTTGGACGGGATACCGCTACGGCGATGGGGTCGTTTTTTGTTATTCAAACCCTGATGAAAGAACAAAACTGCAAAAAGGATTCGTTAACGGTTGCAATCCAGGGATTTGGGAATGCCGGCTCGATTTTGGCTGAATTATTGTTTAAAGCAGGTTACAAAATTGTCGCGGTCAGTGATTCAAAAGGAGCCATATACTCGGAGAGCGGCCTGGATATTCCTAGTGTTAGAAAATATAAAAATGCAACTCGTGATCTTAAGTCCGTTTACTGTGAAGATTCCGTTTGCAATATCCTTGAGCATCAAACGCTAAACAACGAAGAATTGCTGGCGCTGGATGTTGATATGCTTATTCCGGCGGCTTTAGAAAATCAGATTACCGAAGCCAACGCCAATGCAGTAAAAGCAAAATACGTTTTTGAAGTGGCGAACGGGCCAATCGCTTCCGGCGCTGATGAGATACTAGAGGAAAACGGGGTAATTATCATTCCCGATATATTAGCCAACGCCGGGGGCGTAACGGTGAGTTATTTTGAATGGATACAAAACCGAACCGGGCACTACTGGACACTGGGGAAAGTAAACAAGCGTTTGAAACAAAAGATGGTGCAGGAAACAAAGAACGTGTTGGAAGTTTCACAACGAGAATCGGTTTCTATTAGAACCGCTGCTTATATTCATGCACTAAACCGGCTTGAAGAAGCGGTGAATGCGGGAGGAACGAAAAGCTTCTATACAGACAGTATCTAGCAATGCCGATAAAAAACTTTAGGGATTTAGTTCTCCCGGGGTATATTCAAACCGATCTGCTAATTCCCATGAGGTTAAAACAATTTTGAAATATTAAGCCGCTTATGCATCTCTTTTTTTGCGAATTGCCAAACAGGCGTCTATTTACGGGGAGCTCGGCATGCGGATTCATCGGCTGTCCAATATAGCGGCATAGCGGCGACGTAGTTTTCCGCAGCATTCGAAATTCACATCTTCGTCTCGATTCTGGGTTCCAGTAGCATTGGCAGGAAGGTTATCGCAAAGGCAAGGAATGATAGAATCCACAGAGTTTGTGAAATAGCGATCCAGAGCGAGTAGTTGCCGCTGTCGAGTATAGGAAAGAAGACTCTTACGACAGCTCCCCCGAGCATGACTATAAAAATCCAGAATGCAATCTTCGGCGGCACAAGCAGGTTCCTCCCCGTATGCCCCAGTATAAAGTGACACATAAATCCGATTGTCATCATGCCGATCGCGCCATACGTGAAGCTGTGAACCACTATTAAGTCGGATATATTGAAATACGAAGAAAGGAATTGAAGACCGAACCCGATGACAATCCAGGTGTAAGCAACGAACAAGACCCAGAGCGTCGGTTTCTCCCATATCCTGTTCGAGTACCATCCATACAATCTGACTGTATAAATCAAAGCGAGTAATCCTGAAACGATCGGTAAAAGTCTTACATTCGTAAAAAAGACCTTCAAGATGAAAAATACAACGAAGAAGAAAAGGCTCAGAGTATCGATGATCCTCCAATTCCTGGGCTCGAACCTGAAATCGAGTCCACTCCTTATGAATAGAGGAATCATCATTCGCCCCATGAATAGAATTAAGGATATGACCAGAAATAAAGCCGAGTATGTACCCCAGTACTGACCGTATGACAACACACCAAACACGCCGAGGTAGAATACGACGTTGCTCACGGTTAAGAGGGCCAAGTGAAAACCAAGCCCTGCTTTTTTCCGATCTTTCCCTTTCATTATCGGATACGATATTCTTATGGTTAGAATCAGAATGAACAGGCAGTCGAGGAAAGCCCCTATCTTCCATGAAATATCGGTAATTAATGTCAGCGAGATGAAAATTCTTGCGAGTATCCAGATAATTATTAATAAAATAAGAGCAGATTCCTTGCTTATGATCGCACCAAATCTGTATTTCTCTATCGTTAAAATGAAACCTGCTATTACCGCAACTGCATAACCAAACAGCATCTCATGCGCGTGCCATATAGTGGGCGCCACTTTTTCAAAATTCAGTTTGAGATTGAATGTATATATAGCCGTCCACAATGTCATATAGAACAAAGATGACACCATAGCCAAGATAAAAAACGACCTGAAGGCAGATTCGAATATCGAGAAATTCTTGTCAGTGTTTGTAGTTATTTGTCTCAGCCTGACATGTGTTAATACTGAGCGGGTGCTCACTCAATATCTTACATATTGGACTTTGCTTGTAAAGTCTCAGGATTCAATCCATCCGCACGCTTCAGCCGGTAACCCTCTCCCCGAGGACCGGGCCGGTTAGAAGTAGAGGAATCCGGCAAAATAACTTATTCAAACAGGAGGTATTTCGCCATGAAGAGGACCAGGTTTAGCGGGGAGCGGACAGCGTATGCGCCCAGGCAGCCGAGACCGGGACGAAGGCATCGGGGAGAGGTACTCTCGCCCTCAAGAGAGCGTCGTCAGGGCAACAGAGATTTAGGGAATTTTGACTCGATTAGGGACCATCCGAGTGATCACGAAAAGGAGTCGCCGGAGAAACCGCTGTAACTCCCTCTGACTATTGGTAGCCCCTACGGGATTTGAACCCGTGTTTTAGCCTTGAGAGGGCTACGTCCTGGACCAGGCTAGACGAAGGGGCCACATTCAAGAGGACAACTAATCTATCATAAGATTACACGAAATCAAAAATCCGGCTATAAATCCGGCGGGTGAAGGGAGAAAAATCCCCGGCGGGAGGTATAATTAGATAACTCCGGGCCGGTTACCGCTCGAAAGCCGTTCCCGGCGGATGTATATTGCGGGAGAGGAGGATTTCCATCAGAAAATCATTCACGATAAACGCTATCCTGGTTCTTTTTATTATCATGCTTGCCTCGTGTGACAGCACCGGCGGAGGCGGCGGCGGGGGCTCGGACCCCGGGAACGATCCTCCCCCGGACGAAATCGAAGCGACCATGCTTTTCCTGGTTAACGAGGCGCGCTCGGAGGACAGGTTCTGCGGCGACGATTTCTTTCCCGCAGCGCCGCCCGTAACGTGGGACGACAGGATAGAGGCGTCAGCGCTTTCGCATTCCATAGACATGGTGGAGAATCAGTACTTCGATCACATCGGCACGGACGGCTCGAACGCCGGGGACAGGCTCATCGCGGAAGGCTACCAGCCCGCCGCGTGGGGCGAGAATATACTCGTCGGCCTCGAAAACAGCTCGGTCGTAATTCAGAACTGGATAGATTCACCGGGCCACTGCGACGTCATCATGCACCCCGACCTCCGCGAGCTGGGTGTAGGCATGGCGAGGGGTAATTATCAGGGCCGCTCGACGCTCTACTGGACGCTCGTCATGGCCACCGAACGCAGGTAGGCGGCGTATCGACGATCGGCTGCGCAAAGCGGAGCGTCTCCCAGCGGCCACGTATATGAGCGGGATTAATCTTCTCTCTTGAGCTCTTTTTTAAAGCGCTTGAAGTTGGCGACGTAGTGCTCCGCCGAGAACCTGAGGCCTTCTATCTCCTCGGGGGTGACTTCTCTCACGACCTTTCCGGGGGAGCCCATGACCATCGAATTGTCGGGTATATCCTTTCCCTGTGTTATGAGGCAGTTCGCGCCGATTATGCAGTTCTTCCCGATACGAGCGTTGTTGAGCACGACGGCGTTTATCCCGATTAGGCTGTTGTCGCCGATCGTGCATCCGTGGAGCATGACCTTGTGGCCGACGGTGACGCCTTTACCGACGGTCGTCGGGACGCCGTCGTCGGTGTGGATAACGACGCCGTCCTGGATGTTGGTGTCCTCGTAAATGGTTATCGGGTCGTTGTCGCCTCTCACTACGGCGTTAAACCATATGCTTACGTTATTGTGAAGCACGACAGAGCCTATGACGACGGCGCTGTCGGCTATGTAGAAATCATCGCCTTTTATTTCGACCTTTCTGTCTCCGAGGGAGTAAATCACGGGCGGTCCTCCTTGATGCGGTTGCAATAGCTCTATTCTACACAATCCCCGGAATTCCGGGCGTGGGCGGGGTCAGATAAGCCTGTGCCTTCCCTTTATCCCCTTCACCATGAAGACCCTGAACGTCGGGCTGGTTTTGAGGTACTCGTAGAGCACCTGGGCCTTGGCCTCGTCCTTGAAGACGGCGAATACCGCCCCGCCGCTCCCCGTCATCCTGACGTCTTTCGCGTCGAGCGACGAGAGTATCTCCCTGAACGCCTTTATCTCGGGATAGAGCTCGTCCGCGGGGGCTTCGAGGTCGTTTCTGAGGGAAAAGCCTTCTTCGAGATTCTTGAACGTTTCGATGGTTTTCCCGATGTCGGCGTCCTCGCGCGCCTCGCCGCCCTTGCCTTCGTGCAGCTCGTCCCATTTTCTGTACACCATGGCCGTCGAGACGTTGACGTTCGGGCAGAGTATGACGTAGTAAAAGAGCGGAAAGCCCCGGAGTGGCGTCAGCTTCTCGCCGATGCCTTCGACGAGCGCCGTCATCGGACGTATGAAGAGGGGCACGTCCGCCCCGAGGACGGGGGACATCTGGATAAGCTCGTCGTCCGTAAACGCGCCGTACATTTTGTTGAGCCCGGTGAGCACGGCGGCCGCGTTGCCGCTACCGCCCCCGAGCCCCGAGCCGGCCGGGATTTTTTTCCTGAGCTCTATCTTTACCCCGGCGTCGACGCCGCTTTCCTTGAAGTAGAGCGCCGCCGCCTTCCAGGCCAGGTTGTCCTCGCCGGAGGGGACCTCCATGCCGCTCGCGGAGAGCTCTATGTCTTCTCCGCGGGCGGGCTCGAGCCTAACCTCGTCGAAAAGGTCTATCGGCTGTACTATGGACCTTATTTCGTGGTAGCCGTCCTCGCGGCGCCGGAGGACTTCGAGTGTCAGGTTTATTTTTGCAGGAGAGAGCAGGGTGAGTGAATTCATTGGCATTTTACCCCTGAAAACAATGTAATCGATGCTGAGGAATTATCAATCGCCGGGTCCGCCAAGCCGTAATATCGCCTGTTTCGACTGCATGCCGAAATTCCTTTTTATGAAAATCTTAATGAATTATCGTTCAAAAACGACATATTTATTATAAAAAAGATGACATTTGTCGTGGGAAATATCGCAATGATTGTAGCGTGTTATCGGAAAATTGGATAGTCCCTTTACAAATCGGATAAATTATGCGAAATAATCCCTTGACATTTAAAGTGCAATACTTTACTTTTATAACTAAAGTTAAACGGCATACTTAAAAATCATCCTCCATCCTCCTTTAAGAGAACGGGAGTATTTCTTAACTGAGAAATACTCCCGTTTTTCTGTTTTCAGCCCGTTTTGAAGTGCAGTCCCGTATAACCCCTGACCCGCATGTTCCGGTATATTTTAATGATGGCATACCGTTCGTGTCATTCCCGTGGGGTATACACAAAATGAATCCGAACCGAATCTTCTTCAGGCTGACGGCGCTGGTGCTTTTACTGTTCGTGTCCGGGTGCGTTTTCACGAGGCTTTACAAGGTGCAGAATCAGTTCCGGGATTTCGACCGCAATTTCGAGCTGGGCGACGAAGGCGGACTCACGCTCACATTCCTTAATCCCGTTCTCGAATCGGACGACATAATATGGCTCATGAAGAACGGCCCCACGACGAAGAGGGAAGGGGAGGAATCCGAGCTCTGGACCTACATACTGAAAAAGCAGCATATCTCGGCCGACGACGAAAACGGCGAGTTCGACATCCCGCTCCTTATGACGATGGAGGAGGGAATGCTGACGGAGGTCGTGTTTCCGGAGCGTTTTCTGAAATACCTATCCGTCCCGGTTTTAAAGAGGATGTTCGCCTCGATGGGAAACGCCGAGGTGAACAAGTTCAGCAAAAGCGCGAGCACGGAGTTCAGGGGAGCCGGCCCCGACGAGATCCCGAAGCTCGAATACATAACCGAGACACTCGGGAAGCCGTACAAGATCGAAGAGTCGGGGGAGACGTTTAAGTACACTTACCTTTATTACCTGGACAACGCGGGGCCCGAAGCTGGCGCGAGCGGCTTCGAATTCAAGACGGAATTTGTTTTCGAAAACACAAACGACGCACTCAAAAAGGCCAAGGTGACGATAAGGGGGCTCAGCATGGCGCTCGACTTCAGCTCGTATTGAAGAGGCGCCGCACACCCGGTATCGCTTCGAAGTCCATTAGTAACTCGCTCAATCGAATTGTGGATTATCCGAGAATTTTTTTGTTTCCTCTGCGGCTTCAAACATTAAACTACTTCCCTGAGACATGTATTTTGTTGCAGTATTAATGTCTATTGTATCGCGCGAAGTGCAGAAACGGTTGAAGTAGCCTAGGGAAGTGATGAATTTATTCATCGCGGTAACAAGCTTATCGTGAACTTTATTTAACCCGGCGGGCGGTCTCAGGCCTTGATAATAGGTTAATGTGCTTTTGAAAAAATCCTCATGAAAATTAATGATTGCTTTACAGTTTGTGCTGTCAAGCTGCGCGATTTCCTGGGATATCTCGGATAGAGACATGAGAAGATGGCTTAAGCTGTTAGCCGTGGGCGCGACGCTGTTGGCGTAGTCGATATATTCCTGCTCGTTTGCCGCCGATGTGGGAAATGCCGCCGCAAGCAGGATGAGTGTAAGAAAGACTGCCGGTATCGATCCGTGAATTGTCCGGCCGGTACGAAATTCAACTGGTTGTTGCCGCATCTGTTTAATATATAACATATTGAAATCGATATTAACAGGCTGCGGGAGCGGCGTCCGCCCGGGGGGCGAGGATGCTGAAACAAAGGAAGCGGATTCGACGATTGCACGGCGCAGGCGGGGTTTCAATTACCGCCGCGCGCGTCCAGTATTCCGGGGATTAGCCAGCCGCCTGTTTCGGGGGGATGGCGTTCGACGAGCTCGCCGTCGACGTAGCACGCCTGCATGGGCTCGGAATAAAAAGCAATGTAGCCACTTATATCCCCATAGCCCGGTTTCGGATCCTCGTAAGACCAGGCCGAGTGCACGGCTTCCGCGTCGTGAACCCGGACGTTATAGTAGGAGGCCTCGCCCTTCCACTTGCAGTGAGAGGTCTTCCCGCTCTTCGAGAGGTATTTCATCTCTACGTCTTCGGCGGGAATGTAGTACACGGGCGGGAGTCCCTTTTCCAGGACCCTCTTTACCTCGGAGGAATCGGCGATGAGTACGTCGTTGAAGAATATCTCCACGTGTACGGGCGTCTCTTCGACGCGCGGCGTCTCCGGATAATCCAGGACGGACTCGCGTCCGCCTTCTTTCCTTTCCTCGTTCATAGGCTTTTCAACAGCTCCGAGTTCTGTTCGGAAGATTTAGAGAACTGTAAGGTACTGGACGCTGAACTTCATGTCGACGTCCGTCCAGACCTCTTCTACGGCGAAGGAATCGGAGACGAGCTCCTTAAACCCCTTGAGCGTGTACTTGTAGGAATATTCCGTGAGTATGGTCTCGCCCTTTTTCACGCCGAAAACGGAGCCGTTCACGTGCACCATCTGGTCGGCGAGGCTTTTTAAGTGCATCTCAATCCGGTTCTTGGACGCATCGTAATGGGCGTGGTGCTCCCATTTGCCGAGGTTAAAATCCGTTCCGATCTCGCGGTTGAGTCTCTTGAGTATGTTGAGATTGAATTTCGCGGTGACGCCCTTGCCGTCGTTATACGCCCTTTCGAGGATCCCTTTGTCCTTGACGAGATCGACGCCAATAAGAAGCCCGCTTCCCTTTCCGCTCCACCTGGCGATGTTCTTCATGAAGCGCCTCGCCGCCGGCGGGGAGAAGTTGCCGATAGTAGAGCCCGGATAATATACGACCTTACGCGAATAGGGGAAATCGAAGTCGGGGAACTTGATGAGCCGGGTGTAGTCGGCGTAGACGGGTTTTATCCTGAGGTCGGGATAATCGTTGGCGAGCGACTTTACCGAATCTACCAGGTGCTCTTCGGATATATCTATCGGCACGTATCCGGAGGGGTTCTTAAGGTTATCCAGAAGGAGCCTGATTTTCCTGCTGCTCCCGCTCCCGAGCTCAATAAGAAGGCTGTTTTTGCCGATCGTATTCGCGATCGCGCCTATATTGTCCCGCATTATCGCACGCTCGGTACGGGTGAGGTAATACTCGTCGAGCGTGCAAATCTCGTCGAAGAGAGAAGAGCCCTCCTTGTCGTAGAAGAGCTTGCAGGGGAGCTGCTTCTGCCTGGATTCGAAACCCTCCACCACCTCGTCAATGAGGGCCTCGACTTCCGGCTCGTATTTTTCGACTCTGAGTAGGTTCTTGTTCATAGCCCTGTATACGTAAGATGGAGAAAAACCCGTTCGGGATTCTCCGCCTCTATAATTATACGTCGTCCGAGGCCAGTCTTATACCCATGAACTGCCATCTCGCGTCGGGCGGGAAGAAATTCCTGTACGTCTTTCTTATATGCGTCCCGGACGTCGCGCACGAGCCGCCCCGGAGGACGAGCTGGTTACACATGAACTTTCCGTTATATTCTCCGAGTGCGCCGGGGAGCGTTTTGAACCCGGGATAGGACGCATATGCGCTCTGCGTCCACTCCCAGACGTCGCCGTACATCTGGATGAGCGGGCCCTTGCCCGGGGCGCTTGCAGGGACGGGATGAAACGCCTTTTCCTCGACGAAATTCCCCTCGATGGGGACGCCGTCCGCGGCGACTTCCCATTCGGCTTCCGTCGGGAGCCTCGCGCCGGCCCACCTGGCGAAGGCGTCGGCCTCGAAGTATGAAACGTGGCAGACGGGCTCGTCGGGGTCGACGTCGCGCATGCCGGAGAGAGTGAAATAACGCCATTTATCCCCATCACTTTCCCAGTAGAACGGCGCATTCCACCCGGTGGACTGGATCTTCGCCCAGCCCTCGGAGAGCCATAGCGCGCCGTTCCCGTAGCCGCCGTCCTCCATGAATTCCATGTATTCGCGGTTGGTGACGAGCCTCGAGTTTATTTTGAAAGGCTCGAGATATACCTTGTGGGACGGGTATTCGTTGTCGTAGCCGAAGCCGCCGTCCTCGCGGCCTATGGTGTGGATACCGCCGTCGAACGGGACCCATTTGTTCGGGACGTCCGTTCGGGGGCCCTTTCTCTCGGCGCCGCCGGAGTAAACCGGGCGGAGCGGGTTTTCGGAGAACACGTGCTTGATGTCGGTGACTATGAGCTCCTGGTGCTGCTGCTCGTGGTGTATTCCTATCTCGATGGAGGGCGCGAGCTCCTTCCATGCCTTCTCGTTCGCCCCGGAGAAAAAGCGCATCATGTGCTCGTCCACGTGACGCCTGTAGTCGAGCGTTTCCCGGACGGTGGGCCGCGATATCAGCCCGCGCTTGGGGCGGAGATGCCTTTCCCCCGCCTGTATGTAGTATGAATTGAAAAGGTATGCGTACTGCGGGCTCGGCGATTTATACCCCTTGACCGCCTTCGACAGTACGAAGGTCTCGAAGAACCAGCTCGTGTGCGCGAGGTGCCATTTCGTCGGGCTCGCGTCGGGCATCGACTGTATGACGAAGTCCTCGGTTTCGAGCGGGGCCGACAGGAAGAGCGAGAAATCCCTCACTGCCCTGTAGCTTTCCCTAAGGTAATCCCTCTCCGGAATGCCTGCTTTGTCGTATCTTCTTTTCTCTTCGGGGCTTTCCTGCCTGCGGATTTTGGTTTTTGCTTCCATAGCGGTTCTCCTTTTGGTTGCCGCGCCGCGCCGGGGCGGGCGGCGGATTCGGGCAAAAGGCATAAAAGTAAAGTCTAACGAAAAGCGCCGGAGTATGGAAGTTCTTTTTAACCCGGGGGAGCGGGTCTTAATCCGGCCTTAAGATTGGATGGGATGGGATGTTGTATCTACGGCTTCGAGGCCCGGCCGGGCGTCCCGGGGCCCTTGAAAACCGGGCCCGGAGCGCCTTATCTCACTTTCTTAAGCTTAACGATGAGCTCTTTTATCTCTTCGGACTTGACCTTCATGCTGACCCTGTTCACGACCAGCCTCGCCGTTATTTCGGCTATCGTTTCGAGCTCCGTGAGGTTATTCTTCCTGAGCGTCTCGCCCGTTGCCGTGAGGTCGACTATGACGTCGGAAAGGCCCACTATGGGCGCGAGCTCGACGGAGCCGTAGAGCTTTACTATCTCGGCGCCGATCCCCTTGCCCGAAAAATATTCCCTCGTCAGCCGCGGGTATTTCGTGGCCACCCGGAGCGATTTCGTCGTGGAGTATTGAAAGCCGTTCGGGGCCGCGACCACGAGCTTGCATTTCCCGATGCCGAGGTCGAGCGGCTCGTAGAGCGAGTGGACTTCTTCCATGAGCGTATCCATGCCCACGATGCCGCAGTCGGCAGCGCCGTATTCGACGTAGGACGGTATGTCGGTCGGGCGGATGATGAATATCCGCATGTTGAGGTTCGGGTACTCGAATATGAGCTTTCGCGAATCCTTTATCATATTCCCTACGGGGTATCCCGCTTTTGTAAGGAGCGCAACCTCTTCGTCGAGGAGCCTCCCCCTGGCAAGCGCAAGTGTAATCATTCCTTTTCCCTCCAGATGCTGGCTCCGAGTGTTTCGAGCTTGCTGTCGAGCTTGTCGTAACCCCTGTCCAGATGATAAACCCTGGATATTTCCGTCTTTCCACCGGCGGCGAGACCCGCGAGCACCAAAGACGCGCTGGCCCTGAGATCGCTGGCCATTGTAGGCGCGCCGCTAAGGGCGCCCACGCCCCTTACGACCGCGCTGTTGCCGACGAGCTTTATGTCGGCCCCCATCCTCCTGAGCTCGCCCGCGTGCAGGAAGCGCTGGGGGAATATCGTTTCCGTAAGGACGCTGAGCCCGTCGGCCGTGCTCATGAGGGTCATCATCTGAGCCTGCATGTCGGTCGGAAACCCGGGGTAGGGGAGCGTCGTTATGTCTATGCTCCTGACCTGACCGCCGGAGCTTACGCGGATTCCGTCGCTCTCCCTCGTTACGCGCGCCCCTACTTCTATGAGCTTCCCGATGAGAGCGCCCATGTTCTCGAACCTGCAGTTCCTGACGAGGAGGTCGCCGCGCGTGACGACGGCGGCGATCATGTAAGTCCCGGCCTCGATCCTGTCGGGCATGACGTCGTAGTCCCTGAGCGGCGAAAGCTCTTTTACTCCCCTTATGGTTATTATGTCGCTGCCGATTCCCGTTATGTCCGCCCCCATTTGGTTAAGGGCGCTGGCGAGGTCGGACACCTCGGGCTCGCACGCGGCGTTTAAGAGAATAGTCTCTCCTTCGGCGAGAGCCGCCGAGAGTATGAGGTTCTCGGTGCCCGTGACTGTAGAAATGTCGAACGGTATTATGCCGCCCTTTAAAACAGGGGCTATGGCTTCGACGTATCCTTCTTCTATCTCTATGTCGGCCCCCAAAATGGCGAGGCCCTTTAAGTGCTGGTCTATCGGCCTTTCCCCTATGGCGCATCCGCCCGGGAGAGAGACGCGCGCCTTGCCGAACCTTGCCGTAAGCGGGCCGAGCACGAGCACGGACGCCCTCATCGTTTTTACGAGATCGTACGGCGCTTCCCAGCTGTTCATGCCGGAAGAGTCTATGGACATCCTGCCGTTTTCGAACTCGACCCTGGCCCCCATTATCTGGAGGAGCCTGGCCATCGTCCTGACGTCGGCGAGGTCGGGGACGTTATTGAGCGTGCTTTCCCCATGGGCGAGTATGCACGCTGCCATGAGGGGAAGGACGGCGTTTTTCGCGCCGCTTACGTTTATCTCCCCATGAAGCCTTTTCCCGCCTTCGACTATTATCTTTTCCATCTTGCTTTTATTACCCTCTCGATGCCGGAAATATCCTCGACGGATGAAATATCCCCGAATCCCGCCCCTTCGTAAAGTGCCCGGACGCGGGCCGACTGCGTGTATCCCGCCTCTACCATGCACCAGCCGCCTTCCTTCAATATGCGGGCGGCGTCGCGGATTATGCGCTTTATATGCGAGAGGCCGTCCTCTTCCGAGACGAGCGCGAGCCCGGGCTCGTAGTCTTTTACCGAAGGGTCGAGGCTTTCATACTCCGCCGGGCTCACGTAGGGGGGATTCGACACTACAATATCGAACGAGCCATTGCCGAATGCCCCCGTAAGGTCCCCGAGAATGAACCTCACCGCCCCGGCGGCCGTGTGTCTCTCCGCGTTACCCCGGGCTGTATGAAGCGCCCCGGGCGATATGTCGGACGCGAATATCTTCGCGCCGGGGAGCTCGCAGGCGAGCGTGACGGCGACGCAGCCGCTTCCGGTGCCTACGTCCAGGATGGCGGGCTCGTGCATCCCCCGGGCGATATCCAGGGCCTCCGCAACGAGGAGCTCCGTTTCCGGCCTCGGGATGAGGACGCTCCCGTTTACCGTGAACGGCCTCGAGTGAAACTCCTTTTCTCCCGAGATATAGGCCAGGGGCTCGTGCTTTATGCGTCTTTCGAGGAGCTCGTGGAATTTCTCTATCTTACGGGGCTCGGGTTCCATCTCGGGCGACGTGAAAACCTCCGTAAGGTCCCTTAGAACCCCGGAATTCCTGAGGAGGAGATAGGTTTCGCGCGACGGGTTTTCGATGTAGTGCCGCGCCATGTGCTCCTTTCCGTATCGATAGAGATTTTTTAACTGCATGCAGCCGTTCCCGGGGATTAAAGACGCTAAGAGTTTATACACATGCCGGAGCTTTTCAAGAAGGGACCGTCCTCGGCGGGGCGAGGGCGCGGCTGGGAGGGTTTCCGGACCCGGCGGCGGGCTAGCTCTTTTCGAACGAATGGTGCTTCAGCATCTTCCCGCTCGCGATATAATAGGTGTCCTCGGCGATATTCGTCGCGAGGTCGGCCACGCGCTCTATTTCGCGCGCGATGAGTATGAGCGCGAGCGAGCGGTCTATCGTCTGCGGGTCGGAGATCATGTAGGTAACGAGCTCGCGGACTATCTGGGGCTCGAGCGCATCGACGTCGTCGTCCTTCTTGCACACCTCCACGGCGAGCTCGGCGTCCTTGTTCACGAACGCGTCGAGAGACTCCTGGAGCATCTGTATCGCCTTGTCGGCCATTTTCGGAATGTCGATGAGCGGCTTTACGGGCGGCTTGTCGGCGAGGTATATCGTCTTCTCGGCGATGTTGACGGCGTGGTCGCCTATCCTTTCGAGGTCGTTGTTTATCTTCATTATCATCGAGACGGTCCTGAGGTCGGCGGCCTCGGGATGATAGAGCGCAAGTATCCTTATGCACTGGTTGTCTATTTCGACTTCCATCTCGTTTATCTTCTGGTCGCCCTTTATGACCTCTTCGGCCATTATCATGTTCCGGTCCTTGAGGGCCTTTATGCTCTTCGCGATCATCTCCTCGACCGATGCGGCCATTTCGAAAAGCATCTTTTTGAGCTTGCTTATCTCTTCTTCGAGTCTAATCATGTCTTGTCCCTACCCCCTTCCGTGCCGTCCTCCAGAGGTTAATTCTTCTCGAACTCGGATTCAAGCCAGGTTCTTATCTCGTCCCTGACTGTTCTGAAGCCCGCGAGTATCTCCTCGTCCTTGCCCCTGAATCGAGAGGGATCGGGAAACCCCCTGTGGAGTCGATTCCCGCCCCCGCCCGGAAAAGCGGGGCACGTCTCGTCGGCGCTGCCGCAGAGCGTGATTACGTAATCGAATTCCTTTCCCAGGAATTTTTCGATCGCCTTCGAGCTGTGGCCCGATATGTCTATCCCGATTTCCTCCATGGCCCTTATGGCATATGGGTTTACCCTCGAAGGCTCGGTACCGGCGCTATATACCTCGAACCTGTCACCGTACAAACTTTTAAGTATACCTTCGGCCATTTGCGAGCGCGCCGAGTTGTGCGTGCAAATAAAGATTACCTTTTTCCTGTCATCGCCGGACATAGTTTCCACTCCGTGAGATATAGCAGCGTCCCCTTCCACGGAAGGGAAATTATGAATAGAGCCGGGTCCGATTATCCGAATTTTCCAGATACGTAATCTTCTGTCTGCTTGTATTTGGGGTTAAGGAATATCGTTTCGGTGGTGTCGTACTCTATGAGCTCTCCTAGGTACATAAAGGCTGTATAGTCGGATACGCGGGACGCCTGCTGCATATTGTGAGTCACTATTACTATCGTGTAATTCTTCTTTAGCTCCGTTATGAGGTCTTCTATCTTGCCCGTCGCTATCGGGTCGAGCGCGGAGCACGGCTCGTCCATGAGGAGTATCTCGGGCTCGACGGCTATCGCCCTCGCTATGCAGAGCCTCTGCATCTGCCCGCCCGACATCCCGAGCGCGCTTTCGTGAAGCCTGTCGTGAACCTCGTCCCAGAGCGCGGCGCCCTTGAGGCTCTTCTCGACTACCTCGTCGAGGACCGATTTTCGGTTCTCTCCGGCAATCCTCGCCCCGTAGGCGACGTTCTCGTAAATCGATTTCGGGAACGGGTTCGATTTTTGAAAGACCATTCCAACGTTCTTCCTGAGCTCCGTGATGTCGACGCTCGGGTCGTATATGTTTTCCCCGTCGATAAGTATCTCGCCCTCGACCCTCGCCGAGTCGACGAGGTCGTTAAGCCTGTTAAAGCAGCGAAGGAGCGTGGACTTTCCGCATCCGGAAGGGCCGATGAAGGCCGTGGCCTTGTTTTTCGGTATGTCCATATAGATGCTTTTGAGTGCATGCTTTTCGCCGTAGTAAAGATTGGCGTCGTTGACTTCGACTATCGGATCGGGGACCTGAAACTTCTTCGATTTTGGGTCTCCGTGAAACATAACCTGTTCTTCTGCTCCAGTCTCCATCGTTTCCTGTATATTCTCCATGATTAAGACTCAGACCTCCGTAATATCTACCCCCAGAGCACTCAATAATATAACACTTATCAAACTGCCGAGGTAGTGTATTTCTTTCTCAGACGGTTCCTTATGATTATAGCAGCGAGGTTAAGCACAACGACTATTATTATGAGAAGAAGCGCCGTGGTGAAGACCATGGGCTTCGCCGCCTCGACGTTCGGCGACTGAAATCCGACGTCGTATATGTGAAAGCCGAGGTGCATGAACTTCCTTTCGAGATGCAGGTACGGGAAGTAGCCGTCCACGGGGAGCTGCGGCGCGAGCTTGACGACGCCCGTTATCATGAGCGGCGCAACCTCTCCCGTCGCCCTCGCGATGGCCAGAATAAGCCCCGTGAGAATTGCGGGCATCGCGCTGGGAATGACTATCTTCCACGTCGTTTCGAACTTTGTCGCCCCGAGTGCGAGAGAGCCGTCGCGTATCTCTTTAGACACCGCGGCGAGCCCTTCTTCGGTCGCCACGATTACCACCGGCACTGTAAGGAGCGCAAGCGTAAGCGAGGCCCACAGGATGCCGCCCGTGCCGAACGTCGGGTTCGGGAGCGCTTCCTTGAAGAATATGCTGTCGAGGGTGCTCCCCATGCCGTATATGAAGAACCCGACCGCGAACACTCCGAAGACTATGGACGGAACGCCCGCGAGGTTGTTGACGCATATCCTCACGATCCTGACGAGCGTCCCCTGCTTTGCGTACTCTCTTAAGTAGAGCGCGGCGAGGACGCCGAAGGGGAGTACGACGACGCTCATTATCAATACCATTAAAATAGTGCCGAATATGGCGGGGAATACGCCCCCCTCGGTGTTGGCTTCCCTGGGCTCGTCGGAGACGAACTCCCATACCTTGGATAGATAAAGCGAGGCCTTCCCGAACCACCCCAGGGAATTCGGCCTGTACGCCCGGACGATGTTCCCGAGGGGCATTTCCTTGTCCCTGCCGTCGACGGACGTTATGGTTACGACCTCTTTGCCGAATTCGGAGTAAAGCTTTGCAAGTTTCTCTTCCTGCTCCCGGTACCTGGCCTCTTCCTCTTTAATCTGCGCTTCGAGCCGGCTTATCTTTTCCTCGTTTTTGCTCCCCATCTCCTCGCCGCGGATTTCCAGGCGAAGGTGCTCTATTTCCCTGTTAATTCCCCCGATTGCGCCCTTTTCTATGCCCTTTATCTCTTCGTATATTTGGCTGTATACGGGCAGCTGCGATTCGAGCACCGGCCAGCAGCCCTCGTTCCCCGTGCATATGACGTTTCCGCCCTCGGAAATCTGCTTTATAAAGCCGTACATATTCCCCCATTCCCTTCTTTCGAGGGCGACCGCGTATTTCGGGTAGGAAGTGTCTTCGATGTTATTGTCGTCGATCCATTTGAAGTCGAGGCCGTAGATGTCCCTGTTGCCGATCTTGAGCTGGGTGCGCTCGACGAAGACGTCCTCACCCTCGGGGCCGTGAACTTTTGCCTTTTCGTGCCCGGTGATCTCGCCGAGGAAGACGGAGCCGTCCTTGAGCTTCACTTCCGCGAGATCGGACGGCCAGAAGAACCCGAGGCCCTTTGCCGCGATGAGATACATGAGCCCCGCTATCATCAGAAGGCTGAACATGAGCGCGACTCCGGTCAGCCATACGAAAGGGTCGCCGCTTTTCCAGTACTTGTTCATTGTTAAACCCCGGCGGACATTGCCGCGCGTTAAAATTTACGAGTGTATTAGAGTTGACCGTATTTCTTTCTTAATCTCTGCCTGACGATTTCGGCGGCCGTGTTGATTATGAACGTGAAGAAGAACAATAAGAGCGCCGCCAGGAAGAGGACCCTGTAGAGCGTCCCCCCGTGCGGGGCTTCGGGTATCTCGACCGCTATGTTCGCCGATAGCGCCCTGAAGCCGTTGAATATGCTCCAGTCCATAATGGGCGTATTGCCAGTGGCCATGAGGACGATCATCGTCTCGCCTATGGCCCTCCCGAGCCCTATCATCACCGCCGAGAATATGCCCGGGCTCGCAGTGGGAAGAACGACCCTTATCGCCGTCTGCCACCTGTTCGCGCCGAGGGCGAGAGAACCCGCCGTGAGGTGTTTCGGAACGCTGGAAAGGGCGTCTTCCGATATGGTGAAGATAATCGGAATAACCGCGAACCCCATGGCGAATCCCACGATGAGCGAGTTCCTCTGGTCGTACTGCATTCCGAGGACGTCGTAGAACCACGTTTTATAATCCCCTCCGAAAAGCGCGCCTTCGGCCGCTACGTTGAGCCCGAGGCTCACGAGAACGCCCAGGAGAATGACGGGTATAAGGAAGAAGAGCTCCGAGCCCTCCTTGAACCTGCCCTTGATTCCCCTTGGAACGTACTGCCATCCGAAAACGCTCGCGAGCGTAAACAGGGTCAGCACGACCGGGAGTATGATTACCGCCGGTATTATCTTTTCTATTACAGGCGCGAGCCAGAGACCCGCGAAGAAACCGAGCACGACGCTCGGGAGGGCGGCCATGATCTCGACCACCGGCTTGATAGTATTTCTGAGCGCGGGATGCATGAACTGCGAAACGCATATCGCGCCGAATATGGAGAGCGGGATCGCGAACAGGAGTGCGTATAACGCACCCTTCACCGTACCGAACGCAAGGGGCGTAAGGCTTAGCTTGGGCTCGAAGTCGTCCGTCCCGCCGGTGGACTGCCAGACATATTCGGGTTTGCTGTACCCCTCGTACCAGATCTTCCCGAAAAGTGTCTTCATGCTCGTTTCGGGGTGGGGATTGTTGACGTTCCAGTCGTAGAGCTTCCCCGCGCCGTCCACGGCCAGGATGCCGTTCCCCTTGGGCGCGAACGAGAGGCTCTTGACCCGGGGCCCGTCCGTTTTTAACTCCGCGAGCTTCTTCTCGGAAGTCGCGTGGTAAAGATTGATGTTCCCGCCGCTGTCGGATGCGATAAAGCTCCGGTCGCGCGACGAGGGCACTATGTCCTTTACCGGAAGCGTGAAAGGCGGAAGCTCGTGTACCTTCTTTAAGACCTTCCCCCCCGGTGAATCCGGGTCCGCGACCTCGAACCACACCGAAACGTCCCCGGCCTCGTCCCCGACCACCAGCGAGCGGTCGCCGAGGAGAAACCCGAGGGCGGTTACGGGGATGCGCCGGTTGCCCGTGGCGTCGAGCGTTTCGAGAAGCTCGGGGTTTTGCCTGTTCCCGATGCCGTACCTGTACACCATTCCGTTATCGGTGCCGACGTAGAGATTCCGGAGGGACTTGTCTATTTCGAGCGCCGTGACCTTCCCGCCGTTAAGGGTCGGTGTGATATTATGCGACGCTTCTTCTGTCTTGCCGCCGCCGATCAGCCCCCTCGACTTGGCGACGGTCTTTAATATGAGCTCGCCGCCGGCCGTATAAGCGGCCCCGGCCGAAGCCGTCTCGTCGTCGTTTTCCTCGAAGGCGATTCTTGCGAGGGGCGATTCGGCGACCTCGAGAATCGTATCCTCCGTGACTCGGGGGGTGATTATCCTGTTGTTACCCTCGAAGCTGACTTTGTATCCCGTCCGGAGCGGTATGATCCTTCCGTCGTCCGTCCCGAAGGCATAGAGGCTATTATTCTGGGAGACGTAGCTGGAGATTATCTCCGCCTCACCGAGGCCCGGCAGCGCTTCTTTCTTTATTACCTTCCCGTTTTCCAGCGACAGGAAATAAAGGCCGCCGTCTTTCGTCGCGACGAATCCTATCTCTCTGTATTCGTCCATGCCCGAAACCAGGAACGGAAACTCCGCCGCGTCGGGACTGTCGAGGGAATATGAGGCAAGTTCCGGGGATTCCTTAAGGAAGAACGAGCTCGCGAGCTCCGATTTAACACCTTGCCAGAGCGGCACGGTTTCAACGCCTATGAAGACGAGAATGGCGATAATGCAGAGGATCACGGCAACGCCGCCCGTCGTTACTACTATCGTCGCGATCCGGTCGGCAAGCTTCCTCCGTTTTACACCGGAGGAAGCTTGTAACCCTTCTTTCTTTTTCAACCTGGTTTGAGCTGTCATGTCTGGGCCGTCCGGACGAGCTTGATTGTAATCCCTGCTTCCATAGCCGGAATCAGTTGCCGATGATCTTTATCTGCTCGGCCTCTACGCCGGCCGGTATCGGGAGGTAACCGTCTTTTATAACAACTTCCTGACCCTCTTTGCTGAGGACGAATTTCAAGAACTCGAGGCGGAGCGGGTCGAGCGCTTCGTTCGGCTTCTTGTTTACGTAAAGATAGAGATATCTGCCAAGAGGATAAGACCCGTTCGTCACGTTTTCAAGGCTTGGCGCGGCGCATTCGGCTTCGGTCTCGCCGAGCTTGACCGGCTTTACACCGGAGGTTATGTACCCGATTCCGCTGTATCCGATCCCGGCCTTGTCCTCGGTAACGCCCTGGACGACGGAAGCCGAGCCCGGCTGCTCTTTTACGGAATCCTTGAAATCTCCTTTACAGAGTGCGTGCTCCTTAAAGAATCCGTAGGTTCCGGATGCGGAGTTTCTGCCGTACATGCTTATCGGCGAGCCGGCGAGCGGCCCCGTAACGCCGAGCTGCCCCCACGTGGTGATGTCTTCAGCGCCGCCGCAGGACATGTTCTTGGAGAATATCTGGTCGAGCTGCTCGATCGTAATGCATTCTATGGGGTTGTCCTTGTTTACGAACACCGCGAGCGTGTCTATGGACGTCGCGATTTCGGTCGGCTTGTAACCGAAGGCCTTCTCGAACCCGTCGATCTCCGTGTCCTTCATCGGGCGGGACATCGGTCCGAACTGCGCCGTGCCTTCTATGAGGGCCGGGGGCGCGGTGCTCGAACCCTTGCCTTCGATCTGGCACCTTACGTTGGGATAATTCTTCGTGAACCCCTCGCACCAGAGCGTCATGAGGTTGTTCATCGAGTCGGAGCCTATGCTGTTGATGTTCCCCGATACGCCGCTCGTCTTCGAGTAGGAAGGGATCGCCGGGTCTACGGTTACCGTCTCGGCGGCAATCCCCGCGTCGGCCGTAATAAGAACCGCAATTGCCGTAAGGCCGGCCACAATACTGTGTTTTAAGAATCCTCGCTTATTCATTAAAGAATACCTCCTTTGGATTGTTAGTCTGCGTAGGAGTAAACACGGGTATTGTTAAGATCGTGTGAAGAGATAATGAAACCGTAGTTAATTGCAACACCCTTCCGCCTCCCAATTTTACAATATCTTTTCGTGAGGGGAAAGCTCATTTGCCGGATGGCCTATCCCTTTGCCGAGCAAGTCCTGTGGCTCGGAATTAATTAATAATAGCGGTGTGTTATGCGTTTGGCCGCACGGATTAATCCTTGGTTAACAGGCCCTTAACCGGTTCTTAATCACGGTAGGCGACGATTATACATATGGAAATCCGTTCAGCGTTTCAGATAGCCAGGAGGGAGTGGGAGAATATATCGGTCTCGCTCGTATCCTGCGGCGATACGGGTTCTTTCGATCTCGCCGGCTACATTAAGACCGAGCCGGGGCTCATCCGTAACCTCCTCGGCATGGAAAGAAGGCTACACTCGCAGGATTACTTCACGCGCGAGGCCGCCTGCGTATTCTCGGAGCTCGGGAAAGAGGCCGGCTCCAGGCTCGGCCTCGAGCCCAGGATGGCGGACGCCTTCGGGAGCGGCTATAGCTGGGCGCGCACGGGATGGTTCGATCTCATGCGCCGCGATTTCGGAAGCGCGAGGCACCTCGAAGAGCACGTGACGATGAAGCTCATGTTCTTCATGCTATTTTATCCCGAGAAGACCGACTTCGGCTGGCTGTTCGATTCCGAAGAGGTGATAGACAACCTCAGGATCATATACGACAGGTTTTTATTCTGGCAGAAAAATCCACTCGGATACGTCAGGGACGTAAGGACTTACAAGGCGCGTATCGAGCCCCTCCGCGAAGGGCTTACGGCCGCGCTCGACGCCGGCTCGGGCTGGTGCTGAGCACCTTTCCCGCCATTTCGCACTTTATTTTTGTTTTGATAATTCACTCCAGCGAGTATAATTTTTTAAATAAGACACTTTATCGGAAGGTTCCTCATGCGTTTATATATAACCGTACTGGCAGTTCTGGCTACAGCATTTATCGTAACGGCATGCAGCTGCGGGATCGGATAAATCCCGTTCCATGCCTGGCGTAACCAGGTAAACATGGGAGTTCTCCCGAGGCATTTCCCCGATTGCCCTCCCGGGACGGGTGAATGTCTGCCGGGCTTGTCTTCGGTATATAGCTCTCGCCGGCCGCCGGTACTTCATTTAAGGACGGGTAAAATGCGTTTATATCTGACAATAACCGCACTTATGCTGGTTTCCTTTTTCGTTACGGCCTGCAAGTGCAATATATTTTAGCCGCCGGCAAAATCAAGATCCGGCCGGGATCGATGCCGTAACACCGGGCTTATGATCGTCGTTATCATGGGAGTTTCGGGCGTGGGAAAGACTACCGCCGGCGCAGTCCTGGCCGAAATGCTCGGCTGGGGATTCTACGACGCCGACGACTTCCATCCGAAGGGCAACATAGAAAAGATGAAGGCCGGGGTTCCCCTCACGGACGCCGGCAGGCTCCCGTGGCTGGCCGCGCTCCGGGGGCTCATAAGGTCACAGGACGCCGATATGGTCCTTGCCTGCTCCGCTCTCAAGCAGTCGTACAGGGATTATCTCGGGGACGGCCGCCCGGACGTCGCTTTCGTATACCTCAAGGGAGACGCCTCGCTCGTGGAAAAGAGGCTCGAGGGAAGAAAGGGCCACTTCGCCGGGCCGGGGATCCTCGAAAGCCAGCTCGCGGACCTCGAAGAGCCCGAGGACGCGCTCGTCGTCGACGCCTCGCGGAGCCCCGAATCCATAGCCGGGGAGATTATAAAAGGGCTGGGACTGAAGCCCTCGGGCGCGTAGAACCCGGGCGCTATTTTATCCTGTCTTTTTTGGTTTCGGCGGCGGCGTTGAATATTTTGAGGAGCTCTTCCCTGTCGCCCTTTTCGAGCGCCGCTTCTATCTTCGAGAGGGACGCCGTCAACTGCCGTAGCGCCCCGAGCACGTTGTCTCTGTTGGCCGTCATAATGTCGGCCCACATCTCGGGCGAGCTCGACGCGACGCGGGTGTAGTCCCTGAGCCCGCCGCCGGCGAAATCGAGAAGCGTGTCCGGGTCGCCGGAGGAAAGAATCGCGTCCACGAGCCCGTAAGCCGCCGCGTGGGGAAGGTGGCTAACGAACCCGAAAATCCTGTCGTGGGAGTCGGGGTCCATTTCGTATATGTCGCTCCCTGCGAGCCTCCACAGCGCCCTTACCTTTTTCTTTGCGGCCTCCGGTGTTTTCGCGGTGGGCGTGAGGATGAATCTCTTTCCGCTAAAGAGGCCCAGGACGGCGTTCCTGACGCCCGAATTCTCGGTGCCCGCTATGGGGTGCCCGCCGACGAACCCGAGGCGCGCGGGGATGAAGCCCTCTATCTCCCTCACTATACCCGCCTTTACGCTCCCGACGTCGGTTATCAGCGCGCCGTCGTCGGCATGCGGGATGAGCGACTTCACGGTATCGGCGATGCCGCCGACGTATGTCGCGGCGACGATGACTTCCGCCCCCGGTACGGCCTCTCCGGGGTGGGTCGAGCCCTCATCGACGATGCCCGTCTCTACGGCGTAGTCAACGGAGCCGGGGTCCGAATCCACCCCGCACACTGTACGCACCCCGCCCGATTCCCTGAGCGCCCATGCCAGCGAGCCGCCTATGAGCCCGAGTCCTACGATTGTCACCTTGCCGAATTGCATTTTAATTATTTCCCCAACACTTTCTTAAATGCGCGGATGAATCTTTCGTTTTCTTCCTGGAGCCCGACGGATACTCTCAAATAGGTTTTGAGGCCGTATATGCCGACCGGCCTTACTATGACGCCTTCTCTCAAGAGGGCGTTGTAGACGGGCATCGGGTCGCCTCCCAGGTTCACCAATACGAAATTCGCATGGCTGGGCGCGTACTCGACGCCGAGCTTCCCGAGCTCCGCCCCCAAATAGTCGAGCCCCTTACTGTTTATCTCCTTCGATTTCCGGACGTGCCCGGCGTCGTCAAGCGCCGCTATAGCGGCGGCCTGCGCCAAAGAGCTCGTGTTGAAGGGGTGCCGCGCCTTGTGCATGTTCGAGACCATGCCCTCGGGCCCGATGCCGTAGCCGAGCCTCATTCCCGCAAGCCCGTAGATTTTCGAGAACGTCCTCACGGTGAGGATCGATTTCCCGAGCCCCGCGTAATCGAGCGAATCGGGGTAGGACGGGTCGTCCACGTATTCGAAGTAGGCCTCGTCGATTACGACGAGTATGTCCCCGTCTATTTTATCGAGGAACCACTCCATCTCGTCCTTTGCGACCATCGTCCCGGTGGGGTTATTAGGGTTGGCTATGAAGACGGCCTTCGTTTTCGGCGTGATGCGGGAGTAGATGTCCTTGAGGTCGTGTGTGTAGCCCGGCATGGGCGAGATCACCGCCGACGCCCCCGCGAGCCTGGTCACTATAGGGTAGACGATGAAGGCGTACTCCCCCATGACGGCCTCGTCCCCGGGGCCGAGGAACGTCCTTGCCGCGACGTCGATGACGTCGTTCGAGCCGTTACCGAATATTATCGTCCCGGGCTTTACGCCGAGCGATTCCGCGAGCTTGTGTTTGAGATAAAACGCGTCGCCGTCCGGGTAGCGGTTTACGCCGGAGAGTGCCTCCATTGCAGCCTTCATTGCGAGCGGCGAGGGGCCTATCGGGTTTTCGTTGGACGCTATCTTTATCGCGCCCGTTATGCCGAGCTCCCTTTCGAGCTCTTCTACGGGTTTACCCGGTACGTACGGTATCAGATCTTCTACAAACGGATTCGGCTTTATCAATTTCGGCCCCTCGGTGCTGGTTTCTGTGCTTTCCCACCGGACGGCCTTTCCGCCCGGGAGTGTTTCGCATGAAAGGGATTAATCTATCACCTGTCGTGACCGCGGGCAAGGAGGCCTTCTCCTCCATACCTCCCTCGGCGTCCCGTTTAAATTGAGAGTTTCCCGGCGAATTGATATAATCATCACGATGCCCGTCGAAACCCCGATGTTAAAACAGTACATGTCGTTAAAGAGGGAGTACCCGGACGCGATACTATTCTTCCGGCTCGGGGATTTTTACGAGATGTTCTACGACGACGCGAAGGTGGCGTCCAAGGTCCTCGGAATAGCGCTCACATCGCGGAACAAGAACGACAAGAACCCGGTGCCTTTATGCGGCGTCCCTCACCACAGCTCGGAGCCGTACCTCGCAAAGCTCTTAAAGAGCGGACACAAGGTAGCTGTCTGCGAGCAGATAGAGGACCCGAAGTCGGCGAAGGGCGTCGTCAAGAGAAAGGTGGTCAGGGTTCTCACCCCGGGCGTCATACTCGATTCCGAGAACCTCGACTCGAAGTGCAATAACTTCCTCGCAAGCGTATACGCCGGGGACGGCGTTTACGGCCTCGCGTACACCGACATATCGACGGGGCTTTTCAGGGTGTCCGCGTTCGATTCGGTGGAAGACCTTACGGACGAGATATTCAGGCTGGAGCCGAGGGAGATAATCCTCGAGAACGTGGGCGAGGGAGAATCGCCGGTTTCGGGGACTGCACTGAAAAGGTCGGGGAACCCTCTCATCACCGGGCTCGACAGCTGGGTTTGGGACCCCGACCGGGGCCGGGAGCTTCTGCTCGACCACCTTTCGGCCAGGACGCTCGAGCCCTACGGCCTCGAAGGCGTTCCCGAAGCGGTTACAGCCGCGGGTGCGCTCCTTCAGTACCTTAGAGACACGCGGCTCGAAGAGATGCCGCCCCTTAACGACCCCGAGTTTTACGGGAAATCGGGATATCTCCTTATAGACGAATCGACGAAGCGGAACCTAGAGCTCACGCGCTCTAATAACGGCGATACGGGGGGCACCCTCCTGTGGGTGCTCGACGAGACGATGACGGGCATGGGGGGACGGCTCCTCCGGCGATGGATAAATTATCCGCTCGTGGACATAAAGGCGATAGAAAGGAGGCTGGACGTAGTCGAGGAGCTTAAGTCGCACACTTCACTAAGAACCGCGCTTACGGCCGAGATGCGCGAGATAAGCGACATCGAGCGGCTCATAGGCAGGATAGCTACATCGACCGCGCGGCCCCGGGACCTGGGGGCGCTCCGCGATTCGTCCGTTCACATATCCGGCATAAAGAAGCTCCTTACGGAAGCCGGGCTCGAAGCCGTTCGTGGCATAGGCGAGGGGCTCGACGACCTGTCCGACCTCCACCGGCTTCTGGCGTCTTCGCTCGTCGAAGACCCGCCGCTCACGTCGCGCGAGGGGGGGATAATAAAGGAGGGGGTGAACGCCGAGCTCGACGAGCTAAGGTCCATAAGGCGGGACGGGAAGCAGTGGATAGCCGACCTCGAAGCGAAGGAGCGAAAGGCGACGGGCATAAACTCGCTCAAGGTGAGCTATAACCGCGTCTTCGGTTATTACATAGAGGTGTCGAAGGCGAATGCCGCATCCGTCCCCGACACGTACGCGCGGCGGCAGACCCTCGCAAACGCCGAGAGGTACATAACGGAGGAGCTAAAGGAATACGAGGACAAGATACTCGGCGCGGAGGACAGGATGATTGCCCTCGAAGGCGAGATATTCGAGGGGCTCAGGAAGAAGGTGGCCGCGGAGGCCGACAGGGTGAGGAGCACCTCGGCGCTCCTCGGCGAGCTCGACTGTTATTCGGCCCTCGCGGAGGCGGCCGAAAGATACAATTACGTCCGCCCGCAGATGACGGACGAGCCCGTGATGGACATAAAGAACAGCCGGCATCCCGTCGTCGAAAGGATGGATCTCGGTGAGAGGTTCGTCCCTAACGACGTCAGGCTCGACCCGCACGAGAACCAGTTCCTGCTCATCACGGGGCCGAACATGGCCGGAAAATCGACGCTGATAAGGCAGGTGGCCCTTACGGCGATTATGGCGCAGATGGGGAGCTTCGTTCCCGCGACGCACGCCCGGGTCGGCATATCGGACAGGGTGTTCACCAGGGTGGGGGCGTCGGACAACATCGCCAGGGGGCACTCGACGTTCATGGTCGAGATGGTGGAGACGGCCTACATACTCCGCCACGCGACGGACAGGAGCCTCGTCATACTCGACGAGATAGGGCGCGGGACGAGCACCTTCGACGGGATGAGCATAGCGTGGGCAGTGGCCGAGTACCTTCACGACAGGGGGCCGAGGACGCTTTTCGCGACCCATTACCACGAGCTTACGGGGCTCTCCATATCGCGCAGGAGGACCAAGAATTACAACATTTACGTAAAGGAGAACGGGGATAAAATAGTGTTTCTCCGGAAGCTGATACCCGGGGCGGCGAGCCACAGCTACGGCATACAGGTCGCGAGGCTCGCAGGGGTCCCCGACGTGGTCATAAAAAGCGCGCAGAAGGTATTGTCGAACCTCGAAAAATCGCAATCGGGCATAAGGACGTCCATACTCGGGGGGCAGATGAATCTCTTCACGGCGGCGGAGGCCGCGCCCGCCCCGAAAGAAGAGAATCCCGTCATCGAGGAGATAAAGGCGCTCGATACGAATTCGATGACGCCGCTCGACGCCCTGGCGAAGCTGGCGGAGCTAAAGGGGAAGCTCGAAGGCGGGGACTGACGCCCGCAACTTATCGATAATGACTGCAATGACCGCCGACAAAAAATCACTGGGACGAAGGGGGGAAGACATTGCCTGCAGGGCCCTTCAGAGGGAAAAGTACAAAATAATAGCCAGGAACTGGAGATGCCGGCTGGGTGAGATAGACGTCATAGCCGAGGACAGGGGCAGGGTGCTTTGCTTTATCGAGGTCAAGGCAAGGAGCGGGAAGGGCTTCGGCCTCCCCGAGGAATCCGTAACCGGATGGAAGCAGAAACGCCTGATTTCAATCGCATACAGCTATATGGAATCCGTAAAACACGCCGAGGGGGCCATGCGCTTCGACGTGGTCGCCGTCGATCTCGGGACGGGAGAGGCGAGGATCATAAAGAACGCATTCGAGGAAAAATTCTGAAGTCCGCTTCTCTTATGCTTCTCTAATTCCCCTCTATCTATTGATTAATTTACTCTACCCGGACCCGGTTGTATTTGATCCTGCCCCCTTGACAGGCATCGATTCGTGCATATTTTATACCTAGCTTTTTATCCGGAAGGTTTAAATTTACCTAACACATATAAATCCAGGAGGTTTTTCGAAGATGGGTGTGAAACCGATTCGTGAAAAGGTGTTGATCAAGAGGGTCGAAGCGCAGGAAACCACCAAGGGCGGGATCATTATCCCCGATTCGGCGGCCGAGAAGCCGCAGGAGGGCGAGGTGGTTGCGGTCGGAAGCGGCTGGGTGCTCGGGGCGGGGTTGACGAAGAAGCTCGATGTCAAGAAGGGGGACAAGGTTCTTTTCGGGAAGTACAGCGGTACGGAGATAAGCTTCAAGGGTGACGATTACGTCATTCTTTCCGAAAATGAAATACTCGCGGTAATCGAATAAAAAAATTCTGAGGAGGTATCTTCGAAATGGCAGCAAAGGAAATCAAATTTGAGAGGGCGGCGCAGGACTCGATATTGAA